>VBAE01000124.1:4443-6720 GCA_005882415.1 Alphaproteobacteria bacterium | reverse complement strand
GCTGCGGGTCCGCTTTGGTGCGGAGCAGGCCGAGATCGGTGCCGCAATGCGGTTCGGTCAGGTTCATCGTCCCGGTCCAGCGGCCGGAGACCATGTTGGGAAGGTATTTCGCCTTCTGCTCGTCCGAGCCCTTGGTGAGGATCGAGGCGATCGCGCCCTGGGTGAGGCCGTGATACATTTCGAACGCCTGGTTGGCGGAGAGGAGATATTCGGCGATTGCGGTGCCGACGACCTGGGGAAGGCCTTGGCCACCGAACTCCTCGGGGGCAGAAAGGGTGGTCCAGCCGCCGGCCACGAACTGGTCCCAGGCGTCCTTGAAGCCCGGCGGGGTGGAGACCGAACCGTCGTCGTGGCGGACGCAGCCATGCTCGTCGCCGATGCGATTGAGGGGGGCGAGCACCTCCGCGGCGAAGCGGCCGCCTTCGGTGAGGATCGCCTCGACCATGTCCGGGGTGGCATTCTCGAAGCCGGGGAGGTTCGAATAACGCTCCAGGCCGAGGATGTGGTCGAGCACGTAGCGCGTCTCGCGCACCGGAGCGGTGTAAGTCGGCATGGCAGTCCCTCTTATTTTTCGGCGGCTTCGACCATGGAGATGAAGCTTTCGAGCTCGTCGATCGTGGCGTCGATGTCGATGCGCTGCTTTTTGAGCGCGTCGACCCTGCCGCGGCATTTCTCAAGGGTGACCCGGCGCTGCGATGCGCGGCCGTCGCCGGCGTCGTAGAGGTCGATCATCTCGCGGATCTCGGCGAGACTGAAGCCGACGCGCTTGCCGCGCAGGATCCAGGCGAGGCGGGCGCGGTCGCGCCACCCGTAGATGCGCGAGAGGCCCTGGCGGTGGGGGGCGATCAGGCCCTCGTCCTCGTAGAAGCGAAGCGCGCGGGGCGTGACCGAGAATTCCTCGCACAGGTCGCTGATCGAATAGGTCTTGCCGCCCGATTCGGGAGAGTCGAAATCGGAATGGAGCGCGGTCTGGGGCATGGCCGCGGGGTAGTTTACGTTCACGTCAACGTCAAGCGAGGCGGAGTCGAGCGCAGTCCCGAACTTGATCCGGGACCGAACACGGATCGGGGCGAGTTCTCGCTGACCTGTGTTCATGGATGCCGGATCAAGTCCGGCATGACGGGTTTTGGTACGGACGGCCTCGCCCCCCCTTCGTCACTCCGGGCTTGACCCGGAGTCCATGAACACGGATCGATGGTGGCTCTCGCTGACCTGTGTTCATGGATCCCGGGTCAAGCCCGGGATGAAGGGTGTGGGGCGCCTCGGCGCCCCACACCCGTCAGTCGCACAGCGGTTCGCCGACGAAGTCCTTGGCCTTGCGCGCGGCGTCGGGGCCGCCGATGCGGGTGAGGGTGGCGCCGGTGAGGTGGGCGCCTTCCGCGCAATAGTAAGAGCAGCCGGACGGGAGGGTGTCGGGCATGACGATCTTTCCGCCCTCCAGCTTCGCGTCGAAGGTGCATTGCGAATCGCCGGTCATCTGGAGGCGGAGGCTGTCGCCCTGCTTGGTCACCGTGCCGGCGCCCGAGCAGCTCTTCATGTTCGAGCCCCAGACGAGCAGGGCGAACTGGTCCTTGCCGGCCTTGGGCAGGATGCAGAGCTGGTTGGGGCGGTCGTCGGAGCCGCTCTGGTAAAGGCCGGCGAGCGGGCTGGAGGATGCTTCCACCGGCGTGGCCGAGGCCACGTTCCCCTGGACGGCGTTGGCCGAATCGCGGTCGGAGGCGCCGCAGCCGCCGACCAAAGCGAGGATGATCAGGGACTTCTTCACCGTCGCTCTCCCGTTCCGGCAAGGTTCATTCACAAGGGGCTATCGGACAAGCCGTTCCATAATCCACATCAAATTTTCACCGCGGGCGCGACAAGCGGCCAGTCCCTCCCTATATGGCGCGGGGCGAGACTGCTGGGCGCGGGCCGGGGGCACGGGGTTAAGGCATGCTGACGACCAATCCGTTCGACGACGACAAGCTGCGCGAGGAATGCGGCGTATTCGGGATCTGGGGCGCCGACACGGCGTCCGCGATCGCCGCGCTCGGCCTCCACGCGCTCCAGCACCGCGGCCAGGAAGCCGCCGGAATCACCAGCTTCGACGGGCGGATGTTCCATTCCCACCGCGGAATGGGCCATGTCGCCGGCAATTTCGACAAGGACGACATCATCCGGCGCTTGGCGGGCCAGGCCGCGATCGGCCATGTCCGCTATTCGACCACCGGCGAGACGGCGCTTCGGAACGTCCAGCCTTTGTTCGCCGAGCTCGCCTCGGGCGGCTTCGCGGTGGCGCAT
>VBAE01000124.1:0-4411 GCA_005882415.1 Alphaproteobacteria bacterium | reverse complement strand
GATCATCCACCTCGTCGCGACCTCGGCCTATCGGACGCTGATCGACCGGTTCATCGATGCGCTGAAGCAGGTAGAGGGGGCCTATTCGCTGGTCTGCCTGACCGCGGAGGGGATGATCGCCTGCCGCGACCCGCTCGGCATCCGCCCGCTGGTGATGGGACGGCTCGGCGACGCCTATATCTTCGCTTCCGAAACCGTCGCACTGGACGTCGTCGGCGCGACCTATATCCGCTCGGTCGAACCCGGCGAGCTGATCATCGTCTCCGAGCGCGGGGTGCGCTCGCACCGGCCGTTCGCGCCGGTCAGGCCTCGGCCGTGCATCTTCGAGCATGTCTATTTCGCTCGGCCGGACAGCATCGTGGACGGGGCTTCCGTCTATACGGTGCGCAAGCAGATCGGGGCGGAACTGGCGCGGGAAAACCCGATCGACGCCGATTTCGTCGTTCCGGTGCCCGATTCGGGCGTTCCGGCGGCGATCGGCTATGCGCAGGAAAGCGGCATCCCGTTCGAGCTCGGGATTATCCGCTCGCATTATGTCGGGCGGACCTTCATCCAGCCGAGCGACCAGGTCCGCCATTTGGGCGTGAAGCTGAAGCACAATGCCAACAGCGCTTTGATCGCCGGCAAGCGCCTGGTGCTGATCGACGATTCGATCGTCCGCGGCACGACCAGTTTGAAGATCGTCCAGATGCTCCGCGATGCCGGCGCGCGCGAGGTCCATATGCGGATCGCCAGCCCGCCGACCCGGCACAGCTGCTTCTACGGGGTCGACACGCCCGAGCGCGCCAAGCTGCTCGCCGCGCAGATGAACGTCGCCGAGATGAGCGACTATATCAATGCCGACAGCCTCGCCTTCCTCTCGATCGACGGCCTCTACCGGGCATTGGGCGAGGATCTGCGCGAGGACGCCCAGCCGCAATATTGCGACGCCTGCTTCACCGGCGCCTACCCCACGCACCTCACCGACCATGAGGAGCATGAGGAACCCGACCAGTTCGCACTGATCGCGGAGCGCTACGCTTAGGCTCGCGCCCTCCGGCTCCGGTTGACAGCCACAATCCGTTCGTGTCGAGCGACGCCATGGCTAATTTTCTAGATGGACGGCTGGCTCTGGTAACAGGGGCGAGCCGGGGGATTGGGGCTGCGACCGCGGAAGGGCTCGCGGCGGCTGGGGCGCATGTCGTGCTGACGGCGCGGACGGCGGCGGATCTGGAGGGCGTGGAGGAGCGGATCCATGCCGCCGGCGGGAGCGCTACGATCGCTCCGCTGGACCTTACCGAGAGCGACAGTATCGCGAAGCTCGCCTCGGCGATCGGCGGGCGGTGGAATGCGCTCGACGTGCTGGTGCTGAACGCGGCGATGCTGGGCTCGCTGACCCCGGTGCCGCAGATCGACGGGCAGGAATTCGGCAAATTGCTGACCCTCAATGTCCTGGCCCAGCAGGCGCTGATCGCCGCCTTCGATCCGCTGCTGCGCCGGAGCGCGGCGGGGCGGCTGCTGGCGGTCACCTCCAGCGTCGGCGCCGACCCCCGTCCCTTCTGGGGCGCGTATGGGGCGTCCAAGGCCGCGCTCGAGACTTTGGTGCTGAGCTATGGCGAGGAGGTGCGGAACCTCGCGCCGCTCAAGGTCGCCATCGTCGATCCCGGCGCCACCGCGACCAAGATGCGCGCCCGCGCCTTTCCCGGTGAGGACCAGGCGGCGCTCAAGCCGCCGAGCGCTGTGGCGGAGGCGATCGTCGCGCTGCTTGGCGACGATTTCGAGACCGGGCGGCGGCTCGAGCTGGGCCGCTAGCCACGGCGGAAGACGAGGACGATGTTATTGGCGGGGAGCTCGGCCAGGCGGTCGAAGTGGAGGCCCCTGCCCTCCGCCTCGCGCCGGACGTCGGCGACGTCGCGCAGGCCCCATTCGGGTTTGCGGGACTTGAGCGAGGAGTCGAAGGCCTCGTTGCTCGGGGCGGTCGGGACTTCGGAGCGGCGGTAGGGGCCGTAGAGGATCAGCGGGGCGCCCGGGGTGCGGAGCACGGCTTCCGCGCCGCGCATCAGGCCCTCCGTCGCCGCCCAGGGGCTGATGTGGACCATGTTGATGCAGAGGATCGCGTCGGCTCGCACCAAGGGCCATTCCTCCTCCGCCGCGTCCAGTTCGAGGGGATCGAGCAGGTTCGGAAGCCGCGCCTCATCCCGCCACGCCGAGATGGAGGCGAGAGCGTCCTCGTCGCGGTCGCTGGGCTGCCAGAGCAGCTCCGGAAAGGCGCGGGCGAAGTGGACCGCATGCTCGCCGGTGCCGCTCGCCACTTCCAGCACCGTGCCGCGCTCGGGGAGCACGTCGCGAAGCACCGAAGCGATCGGGTCGCGGTTGCGCGCGGCGGCGGGGGCGGTTCGTGCGGTCATTGCCTCTTCCTCATTTTCCGCTTGTTCCTCCGCTGCTTATGTGCAGGTTACGGCGCGGGGACACAGGGGGATATTTGATGCATTTCTTCGTTCGGCTCGCGCTTCTGCTCGCGGGCCTGTTCATCGCTGTACCGGCCGCTTCGCAAGCGCCGGCCGACCAGGCGCGCAAGGAGCAAATGCTCGCCTTGCTCAAATCGCTCCACCCTGTGACCGGCGAGGTCAAGCTGCCCGGAGCGTCCGCAACGCTGCACCTCGGCAAGGATTATTACTATCTGCCCGCCGACGAGGCGAAGCGGGTGATCGTCGAGGGCTGGGGCAATCCCCCGGAGATGGGCGAAGGTACGATG
Source organism: Alphaproteobacteria bacterium (assembly GCA_005882415.1). Classification (GTDB taxonomy): domain Bacteria; phylum Pseudomonadota; class Alphaproteobacteria; order Sphingomonadales; family Sphingomonadaceae; genus Allosphingosinicella. The sequence goes on along the minus strand of VBAE01000124.1, from coordinate 1,677 downwards.
GGGATCGTCTTCCCCGCCGGAAGCACCTTCCTCGACGACGTCTGGGGCGCTGTGATCACCTACGATCCCTCGGGCTGGGTCAGCGACAGGGACGCGGCCAGCACCGATTACAACGCCCTGCTCACCGACCTCAAGCAAGGCATGGAAGAGAGCAATCCGGCCCGGCGCGAAGCCGGCTATCCCGAGATGCACCTGGTCGGCTGGGCGCAGCCGCCGGCTTACGATCGGAACAGTCATTCCGTCGTCTGGGCGCGCAACATGCAGTCGGCGGGGGTGGAGAACTCGCTCAATTACGACGTTCGGCTGCTCGGGCGGAACGGCGTCCTGAGCCTGAACATGGTCACCGGCATGTCCGCGCTAGACTCCACCCGCGCGGCAGCGAAGAAGTTCGCCGCCTCGGCGGAGTTCACGCCCGGCGCCCGCTACGCCGACTACCAGGCCGGGATCGACAAGAAGGCGGAATATGGGATTGGCGGGCTGATCGCGGCGGGGGCCGGAGTCGCGGTCGCCCAGAAGCTCGGGCTGATCGGAATCATCCTCGCCTTCGGCAAGAAGTTCCTGATCCTGATCCTCGCCCTGTTCGGCGGCGCCGGCGCCTGGTTCCGCAAGCTGTTCGGCCGCAACAAAGAGCCGGAAGCGGAGGAATATTACGAGCCCCTGCCCTTCGAGCAAAATGAGGCGGAAGTGGCGGAGGAAGCTCCGCCGGCGTCCGAGGCCGAGCCGCGGCCGGCGGAATAAGGGGCCTAGCGCCTCAAGCCCGGCGCGCCGCCGCGAGCAGCCGCCGGGCGCGGAGATACATTTCGAGCCGCTGGACCGCGAGCAGGCCGAGCGCGAAGGCGATCAGCATGTCCGTGAGCGTGGCCGCGTCCAGCAAGCCCCCTTCCCCACCCTGGAGCGCCGCCCGTAGGCCGGAGCGGACCAGAACGAGGGCGAGGATGAAGAAGACGGCGAAGGGCGATTGGGTGGCGCTGAGCGTGTGATTCTCCGGATGGACGTCGATCCGGATCATCCGGCCGCGCTGCCAGCCGGCCGCGGCACCGATGGCCAGAGTCGCGACGCAGAGCAGCCAGCCCAGGCCCGTCGGCGGGGCGGTCACGAACATGACCGTCGCCAATACGGCGTAGACGGCGGGAACGATCAGCAGCTGGCCGAGCTTGAGCGGCCGGGCGACCCCGGCTCTCCGCAAGCGAATGGCCATGACGATCAGGATCACCACCCCGGCAATGCCGTAGCTGATCCACGGGTGCGGATTGTCCCCTGCGTTCATCCTATTCGGCCGCTTCGGCCTGGGCGGGTTCCTTCCAGACCAGCACCGGCTTTCGCGCCGCCTGGGTCTCGTCGAGGCGGCGGCGGGGGGCGTAGATGGGGGCGGCCTTGAGGGTCTCGTCGCCGGCCTTGGCCCTTTCCGCGACCGAGCGCAGCGCGCCGATGAACTGATCGAGCGCCGCCTTCGATTCGGTCTCGGTCGGCTCGACCAGCATCGCGCCGTGGACGACCAGCGGGAAATACATGGTCATCGGGTGGAAGCCCTCGTCGATCAGGCCCTTGGCGAGATCGAGGGTGGTGAGGCCGCCGGCGAAGCCTTTGTCGCTGAACAGGGCTTCGTGCATGCACGGGCCGCTGTCGCCAAAGGGGGCGTCGAGAAGATCCTCCATCCGGCGGAGGATGTAATTGGCG
>VBAE01000123.1 GCA_005882415.1 Alphaproteobacteria bacterium | reverse complement strand
CAATCCGTTGACGGGGCCGCCGCGATGGCACAGCCTGCCACGCACAAAGAGGGACAAATCATGCGCTGCCTGCTTCCGCTGCTTCTGCTCGCCGCGCCCGCCGCGGCGCAGCCGCCCGCCGCCCGGCCGATCTCGCCGGTCGGCCCGTCGGCGCAGGGCGACGTCGCCATCACCATCTACAATAACGATCTCGCCCTCGTGCAGGACACGCGGCAGCTAGCCATCCCCGCCGGCCTTTCGCGGCAGGAATTCCCGGACGTGTCGGCTCAGATCAGGGCCGACACCGTCTCCTTCGCCTCCCCCGACACCGGCATCGTCGAGCAGAATTTCGACTATGATCTCCTGTCTCCCGGCAAGCTCATGGAAAAGGCGGTCGGCAAGGTCGTGACGATCGTCCGGATCAACCCCGCCACCGGCGGCGAGACCCGCGAACAGGCGAAGGTCCTGGCCGCCAATGGCGGGGTGGTGCTCCAGATCGGCAGCCGGATCGAGGTGCTTCGCGACGACGGCCTGCCGGTCCGGGTCATCTTCGACCAGGTCCCGCCGAACCTTCGCGCCCGCCCGACCTTGTCGGTCAGCGTCGAGAGCAGCCGCGCCGGCATCCGGCCGGCCCGGCTCACCTACCTCACCAAGGGGCTGGGCTGGCAGGCCGATTATGTCGCGGCCTTCGACGAGGCGGCGGGGAAGATCGACGTCCAGGGCTGGATCACGCTCAGCAATTCGACCGGAACCGGTTTCGAGAACGCCAAGGTGGTCATGGTCGCCGGATCGCCGAGCGGACAGAATTACGGCGGCTACGAGCGGGGCGATTCGGCCAATCTCCGGCGCGCGGGGACGGAGAGCGGGACCCGGGAGCGGCTCGGCGATTATTATCTCTACCCGCTCGAGCGGCGAACCACGATCGCCAATGCCCAGACCAAGCAGGTGAGCTTCCTCGACGTCCAGGGCGCGCCGGCGCGCAAGGCCTATGAATATCGCGCCTCATGGCTCGAAACATTGGCCGATCCGCGCAGCGTCGACACCGTGCTCAGATTCAACAACAGCTCGGGCGGCCTCGGCGACCAGCTGCCGGCCGGAACGGTTCGGGTCTACGTGAAGGACCGGCGCGGCGACCCGCAATTCATCGGCGAGAATAGGATCGGACGTCAAGGTGAAGGCGGTGGTCGAGAAACGGGAGAAGGTGGGCGAGAAGCGCTGGCGGACGACGATGCGCTACACCTTGACCAATGCGCGGCCGCAGGCGGTCACCGTCGACCTTAGCCAGGCCGGGCTCGACTGGGGCTGGGAGGACACCCGAATCGCCGAGGAGAGCCTGAAGAGCGAGCGCTTCTCCTCCGACGGCATTATCTGGCACGTGCCGGTTCCGGCCAATGGCGAGGCGACCGTCACCGCAACCTTCGACACGCGCTACTGACCATGCGCCGCGGCGGCCTCGCGCTCGCCTTGCTGCTGCTCGCCGCGGGAGTGCCCGCGGCGGCTCAGCCGCTCGTCGTCTCGCCGGGGCCGGAGGCGGCGTCGGTCACCGTCTACCGCAATCCCGACCGCCGCGACTCCGAGTTCGACCTCGACTGGCTCGAAGGCTATGCCCTGATCACAGAGACCCGCACCCTGCGCCTGCCCGCCGGGGAGAGCGTGATCCGCTTCGAAGGCGTCGCCGGCGGAATCGTTCCGGTAAGCGCCATCGTCAGCGGCCTTCCGGGCGGAGTCGGCGAGAAGACTCGCGACGCCCGGCTGATCTCGCCCGGCACCCTGGTCGACGCGGCGCTGGGGCGGCGGGTCCATATCCGCCGAACGAACCGGCGGACCGGCAAGGTGACCGAGGCGGACGCGGTCATCCGCTCCGGCCCCAATGGAATCGTCCTTCAGACGGCGGAAGGATTCGAGGCGCTGCGCTGCACCGGTGTCCCCGAGACCCTCCTCTACGACCAAATTCCCGAAGGTCTTTCGGACAAGCCGACCCTTGCCGTCTCCACCACCACCCGCGCGGCGACGACGGCGACGGTCCGACTCTCCTATCTCGCCACCGGCTTCGACTGGCAGGCGAGCTACGTCGCCAACCTCGCGCCGGATGGGAAGACGCTCGACCTGTTCGCCTGGCTGACTCTCGCCAACAGCAATGACGAGAGCTTCGTCGACGCCCACGCCAACGCCATTGCCGGGGAGCCGAACAAGGTAGAGGAGGGCGATTCGGAGCCGGCGCCGGTCTCGTCCGAGATTTCTCTTCGATGCTGGCCGCAAGGGACGACGAGCGACATCCCCTATACGGTGCCGGTGCAGAGCGTCGGCGGCGAGGAATATTACGAGCAGGGCGGCGCCGACATCGTCGTTACCGGATCCAGAATTCGCAACCCGAATCTCTCATCCTCCTCGCCCGTCACCGTCATCTCGGCTGAGCAGGAGGATCTCGGCGACTTGAAGCTCTACCGGATCCCGATCCCGGTGACGGTCGCCGCCCACGCCCAGAAGCAGGTCGCCCTGCTCAGCCGCTCCAAGGTTCCGTACGAGCGGATCTACGGCGCGACGCTCCGCGCCGGCGGCGAGGACGAGCCGACGCCCGCGGGAATCCTGCTGCGCGTCTGGAACACGCGCGAGAAGGGCCTCGGCCTGCCCCTGCCGGAGGGGAACGTCGCGGTCTTCGAGCCTGCCGGGGGTACGATGATGCTCGCCGCCGAAACGCCGATGCGCGACCGCGCCGTCGGTGAGAAGGTCGAATTCGAGGTCGGCGAAAGCCCCGACGTCCAAATCCTCCAGCGCCGGGTCCTCAAGAAGGACGAGAAGGAGCAGGATGAGGACGACGACCATCCCCGGCCCCGCGTCTACGAAGTGGAGATATCCAACGCCCGCGCGCTTCCGATCACGCTCGAGCTCAGCCTCGTCAATTACGCGAACGCCAAGATCGTGAAGCCGAGCCACAAGCTCGGCCTGAAGGACGGCAGCCGGATGTGGCTGGCGCGCGTGCCGGCGAACGGCCGCGCGACCCTGCGCTACACGATGAAGCCGCTTCCGCCCAAGCCGGAGCCGCCCGATGAGGGCGACGACGACGGCTGAGCGCTTACTCCGCTTCGAGCGCCCTCGGCCGATTGTCCTCGTCCAGCGCGACGAAGGTGAACACGCCTTCCGTCACCTTCACCTGTTTCGTGCCGCGGTCGCGGGCGGCGACGACTTCGATTCGGATGCCCATCGAAGTGCGCCCGGTCCGCTCGATCGTCGCATAGACCGAGATGATGTCGTGGAGGAGGATCGGCGCGATGAACTCCATCGCCTCGATCGCCACCGTGGCCACCGGCCCCTTGGCCCGGCGCGAGGCGACGATGCCCGCGGCGATGTCCATCTGGCTGAGCACCCAGCCGCCGAAGATATGCCCGTTGGCGTTGATGTCGCCCGGCCTCGGCACCACCCGCAGGATCGGCTCGCCGCGTTCGATCGTCATTTCTCTTGTCCCCCGCCGGCGGCTTCGTCGTCATGGCCGCCGCTGTTGCTCAGGAATACGAGGCCCATCAAGGCGGTGCCGAGAAGCACCGACAGGCCGACCCCGGCCGAGGTGGCGATGATCACATTGATCCCCATCTCCACGCCGCTCAGCTTCAGATAAAGGAGCGCGAGCAGGGCCGCCGCGACCGAAGCCGCCGCCATCCACTTCATCATCCGCCGGTAGCGAAGCCAGGCGCGGGTCTCGCGCTCGAGCCGGCGCGGGTCGCGGCGTCCGGGGACGGGATCGTGGCTGGGCATGTCCGCCATGTGGCCGCAGCGGGGGCGATCATCAAGCCTCCCCATTGGAAGCCGCCCGCGGAAAAGCTAAAGGCCGAGTCGAAACCGGGAGAAGCGCGATGACCATAGCCGCGATCCTCGAGCGCAAGGGCCGCGATGTCGCGAGCATCGGCGCCGACGCCCCCGTCCGCGAGGCGGTGGCCACCCTTTCCGAACGCCATATCGGCGCCATCGTCGTGATCGAAGGCGGCGAGGTCGCCGGAATTCTCTCCGAACGCGACGTCATCCATTGCCTGAGAAGGGAAGGGGCCGCGATTCTCGATTGGCCAGTCGCTAAGGTGATGACCGCGCCCGCGATCACCATCGAGCCCAAGGTGCAGGCGCTCGTCGCTCTGTCCCAGATGACCAAGCGCCGGATCCGCCATCTGCCGGTGGTCGAGAATGGGCGCCTCACGGGAATCGTCTCGATCGGCGACCTCGTCGCCTACCGGATCAACCGAATCGAAGAAGAGGCCGAGGCGATGCGAACCTATATCCAGAGCGCCTGATTCGGCGGGTTCAGCCCCCGCCGACCCAACTTGCATCAATAAAACCCGGAGAGCCCGGTCGGTCCCTTAAATCCTTTATCCTGAGGGCGTTCCGGCCTGGTTCGGCAGGGCCAAATGACCATGGAAGCACGGGCATCTGCCAAAAATTTCACGAATCGGGTTGACGGCGCGGGTCGTGGCGAACATATGGGCCGGGCAGACGGCGAGCGGCCAGCACGGCAGCCAACCTTCTGAAAAGTTTCGACAAAATCGAAATTTGGGTCTTGCAGGGCGGGTTCGCTCTCCCTACATGGACTTCACCGGCGGACACGGCCCAAGCGGCCAGCTGAGATGCCGGTAACTCTTTGAAAATCGAGCATAGAGGCTCTTGAAGGTCGGGTTCTCCCGACTATCTTGGTCTCTCGGATGGGAAGCGGCTCCTTTGGGGGCCGAACCCTTTCGAAACCTTCCTTGGCGTGAAGACGCTGGGCCAAGCGGCATTGCCGCCGGGCCCGCTGCTTCGCGGGGATCGGTTCGGGCTTCGGCCCGGCGCCGGCTTCCAGCTTCGGTAAAGTTTCGAAAAAAGGCTGTTGACGGCGGCAAATCGCCTCCATATATGGCCATCCACCGGCGGGGCATGGCAATTGCCCTCTCCCGCTTGCGTCTCTTAACGATCGGTAACCCGGTTGCCCCGGATAAAGGGGAATGGAGACGCGTCGGCTCTTTGACATTGTTGGTTTAGATGAAGGGACATGTGGGCGGCGGCTCCGGTCACCGAGGAGTTCAAGGCCTCGGAGGATCGGTTAAAGCTATGCCCGTTTCATATGTCTCATTACATATCCACAGTATATGTGATGTGCAGGAACGGCTCCTTGAATTCGGCCTTGGAGGTCCGTGGGTTTTCCCCCGCGGGCACCGATGGTCGAACGTCAACATGAGAGTTTGATTCTGGCTCAGAACGAACGCTGGCGGCATGCCTAACACATGCAAGTCGAACGAGACCTTCGGGTCTAGTGGCGCACGGGTGCGTAACGCGTGGGAATCTGCCCTTAGGTTCGGAATAACTCAGGGAAACTTGAGCTAATACCGGATAATGACGTAAGTCCAAAGATTTATCGCCTAAGGATGAGCCCGCGTAGGATTAGCTTGTTGGTGGGGTAAAGGCCTACCAAGGCGACGATCCTTAGCTGGTCTGAGAGGATGATCAGCCACACTGGGACTGAGACACGGCCCAGACTCCTACGGGAGGCAGCAGTGGGGAATATTGGACAATGGGCGAAAGCCTGATCCAGCAATGCCGCGTGAGTGATGAAGGCCTTAGGGTTGTAAAGCTCTTTT
>VBAE01000122.1 GCA_005882415.1 Alphaproteobacteria bacterium | reverse complement strand
GTGAAGGTCGGTGAAACCGAGATCGTGCTGCGCGAGATCGTGCAGGACGCCGCCGGGGAATGGACAGAGCGCCAGGCGACATTGCAACTGCAAGAGAGGTCGAGATGAACAAGAACATGAAGATCACCTGGAGGCAGGCATGGGCGTTCGCGTTCGCGTTCGCCGTCGCGTCGCTGGCCCTTCCCGCACGCGCGCAGAACGCGGTCGAAGCCATAACGGGCTCGATCCAGGGAGGCGTCGAGGTCATCCGCGTCGACTTCTCGCAGCCGCTCGCCGCAGTGCCCGCAGGCTTCTCCATCCAGGCCCCCGCGCGCATCGCGCTGGACGTGCCGGGCGCGACCAACGGCCTGGGCCGCAACGTCGTCGAGATCAACCAGGGCAACGTGCGCTCGGTGAACGTGGTGCAAGCCGGTGACCGCACACGCCTGGTCGTCAACCTCAAGGCCGCGTCGAGCTATCGCGCGCAGCTGCAGGGCAAGTCGCTGATCGTCGTCTTCGACAACTCCACGGCCGCCGCCCCGACACCCGCGCAGCAGTCGGCCTTCGCCGAAAGCCGCAACGTCGAAGTGCAGCCGATCCGCGACCTCGACTTCCGCCGTGGCACCGACGCTTCGGCCCGCATCATCGTCGGGCTGCCCAGCAACCAGATCGGCGTCGACATCCGCCAGCAGGGCCAGAGCCTGATCGTCGAATTCCTGAAGTCCTCGCTGCCCGAGGGCCTGCGCCGGCGCCTGGACGTCACCGACTTCGGCACCCCGGTGCAAACCGTGACGACCACGCAGGTGGGCGACCGCGTGCGCGTGACGATCGAGCCGCGCGGCCTGTGGGAGCACAGCGCCTACCAGAGCGACAACCAGTTCGTGGTGGAAGTGCGCCAGCAGAAGGTCGACCCGAACCGCCTGTCGCAGGGCCCGGGCTTCAGCGGCGAAAAGCTGTCGCTGAACTTCCAGAACATCGAAGTGCGCGCGCTGCTGCAGGTGATCGCGGACTTCACGAACTTCAACGTGGTGACATCCGACTCGGTTTCCGGATCGGTCACGCTGCGCCTGAAGGACGTGCCTTGGGACCAGGCGCTGGACATCGTGTTGCAGGCCAAGGGCCTGGGCATGCGCAAGAGCGGCAACGTGCTGTGGATCGCGCCGAAGGATGAAATCGCGGCGAAGGAAAAGCTCGACCTCGAGTCGCGCGCGCAGATCCAGAGCCTGGAGCCCGTGCGCACCGAGGCCTTCCAGCTCAATTACACCAAGGCCGCCGACATCGCGGCGCAGATCAGCTCCGGCACCGGTGCCGCCCGCATCATCACGGCGCGCGGCAGCGTCATCGCCGAGCCGCGCACGAACCAGGTGTTCGTGACCGACATCGCGTCGCGGCTGGACGCCGTGCGTGACCTGATCGCCAAGCTGGACATCCCGGTGCGCCAGGTGCTGATTGAGGCGCGCATCGTCGAAGCTTCCGATTCCTTCGGCCGCTCGCTGGGCGTGCGCCTGGGCGGCAGCGACCTGCGCGGCATCCGCGGCGGCGACACGGGCTACCAGGTGAGCGGCAACAACCGCGTCTCGATCGGCGGCAGCTACGACGCCGTGACCGGCCAGACCGGCGAAAGCAGCGTCATCCCGACCACCTTGAACACGAGCTTCGTCAACCTGCCGGCCACGGGCCAGGGCGGCTACAGCCCCGCAGCGGTGGCGATCTCGCTGTTCTCCGCAGCCGCCAACCGCTTCCTGAACCTGGAGCTCACGGCCCTCGAGGCGGACGGCAAGGGCAAGCTGGTGTCGAGCCCGCGTATCGTCACCGCCCACAACCAGAAGGCACTGATCGAGCAGGGCACGGAATTCCCCTACCAGCAGGCAACTTCCAGCGGCGCGACTTCAGTCGCTTTCCGCCGCGCGACGCTCAAGCTCGAGGTCACGCCGCAGATCACGCCGGAAGGCAACATCCTGCTCGACCTGGACATCAACAAGGACAGCCGCGGCGAGACCACCGCGGCGGGCATCGCCATCAACACCAAGCACATCAAGACGCAGGTGCTGGTGGAGAACGGCGGCACGGTGGTCATCGGCGGCATCTTCGAGCTCACTGAAAGCGACACGGAAACCAAGGTGCCGCTGCTCGGGGACATCCCGATCGCCGGCAACCTGTTCAAGGCGCGTTCGCGCAGTACGAACAAGCAGGAAATGCTCGTGTTCATCACGCCCAAGATGATTTCAGACCGCAGCGCGGTCCGCTGAACGCGATCGCAATCGAAAACCCACAGGAAATCCAAATGATGAAGTTGACCAGACGGATTGCAGTGATGCTGCTCGCGGCTGCCCTTGCCGCGTGCGGTGGAGGCGGGGGCAGCCCCGGCACGACCGGCGGCAGCGGCGGCGGCAGCACCGCGCTCCCGCTTTCGACGACTGTCCCCACGGGTCTGTCGATGCGGATGGGCGATACCCAGACGTTCGCGATCAGCGGGGGTACGGCGCCCTATTCGGCGGTCAGCAACAACACCGGCATCGCGACGGCGGCGGTGACGGGCACGAGCCTGGCGATCACCGGTGCCGGCCCCGGCACCGCGACGATCAACGTGATGGACGCGACCAATGCGGTGGTTTCCTCGACGGTGAGCATCACGGTGGCCGACCTGCGCACGACGGCGCCCAGCGCCATCACCCTCTCGCGCGGTGTGGGCAGCGCGCAGACATACGGAATCAGCGGAGGCGTGGCGCCCTACAGCGTGACGAGCAGCAACACGGCAGTTGCCACCGCGACCCTCACGACGCCCACCACCGTGACGATCACGGGCCTGACCTCGGGTGCGGCTTCGGTCATCGTGCGCGATGCGCTCAACACGGCGGTCACACTCGGGGTGACGGTTGCGACTTCCCAGATGACGGTGAACCCGACGAGCGTCAGCGCTTTCATCGGTGATACGGTTTATTCCACCATCTCGGGCGGATCGGCGCCGTTCAGCATCGTCGAGGGCTTCCCGGACGCCGCCGACGTGGACGTCGGCACGCTGTCCGCGACCGGCGCATTCACCGCCAACCCCTCGGGTGACATCCTGCGCGTGGTGGTCAAGCAGGCCGTCGGCACGGACACGATCGTCGTGCGCGACTCCGGCAACAACACCGCGGTGTTCACGCTGACCGGGCGTGCGGGTACGAACGCGATCAACCTGGCACCTTCGACCGTCACGATCACCGGTGGCTCAGGGGCCGTCGTCGTGAACGAAGTCCTTTACGGCGGCGTCGGGACGGTGCAGTTGTTCAGCAGCGATCCGTCGCTGATCTCCGTGCCGGCGTCGGTCAGCGGGTCGGCCTCGGGCACGACCGTCAAGTTGACGAAGACCACCAGCGTGGTCTGCGGAAACCCGAACGTCGTCATCACGGCGGTCGATTCGCTGGGCCAGACGGCCACGTCCACGGTCACGATCCAGGCACCTGCCGAGCCCCCGCCGCCGGCGACGCCCCTGTGCCCTTGATGTGATCGCGCTTGTCGGGCTGCCCGGATCCGGTAAATCGACGGTCGGGCGGCAGCTGGCGCGCCGTCTCGGCCTGTCCTTCACGGACTCGGACAACGCAATCGAGCAGCGCATCGGCTGCTCGATCCGCTTGTTTTTCGAGCGCGAAGGCGAAGCCGCCTTCCGCGACATCGAAGAGGAAGTCATTCACGGCCTGTGCGCCACCGAAGGGGTGATCGCGACCGGGGGTGGCGCGGTGCTGCGCGAGACGACCCGCGAACGCTTGCACTCGGCCGCACACGTCGTCTACCTGCGCAGCACGCCCGAGGACGTGTTCCGGCGCCTGCGCCATGACAAGGGGCGGCCGCTGCTGCAGGTTGCAGACCCGCTGCAGCGCTTGCGCGAACTGCACGAGGAGCGCGACCCGCTGTACCGCGCGACCGCCCACTTCATCATCGAGACCGGGCGGCCGTCGGTGCCCACGCTGGTCAACATGATCCTGATGCAGCTCGAGCTTGCGGGCGCGATTCCCGGCCGCAATTAAACTGCGGGCATGTCCCCCGTTTCCGAGCGCGAACAAGTCGCCATCGCCCTGGGCGAGCGCAGCTACCGCATCCTCATCGGCCGCGGGCTGCTCGCCGATCCAGCCGCGTGGGACGATGTGCCGTCCTCGTCGCAGGCGCTCATCGTGACCAACACGACCGTTGCGCCGCTGTATGCGCAAAAACTCGCGCGCGCGATTGCGTCCCGGCACAAGCAGGTGCGCGTCGTTGAACTGCCCGACGGCGAAGAGCACAAGAACTGGCAGGTGCTCAATCGCATCTTCGACGAGTTGCTCGCGGCGGGCTGCGACCGCAAGACGGTTGTCTATGCGCTGGGCGGCGGCGTGGTGGGCGACATGGCCGGATTCGCCGCGGCCTGCTACATGACCCGCTCGGCAAGAACATGGTCGGCGCGTTCTACCAGCCGCGCGTCGTCGTGTGCGACCTGGACACGCTCTCGACGCTGCCGCCGCGCGAGTTCAGCGCAGGCCTTGCCGAAGTGATCAAGTACGGGCCGATCGCCGACATGGCGTTTCTCGAGTGGATCGAGAAGAACCTGGCCGGCCTCGTGGCCCGCGACCCGGTCCTGCTGGCACACGCGGTGCGCCGCAGCTGCGAGATCAAGGCCGCCGTGGTCGGAGTGGACGAGCGCGAGTCGGGCCTGCGCGCGATCCTCAATTTCGGCCACACCTTCGGGCATGCCATCGAAGCCGGGCTGGGCTACGGCAAGTGGCTGCATGGCGAGGCGGTCGCGTGCGGCATGGTCATGGCTTCGCACCTGTCGCAAAGGCTGAGACTCGTGGATGCCGCTTTCGTCGAACGGCTCACGCGCATCATCCGCGATGCGAAGCTGCCGGTGCTGGCCCCTGCACTGGGAGCGCAGCGCTTCCTCGAGCTCATGCGACTGGACAAGAAGGCCGAAGCCGGCGAGATCCGCTTCATCGTGATCGACCGGCCCGGCAGCGCGTCGATGCGGCCGGCGCCCGACGCGCTGGTGCGCGAGGTGATCGAGCACTGCTCGGCGACGGGCTGAAGCGATGGAGCTCGCGCCGTATGCCTGCGACCCGGCGCAGTCGCGCGGCAGGCGCCGTGCCGAAGCGCACCCGCCCACGCGCACCGAGTTCCAGCGCG
>VBAE01000121.1 GCA_005882415.1 Alphaproteobacteria bacterium | reverse complement strand
TGAACGACGTCCTCAGCTTCGAGCGCGGGGAGACGAAGGGCTTCGAAGTCCACTCGCCCCAGGACATCAAGGCGATCCGCGGCCGCACCGGCCTGAGCCAGCCCGCCTTCGCCAAGGCGTTCGGGCTTGACGTCTCGGCCCTGCGGGACTGGGAGCAGGGCCGCCGGCAGCCGGAGCGCTCGGCGCAGATCCTGCTCGAGCTGATCGGCAAGGAGCCGGAGACGATCCAGCGCCTGCTGGCGGGGTAAGCCGGGTGGCGGAGGAGGGCGAGGTGCCGGAGCTCGGCGCCGACTTCTTTGCGCGGGCGCGTGTCCGGATGAGCGGCGAGGTGGTCCGGGAGGCCGACGGCACCCTTACCCGCCGCGGCCGGCCACCACAGGGCGCACGGGCGAAGGTGCAGCAATCGCTTCGCCTGTCGCCGGAGGTCGTCGACATTTCAGGGCTGGCGGTCCGGGCTGGCAGGCGCGGACTGACGAGGTGCTGAGGAGGCATGTGAGCGGAGAGGGCGCTGGCGCCGGAGTTGCCGAAGAGTGGGTGGGGTATGAAGGAGGGCGGCCTCAGGGGCGGTAGGGCGGAACCGGCGAATTGACGATCCCCGCTCGCCATGAATGCGGGACTTGTTGCTTTCCTCGGGTCTCCGTCCACGAAGAGAAGTAACGTGAGCGAGGGCGTCGATAGCTACGTCAGGCGAATGTCGCTGAATCCCTCCGGCCGTGTTCGTGGCGGCAAGCGTTTCTCCACCCTCGCTGCTTTGGCCGGCTCGACGTAAATCGCCTTGATGATTCCTTCGACGATATCGAGCAGAGTGGTCACATCGTCTTCCGTAGGGGCCCAATCGCGATGCATGGCAGCGTGACCCGCTTCGATCAGTGCATCTCGAAATATCGGCTGCTGAATGGGTGCGACGTGACCGGTGGTGAAGAAGGCTTGAATGTTCTTCTCGAAGGTACCTTTATCGCCCACGCGATCAATCATGATATGCTCGACGAGCGAGCGAATTCCCATAACGGCGATGCGATAAGCCTTGATGGGGAGAGCGCAGTATATCTCATCCAAGAGCTGACCCACGGTTCCCGTACTTAGGTATAAAGGCAGGCCGAGTACATGCCACGTCGGCCGCTGGCGGGTTGCGACCGGCGGATAAAAATCCGCATGCTTCGCAGGACCAGCTTCATCGAAGTCTTCAGAAAACCAGTGGTCGTGCACAAATCGGACGTCGCCGCAGCCAGCACACTCTAACAGGCTATAGGTATTTGAGCCATAAATTGTAGCACCGTACTGTGCGTCAACGACCTCCTCCCAAGGCACTGTCCGCGTAAACAGAACCGCATGTCTCGTGTGGTGAAGGCACCGATTGCATGGCGCCAGCCGAGTTTCAGATTCGATCATTGATACCCTGTCGCTTTGAGCGCCGCTTTAAACGCCCAGAATAGGCCGTGCCGCAGGGAAGGGCCAGCCATTTCCAAGTGCGGTAACCGGCGGGTGCGCGCGAGTGAGTGGAGGAGGCGAGACGGGAACCTAGCCCCGCCTAGTCATTACAGACGTTGGTCGTGGTTGTGGTGATCTAGAGGAGCGTTAGTGGTCGTATCCACAAATACCCAACGGTGCGTCGGAAAAGAGCATTTGGACACCGTCACCATCGTTGACATAATGCTCTTGCTCCAGCGGCAATCGCGTCCGATGTGGCAAGCCTGAAGGGCCAGGGCCGCTAACGATTAGATGATGCGGATCCGTAGCTTCCATCGGAGAATTGGGCGGAGTCCGGGTAACTGCTCCGCCCCGGCCAAGGCCTGACAAGCAGGCATTGAGTCCTGTGAGCTTGCTTGCTAACCTCACGCTAGAGAATGATGTCTGCGTTCTGTGCGCTTTTTTTACGCGAACAGCCGGGGGGAGGCCACGCGCATGCGGCGGGAGCGAGACGACTCAGAAGACATTGCACGCGTCCGCGTTTTCATCGATCATTGGGAGTTTTCGCTCTCCTGGCAGATAGCCTATTCAGGCTTTACCCGCAGAAAACTGACCGCGAGCGACCTAGAGAACGCGCAAGTTGAATCTCAGAAGATTGAGTGGAAGCTGCTCCCGGACATAATTCTCGAACACCTCGACGAGGTTGAGTATATCAAGGACAGCCCCAAGGAACTGCGGAATGTCGATGTTTATGCGTCGGCGCGCAACTCTGGGAACCAAAAGGCAGACAATGATTTTCGGAATTGGCTGGAGAAGGAGCTGGACCCTCTTCCGGGGTTCGAAGTGTATCATTTTCCCCGAAAAAAACTTAAGCGAAGTGTTCAATGTAAGGGTTGCGGCGCCTCGCTTGACAGGCCGGAGTTAGAGAAAGGTCTAAAAACCAAGATGGCCTGCGACCTGCTGTCGTACGCAGTCGAGGATCTTTATGACATCGGAGTACTGTTTGCGGACGACCCCGAACTTTCGCCGAGTGTTCTATGTGTGCAGGAGATATTTGATAAGAAGATCATTCACATAGGGTTGAAGTCCAGGGGGCAGACACTGAGAAGTGCTGCTTGGGGGCATGTCTTGTTGAATGATCTTATGAAGGACTTGTTCAAGCCGCACGATTTCGGGAACAAGCGGACACGCAAATAGACGGGGGCTGCATATGCGATCACGAGCCGGACGCCCTAGTCGGGTTAGGGTATTTATAGACTACTGGAATTTCGCACGGGACTGGTACTCCATCCACGAGCGTCAACCCGACAAAAACATGGATTGGGCCGCCCTTCCCGCAGCTATCCTGGAAGCACTTGATCGGGTTCCGCTTCTGAGAAGTACGCGCAAGGAGCTTCGTGCGGTGAAGGTCTACACGTCCTTGCAACCACCGAAAGACTCGGGCTTCGACGACTTAGACGAGGAAGAGAAGCTTGGGGAGGAACGGCGCCTGAACGACTGGTTTCAGAACGACCTCGACCAGTTAACGGCGTATACCGTTGACATAACGCCTAGGGCCGACGACCCTCTACAATGCGACGTTTGCGGACACCGAAATTCTCACTTTGTAGAACAAGGAGTCGATACGAAAATCGCGATTGATCTTGTGGCTCTTGCAAGTAGCGACCTTTACGACATTGCAGTGCTCGTGACGAATGACAGCGACTTGGTTCCCAGTGTTCAGTGTGTGCAAGACAGTCTGGATAAGCTGGTATTGCATCTTGGCTTCGAAGACATAGAAACCGAAGTTCGCACGGCTGCGTGGGGCCATCTCTTTATTGAAGGGATGTTTGCAGATATCGTTCGAACGTCAGAACGGCCCTATTCATGATCTGAGGGGCAGATGGAAGCGCGTGATAGAGATGGGAACAGGCTTTCCCGCAAAACCGGATTTCCACTCTCGATGCTTGCTTCGGGCAAGGGGAAGGGCAGTGGGTTAGTCCATGGTCGCCTGGTGGCAGCACCTGTACGAGCTTCGGCGCAAGTTAAAAAATAGTTTTTCCGCCCGATTTGGGGTCGGGCTTTCCAACCCCGCTCGAGCGGTGTCCGCCGAAAACTGCGCTCTTTTCAACGAAGTTGTTGGATTAACCGCAGCGGCTTTTCGCGCTTGACAGCGTGACGCTGTCATGGTACAAAACCAGAACGCTGGAGAAGTGTAGGTGGCCCCCTCAGGCCCAGCGGGGTGGGGGGTTTTGGGTCGGGCGGGTTTTGCCGCGGCTTTTGGTTGGCTCGGGTCTGGGTCCTCTTTGAGGGGCTCGGGGTCGGGCTTTTTCTTTGTCTTTTTTTTGGGGCGGGGTGGGTGTGCCCTCACCCTCCCATTGCCTTTGGCAATGGGTCCCTCCCTCTCCCCTGAAGGGAGAGGGGGTGGTGGGGTGCGTCCGTCCGCTTTTTGGTGAGGAGAAGGGTGATGGCGCGGAGGAAGAAGCGGCGGAGCGCATTGGACGGGTTTCGGGTTACGCGGACGCCGCGGCGGAAGTTGCAGGTGGTTCGGGAGGGGCGGAAGCTGTTCGATGCGGAGCCGAAGCGGGTGTTTCTGGAGTGGTTTTCGGGGACCAATAATCTCTCGCTGTCGGCTCGGGAGGCGGGGATCCATTATCGGACCGCGCTTCGGCATCGGGCGAAGGATGCCGCGTTTCGGGCGGACTTCGACGAGGCTGCCGGGCAGGGGTCGGTGCGGGTGGGGTGCTGGCTGGTCGAGGCTCGGGACGATGGGTCTACGGACTATGATCCGGCGGCGCATGCGCCGGCCAACCTTACTCCCGACCAGGCGATGCAATTACTTCGCGATCAGGCGCAGCGGGATGCGGCGGCGGCGAAGGCGGCGGCTCAGGTGGCGGGGGGTGGCGGCGGCGGCGGGGTTGGGCGGCGGCCGAGCGTGGCGCCGATGGACGTGGTCCGGGCGCAGGTGGTGCGCGGGCTTGTCGCGCTCGGGCAGCGGCTGAGCGCGGCTGAGGCCGGGGAGGAGGCGTTTCTCGGCGATGGGGATGAGAGGGAGGGGGAAGGGATTGGGCCGGTCT
>VBAE01000120.1:10547-19976 GCA_005882415.1 Alphaproteobacteria bacterium | reverse complement strand
CGGTTCCCACGAGAACCTCTGATCTCCGCGCCTTCTACACCTCCACCAGGCTTCGCCTGGTCCCCCTCCCCGTCTTCGACGGGGAGGACTACGCTCGCGCCCGCAGGTTCCTTCGGACCGTAGTCCCCCCAACGCCGGACTTCATCACGTTGCGGCGGAACAGGTCGGAGCCGAGCTTGACGATGATCGCCACCCACAAGGCCTGCCAGGCGAGCGCCGCGAGGTGGGGCCAGAGCTCCGGCGTCTGGGCCGCGCGCGCCAGCATCGCCATCGGCGAGCTGAACGGGAAGATCGCCGCCGCGATCCCGAAAAGGCTGTTGAACGGCCCCACCGCGAAGGAGGCGGCGAAGAAGATCAGCACCTGGCCGATCGTCACCGGCATCGAGATGGTCTGCACCTCGCGGACCGAGCTCGCCTGCGCCCCGATCGACAGGAAGAGCGAGCCGAGGATCAGGAAGTTGGCCGAATAATAAAGCAGCACCAGGATGACGAACAAGGGCCAGCCGACCGCCGGCTCGGGCAGGCTTCCGCCCGTCGGCCAGATCGACAGGCCCGCGATCGCCGCCCCGGTCCAGACGGCGATTCCCGTGAGCGACACGACCAGCATCGCCACCAGCTTGCCGAGGAAGATGGCGTCGATCGGGATTGCCGCGGCGAGCACCTCGATCACCTTGTTCGACTTCTCCTCAATGAGGTTCGAGAGCAGCATTCCGGCGAGAAGCATGGTCACCATGAACAGGAGGAGCTGTCCCATCCGCGCGGTCGCCGCGCGTTCCGAGGCGATCGACCCGGCGGATTTCTCGACCTTGACCACCTCCAGCGGCACGGGCGTCACCGCGACATGCGCCCGGGAAAGCGTTTCCCTGGTCCGCACGTCGTCGAGGATCAGGCGCACCTGCTGAAAGATCGTGCCCTCCTCGTCGATGGCGCCGGTGAGCTTCAGCTTCTCCGGCGTGCCGCTCAGAACCGCGCTGATCCTCTTGTCGCGGGCGGCGAGCAGGTCCTGCACCTGCGCGCTCACGTCATAATCGGGATCGAAGCGGGTGAGGTCCGGAAGCGCATGCTCGCCGAAGGAGGGGTTCAGCCGGTCGCGCGCCGCTGCGATCGGCGCGAACTGCGCCTCGCTCGCGATCACCGCGACGTTGCGGCGGAAATCCTCGCGGGCCATCTTGCTGGTCGCGCTTCCCATCCCGAACGACAGGCCCATGATCAGCAGGGGCGCGATCAGGAAGATGAGGAAGCTTCGCGAGACCACGGTCGCGATATAGTCGCGGCGGCCGACGACCCAGGCGGAGGCGAACAGCGATTTCATTCCACGTCTCCCGGGATCGGCTGGCCCATCTCGCGCGCCGCCTCGCCGCCGGCGATGGCGACGAAGGCGTCGTGAAGACCGGGGCGCTCGATCGACAGATCCTCGATCCCCGCGCCGCTGTCGAGCAAAGCCCTCAGCAGCGGCTCGATGCCGCCCTCGGGAAGCTCGAACGACCACACGCCGTCCTCCAGCTTCGCCCTTGCCGGGAGGGCCGAGCGCCAGGGGCCGTCGTCTGAGCGGGTGGTGAGGCGCACCTGCGGCCGGAGGCGGTCGCGGGCGTCGGCGACGCTGCCTTCGAACCGCACCTTGCCGCGGGCGATGATTGCGATCCGCTCGCACAGCCGCTCGGCATGGGCGATGACGTGGGTGGAGAAGATGACCGTCGCGCCCGCCGCCGCTTCCTCGCGGATCAGCGTCTCGAGCCGGCCCTGGTTGATCGCGTCGAGACCCGAGAAAGGCTCGTCGAGGACGATCAGCTTGGGCTGATGGACGATGGTGCCGAAGAGCTGGACGGTCTGCGCCATGCCCTTGGAGAGGGTCTTCACCGGCTTGTCGACATAGTCGCCGAGGCCGTTGTCCTTGAGCAGGCCCGCCGCCCGGGCCCGGCCGACCGAGAGGGGGAGGCCGCGAAGCGCACCCATGAAGGCAATCGATTCCCGCGCCGTCATCGCCGGGTAGAGGCCGCGCTCCTCGGGGAGGTAGCCGACGATCTTCGCGGCTTCCAAGGGGTTCGCGTGGCCGAGCAGGGTCCGCTCGCCGCGGTCGGGGTCGATGATCCCGAGCAGCATCCGGATCGTCGTCGTCTTGCCGGCGCCGTTGGGGCCCAAGATGCCGTAGATCGAGCCTTCCGGGACTCGGATGTCGATGCCGTCCACGGCGGTCTTGCCGTCGAAGGCCTTGAACAGACCCCGCGCCTCAATAGCTAAGCCGTTCGGCACCGTCGTTTTTCCCCCTTCAAGCTTAAGCGACGTGCTAGCGAGGTCGGATGCGCGAAAGCAAGGACAGACTGCGGCGCTTCGTCGCGGACAAGGCGGTGGAGCTGGGCTTCGCCGCAGTCGGCTTCGCGCCTGCCGACGCCGCGCCCGAAGCCGGCAAGCGCCTCCATGAATGGCTGGCCGACGGGTCCCATGGCGAGATGCTGTGGATGGCCGAGACCGCCGACCGCCGGGCATCCCCGGCCGGGCTCTGGCCGGAGGTGAGGAGCGTCATTTCGCTCGGCATGAGCTATGCCCCGGCGGCGGACCCGCTCGCGCTTGCCGGGCGGCCCGAGGTCGGCCGGATCTCGGTCTACGCCCAGGGCGGCGACTATCACGATACGGTCAAGAAGGCGCTCAAGGCCCTTGCCCGGGCCCTGGTCGAGGAAGCGGGCTGCGAGCTGAAAGTGTTCGTCGATACCGCGCCGGTAATGGAGAAGCCGCTCGCCGCCGCGGCCGGCCTCGGCTGGCAGGGCAAGCATACCAACCTCGTCAGCCGCACCGACGGGAGCTGGCTGTTCCTCGGCGCAATCTACACCACGCTCGACCTCGGCGAGGAGGCGGCGGAGCCCCACCGGGTCCATTGCGGAAGCTGCAGCGCCTGCCTCGACATCTGCCCCACGAACGCCTTCCCGGCCCCCTTCCGGCTCGATGCCCGGCGCTGCATCTCCTACCTCACCATCGAGCATAAGGGGCCGATCCCGGAGGAATTCCGCGCCGCGATCGGCAACCGGATCTACGGCTGCGACGATTGCCTCGCCGTCTGCCCCTGGAACCGCTTCGCCGACGCCGCCCGCGCCAACAAGGCCTTCCTCCCCCGGCCCGAGATGGTCGCGCCCGAGCTTCGCGACCTCCTCGCCCTCGACGACGCGTCCTTCCGCCAGATCTTCGCCGGCTCCCCCATCAAACGCATCGGCCGCGGCCGAATGGTTCGCAACGCCGCCATCGCCGCCGGCAATAGCGGCCGGGCGGAGCTGGTGCCGGTATTGCAAACGCTGATCGCTGACGAGGACCCGGTTGTCGCCGAGGCCGCCGCCTGGGCGCTGGGTCGCCTCAGCGCGCCTGCTGACGCTTGCCCAGAGCCGCGACGCAGCTAGCGCGGTCGAAGTCGCGGCCGTCGGGAAGCCGCGCGTCGAGGTAAGTGGTGAGCGGCTCGGCCCCGCTCCTCGGCGGGTAGAGATAGGCGTCGAGGACGCAGACCGGGCTCCGGAACTGGAGCTTCCGCGCCGCCCCCTCGCGCACGTCCAAGTCGGGTTTGCCGAACAGCCCTTCCAGCGTGCGGGCATTGTGCCCGACCACCTGCTGAAGCCCCAAAGTGCTGAACGTGCTCGGCCGCTCGACCGGCTCGGCCCGAACCGCCGGACGCGTCGCAGGCGCGCTCGCGCAGCCCGCCAGGACCAAGGTGGCTATCAGCCCATGTTGCTTCATCGTGCCCCCGCTATCGGCCCCCGCCAGGCCCGGCAAGGTGCCAAAGCCGCGCGCCTCGCGCCATGGCGCCCGCCGCGCGCTCCGGGCGGGCTGCCGCAAGAGCGCGCGAGTTGACCCCCCTTAGGCGCGGCGGCTAGGGGCGGCGCTCCCCTTTTCCAAGCTCAAGTGAGACAGACGTGACCGAAACCCGCCTCGACGTGCTCGCCATCGGCAATGCCATCGTCGACGTCATTTCCGCCTGCGACGACGCCTTCCTCGAGCGCGAGGGCCTCGCCAAGGGCTCGATGCGCCTGATCGACGCGGCCGAGGCCACCCGGCTCTACGACCATATGGGCCCGGCGCGCGAGATCAGCGGCGGATCGGCCGGCAACACCGCCGCGGGCGTGGCGATGCTCGGCGCCACGACATCGGCGCCATCGGGGTCGAGTTCACCACCCCCCGCTCGCCCCAGGCCGAAGCGCCCACCGCCCGCTCGATGGTGCTCGTCACCCCCGACGCGCAGCGGACGATGAACACCTTCCTCGGCGCCGCCCAGAACCTCACCACCGCGTCCATCGACGAGGCCCAGGTCGCCGGCGCCGGCATCCTCTATCTCGAAGGCTATCTCTGGGATCCGGAGACCCCGCGCGCGGCGATGGAGCGCGCGATCGACATCGCCCGCGCCGCCGGCCGCCGCGTCGCCTTCACCCTCTCCGACAGCTTCTGCGTCGATCGCCATAGGGACGGCTTCAACGCCCTCATCGACAGCGGCCGGGTCGACATCCTCTTCGCCAACGAGGACGAGATCGTCTCCCTGACCGGCGCCGCCGGCTTCGACGCGGCGGTGGATGCGGCCTCCGCCCGGGTGCCGATCCTCGTCGTCACCAGGAGCGAACGCGGCGCGATCGCGGTCGAGGGCGGCAGCCGTGTCGACGTCCCCGCCGAGCCGGTCGACAAGGTGGTCGACACCACCGGCGCCGGCGACCTCTTCGCAGCCGGCTTCCTCGCCGGCCTAAGCCAGGGCCGCCCCCTCGACCAGAGCCTCCGAATGGGCGCCATCGCGGCGGCCGAAGTCATCTCCCACTACGGCGCCCGCCCCGAAGCGGACCTGAAGGCACTGGTGGAAGAAAAGCTGGGCTGAAACGAAAAGGGGAGGCGCGAGGCCTCCCCTTCCCGTCTTTCTCGAAGCACCCCCCCTTACGGGCGGACCGTCGGCTCGCCGCCCGGGCCGGTCGCGGCATCCTCCGGGTAGACCGGCAGGTCGGGACCGTCGCCGCATCGCCAGCGTGTACCAGGCGAAGATCACCAGCACATAATTCGGCACCGTCGTGATCAGCCACAGGCAGGACACGATGCCGAGGAGCGGAACCACCGGCTAGAAGGGCACGCGGTAGCCGCGCGGGATCTCCGGGTGGGTACGGCGCAGCCAGATCACCGACAGGCAGACCACCGCGAACGCGGCGAGCGTGCCGACCGAGGTCATGTCGCCGAGGCTGTTGATGTCGAAGAAGCCCGCCGCAAGGGCGACGATGATCCCGACCAGCAGCGTGTTGATCCACGGCGTACGGAACTTCGGATGGACCCGCGAGAACACCCGCGGAAGCAGGCCGTCGCGCGCCATCGTGTAGAAGATGCGGGTCTGGCCGTACATCAGCACCAGGATCACCGAGGTGAGGCCGATGATCGCGCCGATCTTGATGGTCTTGGCGAACCAGCCCCATTGCGGCCCGAACGCGTCCACCGCCACCGCGACCGGATCGGGCACGTTCAGCGACTGGTAGGGGACGATCAGGGTCATCACGATCGACACCAGGATGTAGATCAGGGTGCAGGCGACGAGGCTTCCGATGATCCCGAACGGCATGTCCTTGCCCGGGTCCTTGGCTTCCTGGCCCGCGGTCGAGACCGCCTCGAAGCCGATGTAAGCGAAGAAGACGATCGAGGCTGCGCGCAGGATTCCGCTCCAGCCGAACTCGCCGTCCTTGCCGGTCGGCTCGGGGATGAAGGGCTGCCAATTGTGGGTGTAGGCGGGCAGGTTCTTGAGGATGATGAAGCCGCCGACGAGGATGAAGGCGACCAGCACCGTCACCTTGATGGCGACGATGGCGTTGTTGAACTTGGCCGATTCCGACACGCCGATGCAGAGCAGCACCGCAAGCGCGGCGCAGACCAGGAAGGCCGGAAGGTTGAACGCGAACACGACCGGGGCGCCGTTGACCAGCACGTCGACCCCGTCCTTCTGGAGATGGTGCCCGGCCGGCCCGGTGAGCGCGGCGGGTATGTGTATGCCGAGATCGCCCAATAGGCTGACCATGTATCCGGACCAGCCGACCGCGACGACCGAGGCGGCGAGGCCGTATTCGAGCAGCAGCAGAGCGCCCATGATCCAGGCGCAGAACTCGCCGATGGTCGCATAGCTGTAGGTGTAGGCGGAGCCGGAGACCGGAAGCGTCGAGGCGAGCTCCGCATAGCAGAGGCCCGCGAATGCGCAGATGATTCCGGCGATGGCGTAGGAGATGAGCACGGCCGGCCCGGCGTGGAGCGCGGCGGCGTTGCCGGTCCTGACGAAGATGCCGGCGCCGATGATGCAGCCGATGCCGAGGAAGACCAGGTTCCAGGGCCCGAGCGTACGCTTCAGCTCGCTGGTCCGGGTTTCCTCCTGGACCTGCTCGACCGTCTTTCGCCGCGTAATGCGCGAAAGGAAGCTTCTCTCCGGTACGCTCGCCATCAAACAGTCCCCTTGATTGATTATTTGGCGCGGAACCTAACGGCGAAATCCGCAGCCGCCTAGCCCCACACGCTCAGCGCATTGTCAGCGCACCATCGGCCCCATCGGACGCCCGCCGAACAGGTGAACGTGAAGGTGCGGCACCTCCTGCCCGCCGTCCATTCCGACATTGGCGAGCAGGCGATAACCGGGCTCCACCAGCCCCTGCTCCCGAGCCACCTTGCCCACCGCCCGAACGAAACCGGCGATCTCCGCATCGGTCCCACGCTCCGAAAAATCGTCCCACGACACGTAAGGCCCCTTGGGAATCACCAGCACATGCACCGGCGCCTGCGGGTTGATGTCGTGGAAGGCGAGCGCATGCTCGTCCTCATAGACCTTCGAACAGGGTATCTCCCCCCGGACGATCCGCGCGAAGATGTTCGAGGGGTCGTAGGGCTTGGTCGGGTCGATGGGCATCCGCCGCTCCGTCGGGTCGCTTGGGCCCGTCAGGGGCAGAACATGGGTTAGCCGGGAAACGCAAGCGGGTTGACCCCTCCGCGCGCGCCGCTACCAGTCGCTAGATGCAAGACGACGCGCCCGACAGGTTGATTCCCTATGACGAGATCGTGCAGGAGGCCCTGCGCGCGGTCGTCGGGCGGGTGCTGGGCGAGGTCGAGGCGAGCGGGCGGCTGCCCGGGGAGCATCATTTCTTCATCACCTTCAAGACCGCGGCGGCCGGGGTCGACATCCCCAAGCACCTTTCGGAGCGCTTTCCGGACGAGATGACCATCGTCATCCAGAACCGCTTCTGGGACCTGAAGGTCGGCGAGGATGGGTTCGAGGTCGGCCTCAGCTTCAACCAGGCCCCCGCGCGGCTGGTCATCCCCTTCTCGGCGATCACCGGCTTCCACGATCCGGCGGTCAATTTCGCGCTCCAGTTCCAGGCGCAAACGGAGGAAGGCGGCCCGCAGGATCATGAGGCGGCGGAGAACGACCTTCCGCTCGCCGAGCCGATCGAGGACGGCTCGAACGTCGTCGCGGTGGACTTCAGCCGCAAGAAGTAGGGCGCTCAAAGCAGGCCCCGCCCAGCTTGTCGAACCCCTCACCTTCGATTAACCGCCGCTCCGCATAACAGCGCTCGCACAGGCGGGGGCGAACGGAGCCGACATGACATCGCTTAACGCCAGCCGCACCGAGACCGACAGCTTCGGCCCCATCGACGTGCCCGGCGACAGCTATTGGGGCGCGCAGACCCAGCGGTCGATCGAGAATTTCCCGTTCGGCACCCGCGAGCTGATGCCGCGCGAGATCGTCCACGCGCTGGGGCTCGTCAAAAGGGCGGCGGCTCGGGTCAATGCGCGCGCCAACGGCCTCGACCCCGAGATTGCCGAGGCGATCCAGCAGGCGGCGGCCGAGGTCGCATCCGGCGCCCATGACGACCAGTTCCCCCTGGTCATCTGGCAGACCGGCTCCGGCACCCAGTCCAACATGAACGCCAACGAGGTGATCGCGGGCCGCGCCAACGAGATCCTCGCCGGCACCCGCGGCGGCAAATCGCCGGTCCACCCCAACGACCATGTCAACAAGGGCCAGTCGTCGAACGACAGCTTCCCGACCGCGATGCACATCGCCGCGGCGATGGCGGTGGAAGGCCGGCTGATCCCGGCCCTGGTCGCGATCCACCGCCGCCTCGCCGCCCAGGCGGGGGCGTGGGACCATATCGTCAAGATCGGCCGCACCCATCTCCAGGACGCGACCCCGCTCACCCTCGGCCAGGAATTCTCGGGCTACGCAGCCCAGATCGAGGCGGGGATCGAGCGGGTCCGGGCAGTCCTCCCCCGCGTCTACCGCCTCGCCCAGGGCGGGACCGCGGTCGGCACCGGCCTCAACGCACCGGCCGGCTTCGCCGAGGCCTTCGCCCAGGAAGTGGCGCGGCTGACCAAGCTCCCCTTCGAGACCGCGCCGAACAAGTTCGAGGCTTTGGCCAGCCACGACACCCTGGTCGAGCTGTCCGGCGTCCTGAACGTCATCGCCGTTTCCTTGTCCAAGATCGGCAACGACATCCGCCTGCTCGGCTCGGGCCCGCGCTGCGGGCTGGGAGAGCTCAAGCTCCCCGAGAATGAGCCGGGAAGCTCGATCATGCCGGGCAAGGTCAACCCGACCCAGGCCGAGATGCTGACCATGGTCGCCGCCCAGGTGATGGGCAACCATGTCGCGGTCACCATCGGCGGCCTCCAGGGCCATCTCGAACTGAACGTGTTCAAGCCGCTGATCGCCGCCAATGTGCTGCGCTCGATCGACCTCCTGTCGATCGGCATGGAGAGCTTCGCCGAGCGCACTTTGGACGGCCTCGAAGCCGACGAGCAGCGCATCGCCGAGCTGATGAACCGCTCCCTGATGCTGGTCACCGCCCTCGCCCCGGAGATCGGCTACGACAACGCCGCGGCAATCGCCAAGCACGCCCACAAGAAAGGGCTCACTTTGAAGGAAGCGGGTCTGGAGCTCGGCCTGGTCGATGCGGAGACGTTCGACCGGGTGGTCAAGCCCGAGGCGATGGTCGGCCGCTAGGCCGGTGTTCGGAGGTCCGTGGGGCTCGGGCTTCCGGTTTCACCCAAAGCACCAAAGGACCAAGGATACCAAAGGCGCAGTGCCGCGGCATGCCGCCGGCGAATGCCGATAAGGTCAAAGGAGCGATATGTCGCTCCAATCAGAACTCATCGGCAGACGCGGTCCGCCGCACCTCCTCGGCCTCTTTGGTTCCTTTGGTTCCTTTGGTGCTTTGGGTGAAACTACGGCCGCCCCACCCGGCAAACCAAGGCGGAGAAGCCCTAGGCCGGCGCCAGCGGGCGGAGCAGCGGGTCTGAAGCGGTGAGCCTCGTCGGGAGAGCGAATTCCTCGCCTTCCTCGAGCTTGCGCGGATGGAGATCGAACTGGGCCGACTCGTTGCGCCCGCGCTTGCGGGCCGCTGCCATCGGCTGTGCCGGCCGGGTCTCTTCAACCGCCGCGGCCGGTACCTCGTCCACCGG
>VBAE01000120.1:0-10507 GCA_005882415.1 Alphaproteobacteria bacterium | reverse complement strand
CCGATCATGGCGACTCCCCCCAGGTGTCGTTCGGGGGTGATAATAATCCATATTGGACCAGAGTCGATTGCCTCCGTACCGCCTGTCCCGCGCCGTATCGTTATGGAACGCGAACGCCTTCAAATACGAACAGTAAGGCACAGGCGCTCATATCGCCTCCCACGTCATCCCGGGCTCGACCCGGGATCCATGAACACAGGTCGGCGAGAACTGGACACGAACCGTGTTCATGGATGCCGGATCAAGTCCGGCATGACGGTTTTGGGACCGGCGCTGTCACCCCTCCCTCGTCACTCCGGGCTTGACCCGGAGTCCATGAACACAGGTCTACGAGAACTTGCCGCGAACCGTGTTCATGGATGGCGGATCAAGTCCGCCATGACGCGGCTGGCCCTCAAATCCGAAGGTTGAGCCGCACGCCGATCGTGTCCAGCCCTGGGTTGTTCGGCCCGAACAGCTTGGCGTGGCTGAGATGGACCCAGCTCGCCTCGACCGACATCCGGTCGGAGAGCGAGACCCCGACCCCGAGCTCGGGTTCGAACAGCACTCGCGAGCCGAAGTCGATCCGGTTGCTGCCGAACGCCCAACTTCCAGCTCACGCCGGCGGCGGCGAAATCGGTGTCGCCGGCGCTGTTCACCGAGACGAAGGCGTGCGGGCGGGGGCCGCCGATGAACGGCAGGATCGGATCGCCGCGCCAGCCCACCTCGAAGTCCACCCCGTCCTCGATGCCGCTGGCGGTGACCAGGTTTACGTCATGGGCGTAGACCCCGCCGAACAGCTCGGCGGCGTGGGCGGGAGCGGCGGCGAGCGCCGCGGCGGCGAAGATCAGGGCGGCGGCGGTCTTCAAGGCGTATCTCCCTCAGCCGGGCAGGAACTGATGCGACGGTGTGCCGGTTCCTCAGCGGGAAGGGAACCGCCCCGGACGCTCGGGGTTGGACCGGCATGAGCAACGCCCCCGAACCCCCCGCTCCGGGCGACGAAGCCGCCCCCGGCACCCCCGGCACCGGCGAAAACATCTGCCGCCACTGCAACGGCACCGGCGAGCATGACGGAATTCCCTGCCCCGTCTGCAACGGCACCGGCAAGGTCATCGAGGGCCTCGCGGGCGGCTAAGCCCCAGTCCTCCCCGCGAGCGGCAGCTCGGGGGGAGGGGGACCACATGAAATGTGGTGGAGGGGTAACTGGCGCGGCCTAAACGGTTCGCGCGGGAACCTCCCAGCCTCAGCGCCTTCTAACCCTCCACCGGACTACGTCCGGTCCCCCTCCCCCCGCTGCGCGCGGGGAGGACTACCCCGCCTGCCAGGCGCGGATCGCGTCGCTCGGGGCGACGAGCATGATGACGTTCAGAGTCAGATTGTCGCGGATCGTGGCGAGGGTGCCGAGCTCGAACAGGATCGCCAGCGCCACCGTCCACTTGACCGGGAGCCGCCGCGCGATGGCGAAGCCGAGGATCATCCAGCCTATGTCGGCGACCGAGTTGATCACGCTGTCGCCGGTGTAGCCGAGCGCCGCCGTCTCCTCCCGGTAGCGGTCGATGATGAAGCGGCTGTTCTCCAAAATCTCCCAACCCGCCTCGATCAGGACTGCGCCGATCAGCCTGTCGCCAGGGGGATTGCGCTTCAGGAACAGCCAGCCGAGGAGGTAGAAGAGGAAGCCGTGGATGATGTGGCTGGGCGTATACCAGTCGGCGATGTGCTGGCTGTTGTCGGGGCCGTTCACCGTTCCGACCCAGAGCTTCACCGTCCCGCAGGTGCAGATCGGCGGCCGCCCGTTCCACAGCAGGATCGCCGCCGCTGCCGCGACGAGCAGGAAGGCGGCGACCCAATAGCCCCGCGGAATGACCGGCACCCGGTTCATCCGAGCATCTCCCCGATCTTCAGAACGGTCCGCCAGTTCCGTGCGGTGACCGGCGATCCCGCCGCCTTGTCGACCTGCGCCGGCGTGATCTTCGAGCTTCCGGCGCCCTCGGGATAATGGAACCACAAAGCCTCGCCCGCCTGCCGCACCCGCTCCCCGGCCACGCCCCGAGCCTCGATCGCCTCCGCGGCGCCCTTGGCCAGCCTGCCCTTGGCGAGGCCGAGCATCACCCGGCTCGGATCGACATCGGCCTCGAACGGATTTCCTTTGACCAGCGCCCGCCACTGCGTCGCGCTGCGCACCACGACCGCCGGCGCGAATCCGAACGCCTGGCCGAGCGCCTTCTCCAGCGCCGCCTCCAAAGCCTCCGCAGACCCCTCAGCGTCGAAAACCAAATTCCCGCTCTGGATATAAGTCTCCGCCCCGCTCCACCCGAGCCGCCCGGCAATCGCCTTGAGCTCCGCCATCGGCACCTTTGCGTGCCCGCCGACATTGATCCCGCGCAACAGCGCTATCCACCCCGCCATCGCTGCAACCTGCTTGACGGCGCGGCGGGTGGCAAGCCAATAGCCCGCATGGAAATCGCAAGCGCGTTCAAGCGGCGGGGCCTGCTCTTCGTCCTTTCCAGCCCCAGCGGCGCCGGCAAGTCGACGATCGCGCGCATGCTGCTGGAGAATGACGACGGCATCGCGATGTCCGTCTCGGCCACCACCCGTCCGATCCGCCCCGGGGAGGTCGACGGCCGCGACTATCACTTCGTCTCCGACGCCCGCTTCGAGGAAATGGTCGCCGCCGGCGAGTTCCTCGAATGGGCGTTCGTCTTCGGCCACCGCTACGGAACGCTGCGGAGCGAGGTAGTGAAGACCATCGAGGGCGGCCGCGACGTCCTCCTCGACATCGACTGGCAGGGCACCCAGCAATTGAAGCAGGTCGACCCCGACATCGTCCGGGTGTTCATCCTCCCGCCCTCCATGCCCGAGCTCGAGCGCCGCCTGCGCTTCCGCGGCACCGACAGCGAGGAGGTGATCCGCCGCCGCATGGACCGGGCAGCGGCCGAGATCAGCCACTGGGCCGAGTACGACTACGTCCTCATCAACAACAATGCCGACAAGTGCCGCGAGCTGGTCCACAATATCCTGAAGGCCGAGCGCCTCAAGGCCGGCCGCCGGGTGTTCCTCCACGACTTCGTCCGCCAGCTCATCGGCTGATTGGCTCCCACGCCGGAATTGCGCTACGCTCTCCGGACAACAAGGGGAGGACTGCCATGGTACGGACCCTGATCGGCGGCCTGGTGGCCGGAATCATCATCTTCGTCGTCGGCTTCATCTTCTGGGCGACCCCGCTCGGCGAGCTCGCTTACGCCCACCCCACCGACCAGCAGAGCGCCGCCGTCCAGAACGCCCTCGCCCAGAATTTCGGGCAGGGATCCGCCGGAGCCTATCGCGTGCCCGACGCGGGTTCGCGCGAGGGCGCCGCGATGTACGCGAACGGCCCGATCGCGGTCGTCCAGTTCAATCCCCGCGGCTATTCGCCGGACGACATGACGATGATCCTCCCCGGCTTCATCATGGCGGTGATCGCCGGCCTGCTCATCGCCTTCGGCCTCGCCTCGGTGTCGCGCGGCCGGAGCTTCGCCGAGCTCGGCCGGCTGGTGGTTTTGTTCAGCCTCGGCTTCACCGTCTGGGAATATCTCGGCACGCCGATCTTCAACCATTTCGGCTGGGGATATTGGATCTACTCCTTCGTCGCCGAGAGCGTGTCGCTGATCCTCGCCGGCCTGGTCGTCGCGCGCTGGTTCCTGCCCAGCCACGTCCACCCGGTCGCGGAACCGGTGGCTACAGAAGCGTAAGGAAGCGGTAGGCCGCCTCGAAATCCCGCCGCCGGGCCTTGAGCGCGGCGGCGGCGAGCGCGTCCTCGCCCCATTGCTCGGTCGACCAGGCCTCGTCGAGAGTCGCCGCGGCCCAGGCCTCGTCCAGCCCGATCTCGCCCTCGGCCAACGCAAGCGCGATGATCACCGAGCCTCCGATCGTCACCAAAGGGGCCAATGCGGCGAGCTGAAACGCATCGAACCCCGCCACCGCCGCCGCCAGCCGCCGCGCGGTCCCGGCCGGCTGCGGGCGGTGCATCACGCCCGACGTCACCACGAACTCCACCTCGAACCGCCGCCGCGCCCAGGCGAGCAGCAAATCCCAGCGCATCTGCTGCCGCCGGACCAGTTCCTGCGGCCCTTCCGACCGATAATAGAGGAGGTCGGTCTCCCCGAACGGCGCCAGAGTCTCCGCAAAGGCCGCCGGATCGGACGCGACCAGGTCGATCGCCGCATTGGCGAGGCCGGTGAGCGGCATCGAGCGCGGGTCGATCTCGTCCCCTTGCGCATTCCACTCGGCGGCAATCGCCTCGGCAAGCTCCTCGGTGGGAAGCGCC
Source organism: Alphaproteobacteria bacterium (assembly GCA_005882415.1). GTDB lineage: Bacteria > Pseudomonadota > Alphaproteobacteria > Sphingomonadales > Sphingomonadaceae > Allosphingosinicella. Next base: position 6,225 of record VBAE01000120.1, on the reverse strand, counting down.
AGCGGCCGCTTTCCCGGAGTCTTCACCGGCCGCCCGTCGAGCTCGATCCCGACGCCCCCCAGCCCCGGGACCGCCGCCGCATCCTTGTAGAACCGCTTCATTGCCCGGGCGGAGTCCGCCATTTCGCCGACAGCCATTTCGGCGCGCCGAAGCTCACCACCAGCCCGACCAGCGCCAGCGGCAGCCCGACGATCATCGATCCGCCCTCGACCAGCAAATCGCCATACCAGATGGCCAGCCCGAGCAGCACCACGGCGGTCCCGCCGATCCTGACCAGGTTCATCATCACGAACCGGTCGCGCCACATCTTCTCGTCGGGGGTCATGCGAAGGCCTCCACCAGCCGCGCGATCTCGGACGGGTGCGAAGCGACATGATCCGCCCCCGCCGCCAGCAGCTCGTCCGCGCCATGATAGCCCCAGGTCACCCCGACCGCGGTCACCCCCGCGGCCTTGGCCATCGCCATGTCGAAGCTCGTATCGCCGATCATCATGCTCAATTCGGGAGCCGCGCCGCTTTCCGCAAGTGCCGCCTCGATCATCGAAGGATGCGGCTTCGAAGGATGCCGGTCCGCCGTCTGCAGGGTCACGAACGTAGCCACGCCGAGCAGCCACCCGCCCTCGTCCAGCGCCTGGATCAGCTCCACGATCCCCTCATAAAGCGGCTCGTCCACCTCGCCCCGCCCCCGCATCGCATGGAAGGCGCGCTTATAATCCTCGGCCAGCGAGGCGTGGAGCGCGGCCTCCGCGTCCGGCAACATCGCCCGCATCGCTTCGACCAGGCTGAGGCCCACCACCCGCCGCGTCCGCTCCCGCGCCGGTGCCGGCAGCCCGGCCTTGGCAAACGCCTCCTCCATCGCCCCGCAGATCGTGTGCTGGCTGTCGACGATCGTGCCGTCGCAGTCGAAGATTGCGAGCCTATTCACCGGCGGTGGAGCGCCGCCATCGCCGCCTCGCCCCGCGCCTCCAGCGCCTCGGCGATCCGCGCCCGAACCTCGGCCGGCTTGTCCTGGTCGATCTTCGCAGTCCCGCGCCATTCGGAAATCGCCATCTCGAACCCGCTGATCCGCTTCAACAACCCGTCGAACACATCCGCGCCCATCTGCTCCCGGGTCCACACCGGCTTCGGCGCCAGCCGCGCCTCATTCTCCTCGGAAATCGCATCGAGCAGCGCCACCAGCTCCCCATCGTCCAGCGCCCGAACCGGCCCGTTCAGCTCCACCGCGACATAATTCCAGGTCGGCACCCGGCCCTGCATCCCGTACCAGTCGGGGCTGACATAAGCGTGCGGCCCGTTCACCACCGCAAGCGCCTCCGCGCCCGCCATCAGCGCCATATGCACCTTGTTCCCGCGGCCGACGTGGAATCGCAGCGTCTCGCCATCGAGCAGCACCGGCACATGCACCGCGCGCAGCCCCTCCTCCGTCTGCACCGTGACAGTCCCGAAACCCTCGCTCCGGACCAAAGCCGCCATCTCCTCGCGTGCAACCATCGCGAATTTGGGATGCGGGTGCATCAGCCCCGGCCCCGCCCGCGCCGCTCGCCCTTGCGCTCCCGCCGCCGCGACTTGGCCGCCGCGCTCGCCGCCTTGCGCTTGCCTTCCAGGGTCTCGGAGAACTTGACCTCGTCGAGCGGCAGGTCGCCAAGCTCCAGGTCGAAGCCGAGATTGGCCATCGTCTCGGCGAAATGCTGGGGAAGCTCGGCGGTGACGTCCACCTGCCCCCCGTCGGGATGATCGATCCGGATCCGCCGCGCGTGGTCGCCGCCATATGCACCCGGAGCTGGTGGGTCCGCCCGGTCAGCGGCTGCAGCTCGACCCAGGCGGTCCGGCTCCCCGCCCGCTCGATCACGCGATACCGCGTCCGCGAAGGCAGCCCCTCCTCCTCGTCGACATGCATCTTCTCGCCGCCCGTCCCCGGCTGCTTGGCCAGCGGCAGGTCGATATAACCGTCCCTTACCTCCGGCACGCCGACCACCAGCGCCCAATAGACCTTGCGCGCAGTCCGCCCCGAAAAGGATTTGGAAAAGAACGCCGCCGCCCGCGCCGTCCGGGCGAGGAGCAGCACACCCGACGTATCCTTGTCGAGCCGGTGGACCAGCTTCGGCCGGTTCCCGGCATCATCGGCGAGCCCGTCGAGCAGCCCGTCCAAATGGGTCCGAGTCTTGGTCCCGCCCTGCGTCGCAAGGCCCGGCGGCTTGTTGACCACGAACGCCGCCGGGTCGCGGTGGATGACGATCTCGTTGACGAAGGCCACTTCGTCCTCGCTCAGCGTCGGCCGCTCCGGCTTCTTCGCCGCCGCCGCCGCCGCCGTCACCGGCTCTGCGGGCGGCACCCGAACCACCTGCCCCGCCTCGACCCTATCGCCCGGCGCCGCCCTCTTGCCGTCGAGCCGAAGCTGCCCGGTCCGCGCCCAGCGCGACACCAGGTTGAAGTTCGCGTCGGGCAGATTGCGCTTGAACCAGCGGTCGAGCCGGATCCCGTCATCGTCCGCCGACACGGTGAACTGCCGCACCTCGCCGCTCATAGCGCCGCCCTCATCGCCCAGAAGCCGAGCGCCAGCAACGCCAACGCCCCGATCACCGAAGCCAGTGCGTACCCGACAGCCGCCACCGCCTGCCCCCGCTCGAGCATCGCGAACATGTCCAAACTGAACGCCGAAAAAGTCGTGAACCCGCCCAGCACGCCGACTCCCGCAAGCAGCCACAACGGCCCCTCATTCCCCCGTTCAAAGAGATGCCCCGCCAGCACCCCCATCAGCAACCCGCCCACCAGGTTCACCGCCAGCGTTCCCCAAGGAAACCCAGCGCCAGCGAGGCGAAGCGCAACCCGCCCCACCTCAAAACGAAGCCCAGCCCCGACGGCACCGCCGAGCATGACAAGAAGAAGTGGAGGCATCCGCCGCCCTGTAGCGGCGCGAACGCACAGGCGCCAGTGCGAGCAAAGACCGTCATCCCGGGCTCGACCCGGCATCCATGAACACAGGTTTGGGAAAACTAGACTCGATCCGTGTTCATGGATGCCGGATCAAGTCCGGCATGACGACCGACTGCGTGAAACTCACCGCCGCCCAGAGCCCCGTCCGCGCGTAAGCGGATCCGGCTTCGGAGGCGGCTTCCAACCGGCTGGCGGCTCCACACGCTGCTGGCTCGTCCCGAGCCCCATCGCCCCCGGACGCTGGCGCATCAACCCCGCCGCATCGGCCTGCTCCGCCTCCGCCGCCGTCGCGCCGCCCCGCATCAGGTTGATCCGATCCCGAAGCCTTCTCGCTTCCTCGAAATCCAGCGCCGCAGCCGCAGCCTCCATCCGCTCGCGCAGCGTCTGAATAGTGTCCGTCATAATCCCGCTCAACGCGCAGCCGGCCGATTCGATCTCGGTTTGGGCGCGCCCCGTACGCCCGATGGCACCCACCAACGCCGGAGCAACGCCCTGTCCCGTCATCCCGGGCTTGACCCGGGATCCATGAACACAGGTTTGGGAAAACTAGACTCGATCCGTGTTCATGGATGCCGGATCAAGTCCGGCATGACGACTTTGGGGTCGGCAGGCGCCGCCCTCAGACCCCCCTCGGCCTCTTTGGTCCCTTTGGTGCTTTGGTCCTTTGGGTGAAACCTGCACCGAGCTCCACGCAGCGCCGCCGACGACGAACAACGGCGGTGCGGGTGGACGGGCGGCACGATCGACCCTCAGCTCGTTGAGCGCGGACGGCTGCTTCGATATCGTGGCGCCCGCAGCGGAGATTGGACGATGCCGACGCAGTGGCCGTCAGAGGAAGCATGGCGCCGGGCGCTGAGGGATCACGAGGCCAATCTGCGGGTCTCGACCGGATTCGGTAGTCTCAGTCCCAGGGAGATCGCCGAAAGCCGCCGCCGGATCGAGCGGGTGTGGGCGCAGGGAGAACCGGAATGGCAGGCTAAAGGGATGCCGAGCCGCCTTCCGTGACGGGCCTTACCGCCCTTCATTCGCAGCGCCACTCCCGCTCGTTCCCTAGCCGCTGCCCCTCTCCCCGTCATCCCGGGCTCGACCCGGGATCCATGAACACAGGTCTGGCAGAACTGGACTCGATCCGTGTTCATGGATGCCGGATCAAGTCCGGCATGACGATTATGGGGTAACGACCGCCGAGCGAACCTACCGCCCGTTGTTCGCCATGAGCGCCATTTCGGCGCCATTCCCCTTGGGCGTGACGATCAGGAAGTAGGCGCCAGGTTTCCCCCGGCCCAACCTATTCATGTTGCCAGCTGCGCCGCCGAATCCAGCTTGAGCAGCCGCGCAACCGCCGCCTCGAGCATTCCGATCCGCGTCTCGAAGGCCGATTGGCGCCCCTCGCGCTGCCGCACGATGGCGATCGCGCGGGCGATCGGATCGGCGATCTCCTCGAGCGCCTCGCGCTCGTCCTTGCCGTAGAAGCTGCCGTCGGGCCGCGGCCCGAGCAGCAGCCAGCCGACGCGCCCGCACCCGTCGGCCTCCAGCGGCACCCGCATCGGAAACAGCGGATCGGTGCGGACGCAATCCAGACCCTCGTCCGTCGCCGGGGTCCAGTCGCGCAGCCAATCTTCCAGCTCGCCCGCCGCGACATGCCGGCTTGCCGCCACCGACCCCTCGACCACCAGCGCACAGCGTGCCGCATGCACCCCGCGCTCGACTCGCTTCGCCACCGCTTCGGCGACGTCGCCGAGCGTGGCGGTCTCGCGCAGATCGCCGACCAGCAACGGCAGGCCGCGCCTGAGGTCGATCAAATTCTTCTGGAACCGCTTCTCCGCCCAATGGCTGAAGCGATGGTGCAGCGGCACGATCAGCACCGCCGCCAGCGCCGCGCCCAGCCCCCCCGCCAGCGCCCCCATCGTCTCGCCGAAATATTGCTCGCCAAGCACTTCGATCACTTTCTCGGAGCCCGCGAAGATAGCCAGCAGCGCGACCGTCAGCACGCCGTACGCGACCGAGCGGCTGATCGCGGCGTCGGCGTCATAGAGCCGGTAGCGCAGCAGCGAGATCAGCAGCCCCACCGGCAGCCCGAGGGCCGCCATCGTAAACAGCGTCAGCCGGGCGACATAGTCCACGGGTCCCACCCCCCAAGGTGCATAGGCTTGTCTGACGATGATGACGACCAGCGCGGCAGCCGTGACGCAGAAGCCACCCACCGCCCATTTGATCTGCTGCCGCTCCGGTCCGGCCGGTGTCCGCCGATAGCGGCGCACCACCGCCACCCCGGCGGCCACGCCGAGCAGCGCCAACGCCCCATTGAAAGCCGTGAACACAGTCTCGGGAATGCCGCGCGCCCGCCCGTCCCACAACGCGAAGCTGGCCAGCCAGAGCAGGACCGCGCCCGCCAGCACGCCCCTTCCCCAGCGCGAGGCGAAGCGCCCGTCGGGAAACGCCGCGATCGCTACAAAGCTCGCAATCCAGCCGGTAATGAAGGATTGCGAGAGGAGCTCGTCCGACACCGGCAGCGACGGAACCCACCAGAATAGGCCGGGCTGGAGGCAGATCAGCAGGAAAGCGAAGGCGAACAGCATTGCCTCCGGGTCCTTTCGCCGGCGGCGATACAGCAGCAGCGAGGCGAGGATCAGGAACGGCAAGACCATCTGTGAGATCGCCAGATCGGTGAGGACGTACAGCCAAAGCGGCAGCCCGCTCGAGGGATCGGGGCGTTCCCATACCCGATCGGCACGCGGCAGCTTCAAGGTGCGCTCCGCGCCTTGCTTCTGCCGCACGGTGATGGAGACGCTCGGCCCTTTTGCCTGCGCGAGATGCTCGCCAATGTCGAACTCGGTTGCGCCCGGGCCCAGGCGCTTGCCGCCGATCGCGACGATCTGGTCCCGGTCGAGCAGGCCGGCGCGCTGGGCGGCCGCCGATAGCCCTCCGACATGCGGTCCCGAACTGTTTGTCCAGGTCCGAAAACCCAAAGCGGCGGTGCGCGGCACATTGGTGAGCATGTCGACGGCGGTGAACCACACCAGCCCGGCGATGGTCGCGGTGGTGACGGCCGCAAGCAGCAGATAGACCGCGCGGACGACGTCCCCGCGCTTCCCCTCGAGATGCGGCAATGCTGTTGGAAGCTTCATGCGGAAAATTCCCCGTCCCCGCACCAGCCTATTCAAAAGCGGCCCTCGATCAAGGGGATACCCGCCGGAAATCGCTGAGAGGCAGTCAGCGCCGGCGCGACGCCCTGTCCCGTCATCCCGGGCTCGACCCGGGATCCATGAACACGGTTCTTCGAAACCTCGTG
>VBAE01000227.1 GCA_005882415.1 Alphaproteobacteria bacterium | reverse complement strand
CTCGCGGGCGATTACGAGTTGTTGGACCTGGCTGGTGCCTTCGTAGATTCGGAACAGGCGGACGTCGCGGTAGAGGCGTTCGATGCCGTAGTCGGCGATGTAGCCGGCGCCGCCGTAGATCTGCACGGCGCGGTCGGCGACGCGTCCCACCATCTCGCTGGCGAAATATTTGGCGGCGGCGGCTTCGAGGGTGATCGGTTCGCCTTGGTCCTTGAGGCGGGCGGCTTCCAAGACCAGCGCTTTCGCCGCCATCGTCTCGGTCTTCGAGTCCGCGATCATTGCCTGGATGAGCTGGAATTCGGCCAGGGCTTTGCCGAACTGCTTGCGCTCCGACGCGTAGCCGACGCAGTCCGCGATCAGGCGCTCGGCGATGCCGACGCAGACCGCCGAGATGTGGAGGCGGCCGCGGTCGAGGACGCGCATGGCGATCTTGAAGCCCTCGCCCTCCTCGCCGAGGCGGTTCGCGGCGGGGATCTCGGCCTCGTCGAAATTGACGTCGCAGACATGGGCGCCCTGCTGGCCCATCTTCTTTTCGGGCCTGCCGACGCTGACTCCGGGGAGGTCGGCGGGGACGAGGAAGGCGGAGACGCCGTGGGCGCCGGGGCCGCCGGTCCGCGCCATCACCGTGAACAAAGAGGCCTTGTCGGCATTGGTGATGAAGCGTTTGGAGCCGCTGAGGCGGTAGGTGTCGCCGTCGCGGACCGCGCGGGTCTGGACGGAGGCGCTGTCGGATCCGGCGCCGGCTTCGGTCAAGGCAAAGCTGGTGACGATCTCTCCGCTGGCGATGCGGGGTAGCCACTCGGCCTTCTGGGCATCGGTGCCGGCCATGACGAGGCCCTGGCTGCCGATGCCGACATTGGTGCCGAAGGCGGAGCGGAAGGCGGGGGTGGTGCCGCCGAGCTCGAGGGCGACTCGGACCTCCTCGGTCATGCTGAGGCCGAGGCCGCCAAACTCCTCCGGGATGGAGAGGCCGAACAGGCCCATCTCCTTCATTTCGGCGACGATCTCGGGCGGGACCTCGTCTTCACGGTCGACGCGTTCTTCGAGCGGGCGGAGGCGTTCCGACACGTAGCGGCGGACGGTGGAGAGGAGGAGGTCGAAGGATTCGGGGTCGAGGGTCATATAAACTCCGTCGTCATGCCGGACGGAGGGACCCCATCAAAGTAGTACTTTGATGGGAACCCTGATCCGGCATCCATGAACACAGGTCCGCGAGAACTGGACTCGAACCGTGTTCATGGATCCCGGGTCAAGCCCGGGATGACGCCGGTGGGTCAATAGCCCTTCATCCTCGCGACCTTGTCCGCATGATAATTCGCGTCGCCGAAGAGCTCGTTCAGCACCCGGTCGCGCTTCATGTAGAGGCCGATGTCGTACTCGTCGGTCATGCCGATGCCGCCGTGCATCTGGACGCCCTCCTGCACCGCGAGCGCGGATGTGCGGCCGGCCTTGGCCTTGGCTACGGAGACCATCAGCTCGGCGTCCTCGGCGCCCTCGTCGAGCAATTGCTGGGCCTTGATCGCGGCCGAGCGGGCGATTTCGAGCTCGGAGTATAGGTGCGCGGCGCGGTGCTGGAGGGCCTGGAACTCGCCGATCAGCTTGCCGAATTGCTTGCGCTGCTTGAGATAGTCGACCGTCATCGCCATCGCCTGGCTGCCGAGGCCGACCAGCTCGGACGACGCGCCGGCGCGGCCTGCGTTCAGCACCCGCTTCAGAACCGCCTCGCCGCCGCCGACCTCGCCGACTACCGCGTCGGAATCGACCTCGACTCCGTCGAAGGTCATCCGCGCGCCGATGCTGGAATCGGCGAGGCGGACGCCCTCGACGTCGAGGCCGTGCGCGCCCTTCTCGACCGCGAACAGGGTGATGCCTTCGTCGCTGCGGGCGGCGACGAGGATGACGTCGGCGGAGGCGCCCTGGACGACGAACTGCTTCTTGCCGGAGAGGCGGAAGCCATTGCCGCTGCGCTCCGCGCGCGCCTCGATGATTTCGGGGCGGTGCTTGGCGCCTTCGTCGATGGCCAGCGCGGCGACGGTCTCGCCGGCGAGGATTCCGGGCAGCCAGCGCTCGCGGAGTTTGGTGCCGCGGAGCGCCTCGACGACGGCAACCGCCGTCACCAGGAAGGGGGAGGGGGTGAGGTTGCGGCCGATCTCCTCGAGCACGATTCCCGCCTCGACATGGCCGAGGCCGAGGCCGCCGTCCGCCTCATCGACGAGGATGCCGGTGAGGCCGAGCTCGCCGAACTGCTTCCAAAGAGCGTGGCCGAAGCCGTCCTTGCACTCCATGTCGCGATATTTGCGCAGCTGGTTCGCGATCGAACCCTCCGCCCCCATCAGCTCGCGCGCGGTGTCGCGGAGCATGTTCTGGTCGTCATTGAGGTAGAGCGGCATGGGTCAGGCTCCGGGGAGTTCGAGAATGCGCTTGGCGACGATTCCGAGCTGGACCTCGCTGGTCCCGCCCTCGATCGAATTGGCCTTGGTGCGCAGCCATTCGCGGGCGGCCTTGCCCTTCTTCGAGCGGTCGCTGTCCCATTCGAGCGCGTTCGAGCCGCCGGCGGCCATGACCAGCTCGTGGCGGCGCTTGTTGAGCTCGGTGCCGGCATATTTCATCATCGAAGGCTGGGCAGGCGAGGGCGTCGACGTCGAAGCGGGCGATGTCGGCGCGGAGCAGCGGGTCTTGCGCGACCACGTCGGCGAAGGCCTCGCCGAGGCTCCCCGAATTGCCGCCGAGGCCCATGCCGCTGATCATCTCGCGCTCATGGCCGAGGAGATATTTGGCGACGTCCCAGCCCTTGTCGACCTCGCCGACCACCTGGTCCTTGGGCACCTGAACGTCGTCGAAGAAGGTTTCGCAGAAGGGCGAGTTGCCGGAGATGAGCAGGATCGGCTTGGTCGAGACGCCCGGGCTCGCCATGTCGAACAGGATGAAGCTGATCCCCTTATGCTTGGGGGCGGAGAAATCGGTGCGCACCAGGCAGAAGATCCAGTCGGCCTTGTCGGCATAGGAGGTCCAGACCTTCTGGCCATTCACGAGCCAGTGATCCCCTTTGTCTTCGCATTTGGTCTGGAGCGAGGCGAGGTCGGAGCCTGCGTTCGGCTCCGAATAGCCCTGGCACCAGCGGATCTCGCCGCGGGCGATCTCGGGGAGGAAGCGCTTCTTCTGCTCCTCGGTGCCGTATTTGAGGAGGGCGGGCCCGAGCATCGAAATGCCGAAACTGTGCAGCGGGTTGCGCGCGCCGATGCGGGCCATTTCCTGGCGCAAGGTCTTGGTCTCGGCGGGGGAGAGCCCGCCGCCGCCATATTCGGTGGGCCAGTCGGGGACGGTCCAGCCGCGTGCCGCCATTCGGTCCATCCAGGCCTTCTGCGCGTCGCTTTTGAATTTGGCGTTGCGCCCGCCCCAGCAGGCGTCGCTCTCGTCGCGAACCGGCTCGCGCATTTCGGCGGGGCAATTCGCCTCCAGCCAGGCGCGGGTGTCGGCGCGGAAGCTGTCCAAATCGGCCATCGCATCGCTCTCCTTTACGTAAACGTAAATGACGCGTGCGATCGGCGCCGTCAACGGCGAGCGGACGTGGCGGAGGTCTTCCCTACCGCCTCAGCCCGCCGCTCGGGCTCGGAGTCCCCCTGAGGCCGCCGCGGTCGGGGCGGGCGGGGGCTCCGCCGCCGAGCAAGGCCTGGACATCCTGCGGCGGAATTTCGGGGGAGGCGGGGCAGCCGCGGCGTTCCGAGGAGGCGGTGTAGACCTTCTGGCGGAGGCGATTGATCCCGCCCAAAGGCCGGTGCTCCTTGAGGCCGTGCCAGGGCGTGTAGACCAGGGTTTCGCAGAATTCCTGGCGCGCCGGGGAGGCGACGTCCTGGGCGGAAGGGACGGTGATCCGGGCGACGGTGACGAACGGATATTGCGCCTCGTCCCACAGGGTGCAGACGTCCTCGATGTCGGTGTCCACCTTGCCGGCGAGGCTGTCGGCGGAGCGCACCTGGACCTGGAAGTCGAAGCAAATGGGCTTGCCCTGCGCCTCCTCCATCCGCTTGCGCAGAGCGGCGCGGAGATAGTTCGGGTCCTGGCAGGCGGCGGAGACGTCGCCGGTCATCGGGTTCACCGGAACGGCGGAGAATTTCATCACCTTGCCCTCGCCGAACAGGAACGGCGCGGCGCTGAAATAGCGGTTGTCGAACGGGCTCATCGGCGGCGGCTGGAAGGAGGGCGGCGCGGCCAGCGCCTTGACCTGCTGGACGATCTGCAACGTGCGTTTCGCCCGGCCGCTGATCGCCTTGTCCGGGCTCGCCACCCGCGCGAAAAACGGCCTCGGGTCCTCCTTGAAGTCGACGATGATCTTGCTCAGCGCCTCATAATCCTCGACGTTGGCGAAAGCGAAGACCGGCTGGTTGATCATCAGGAAGTCCTGGGTCCGCTCATGGTCGCCGGGCATCAGCCGGTCGCCGGACACGCCGTAGAGCTTGATCGCCATGCCGCGGCTGCCATGGGCCACCGCCGGCTTGCCGTCGGCGCCGGGCTCGAGCGAGTCCGGCGTGACCAGGGGCGAGGCGTTGGAGAAGCGGATGGCGGCGGCGAACTGGTCGCCCGGCTTGGCGAAGATGCCGACGCGAAGCTCGGGCGGAAGGCTGTCGGAGACGGCGAACAGAGCCTCGACGCAGCCATGGTCCTTTGGGTGAACCCCGCGAAGGCAGCGCGGGCCGGATGCGTAACGACGGTCGAGTTGCTGGACCGTCAATGCCGCGACATGGTCGATCCGCGCGGCCTCTCCCTGCGGAATATTTTCGATCGCTGCCATTGATCTTCCCCTCTGTTCGCCGAGTCGCTGCGCGGCCCCGCGGCGACTATCGCACGTCCAGGTCGTTTCGCCCCCGACTTTCGAGGCCGTTATGGAGGTAGTCCTCCCCGCGCGAAGCGGGGGGAGGGGGACCACACGTAGTGTGGTGGAGGGGTAGAAGGCTGGGTCTGGGAGGTTCGCGCGTGAACCGCCTGGGCTGAGCCAGTTACCCCTCCACCGGACTACGTCCGGTCCCCCTCCCCATCTGCGATGGGGAGGACTTGGATTCCGTCGAACCAGCTGATCGACTGGCCGTCGATGGTGGGCTTGCTGAACAGTTCGAGTTGCTGGGCGGGGCAGCCGGCGGGGACTCGGAAGGCGAGGGTGCTTCGGGTCCAGGTGCGGAGCCTGGCGGGGGCGGAATAGGCGCCTAGGACTTGGCCGGAGGGGCGGCAGGTCAGCTTCCACTCGGTCGCGTCGGCGGCACCGGCCATGTCGGCCAGAGCGGAGACGGAGAGGCGGTACGGGCCCGGCGGGAGGAGCAGGGTCTGGGAGGCGAGCCGCTCGCCCGAATAGCCGCTGGAGACGATCCGAAGCGCGCGGCCGTCGCCGGACGGGGCGGGAGAGAGCCAGGCCTCGCTGCGCTGGCCGGGCGTCAGCCGCCATTCGAAGGGCGGGACATAATCGTGCGGGCCGGCGCCGCGGCCGGTGAAGGAGCCGTCGTAGACGAAGCCGGCCTGGAGGCCCGCGCGCTCGCCGAGCGAGGCGCGCCAGAGGCGGCGGGCGGCGTCGAACCTTTCCTCCTTCATCAGCCGGTCGAGCAGCGGCTGGATTTCGTCGGCGGCGAGCGGCCGGTCCGGAGTGGCGGCGCTTGCGGCGATCGCGTCGGCCGCGTCGAGGCGGTCGGCGGGGAGGGTGGCGAGGTGGCGGAGGAATTCCTCGCGCCAAGGCGGGGCGTCGGCGAGCCGGCGTCTCAATTCGGCTCGTCCCGCCTCGTCGTCGAGCAAAGCGTCAAGCGGGCGGAAGACGGTGTCGCCGAAGCCCTGGCGGGCGACGGCGTCGCCGTGGAGGGCGGCCGCGTCCCAGCGGCGCTCCCGCAGCGCGTAGAGCATCAGCCAGCTCTGGGTCGGGACGTCGCGCCAGCCGAGCCGGGCGGCGAGGGTCATTGCGGTGGCGGCGCCGGCGCTGTCGTTCTGGAGTTCGCGCGAGAAGCCGAAGACGCGCAGCGCCCGAGGATAGGCCAAGGCCGCTCCGAGGGCCCGTCGCGCGCGTGCCTCGGCAAGGGCGTAGCGGCCGGAGTCGAACGCGGCTTCGGCGGCGTAGCCGTTGGCGATGGACGAGCTGCCGTCGATCTGGAGGGCGGCGCCGTACTTGCCCTGCTCCATCGCCGTCATCGTCATCCCGTCGGAGAGGACGAGCAGCGCTATCGCAAGCCCGGCAACGGCGAACGAAGCCTTTTGAGCGAGGCTAGGATCGCCTGCGGGCGCTGCCCGCCGCCGGCGAGGGCGGGCGACGGGCATCATCAGGCAGCCGAGGAGGAGGCCGAACAGGCTTAAGAGGCCGACATTGCGAAGCGGGTAGTCGACCGCGGAATGGAGCAGCATCAGCAAAGCCGCCAGCCCCGCCGCCCGCTCCAGGCGCGCGCCGGGGATGTTGTGGAGCCGGGCCATTCGGCGGAAGAAGAGGAAGAAGAAGGCCGCGATCAGGCCGGCGCCGATCAGCCCGGTCTCCAGCACCAGCTCCAGATATTCGTTGTGGGCGTGCGGGATCCAGCCGCGGGTCAGGGCGCCGAGGCCCTCCGACTGCTCGTAGACGAGGTTGAAGGTGCCGATGCCCGAGCCGAACGGGGCGTAGGTGGCGGCGGCGTGGGCGGCGGTCGCCCAGATTTGCGGCCTCAATTCTTCGCTGGTCGCGAAGCGGCCCGCAAGCCGGGCGACGGGCGAGGCGGGCGACAGCATGAAGGCGAGCAGGGCCAGCGGAGCAAGCGCGACTGCCCAGCGGACGAAGGGCGGCCAGTGCCGCGGCCCGGGGACGAACGCGGCCACGCCGACCGCGCCCAGGAACAGCAGCACGAAGGCGGTGCGCGACTGGGTGAGGAGCAGCGCGCTCAGGAGGAAGGCCGCGGCGAGCAGGATCAGCGGGATTGCCGCCCGTCCCCGCCGCTCGGCGCCCAAGCCGGCGAGCAGGGCGAGGGCGACGAGCAAAAGGTTCGCCTCATGGTTGCGGTTGGCGAACAGGCCGAGCTGGTACCCTTTGTCGACCTCGGGGAAGAAGCCGCCGAGACTTCCCACCCATTGGAACAAAGCGATGGCGCCGCTGACGATGGCGACGACGACGACGATGGTCAGAAGCAGCCTTCTCTCGCGCGCCGAGGCGAGGGTGCCGGCGAAGAACAGGGCCGCCGCAGGGATCAGCGCCAGCACCGCCGACCAGGTCGCCTGCGGATCGGTGCTGACCGGGCGCCAGCTTCCTTCCGTGCCCGTAAGCTCGGCGATCGCCACGGTAGCGTCGCGGCCCGGAAGGCCGTGCCAGAGCGAGGGCGGGAGCGGCACGAGCTGGAGGAGGGGAAGCGCGAAGACCGCGATCAGAAGCGCGAATTCCGGGCGCTGGCCGCGCAGTAGCCGGTCGCTGTCGCGCCTGGTCAGCAGGTAGAAGAGCAAGGCGAGGCCGAGCAGCTCGGCCAGCATCGGCCCTACCGCGAACCAGCCGCTGCCCCCTCCCAGCGCAAGCGCGACCAGCAGCAGCGCGGCGGCGAAGCCGAAATCCCAGGGGCCGAGCCTCGCAGCCGGCGCCCGCTTGTTCACCGCTCTACTTCTTCGGGCAGGCGGGCGTCACCGGCTCGCAATCGTGGCCTTTCGGACCGCCGGGGCCCTTGGGGTTCGGCTTGCACGGATTGCCCGCCGCCTGGGCGATCGCCTGGCCATGGGCGGAAGACGCCGCCCCCTGGGCCGACTGGTTCGGCGCCGAGCCCGATTTGCCCGGGCTGTTTGCAGGCGGATTGGCCATAACGGCGGCCGGCAGAAGAACGATTGCAGCGGCGCCGAGCGCGCCATTCAAGAGACGATTCATCAAACCCTCCCCCCAAAAGGTAGGTTACGACTCGAACTCAACGCTACGCGAAACGGAAATGTTACGCCCCAAGGACTTGGTTGGCAAACGTGCCGCGGGGGCCCGGTGACCCAATTCGGGACGGCTCCGCGCCACTGGCGCAAAAGCGCCGTTTCTGGCAGCAATCGGGCGCCACAAAGAGAAGGAAAGCGGCCGCCATGGACTTTGACCTTACGGAACGGCAGGCTTTCTACCGCGACCGGGTGCGCGAATTCATCGAGACTCGAATCCGCCCCCGCTCGAAGGACTATAAGCAGCAGCTCGCCGCCGGCGACCGCTGGCAGCCGATCGAGGTCATCGAGGAGCTGAAGCCGGCCGCGCGCGAGGCGGGGCTGTGGAATTTGTTCATGCCCCCCGGGCAGGCGCTGCGCCATGTCGACGAGAGCTTCGAGTTCGAGGGGACGCAGCTCACCAACCTTGAATATGCCCTCTGCGCCGAGGAGATGGGCCGGATCGGCTGGGCGAGCGAGGTGTTCAACTGCTCCGCGCCGGATACGGGCAATATGGAGGTGCTCCACCGCTACGGGACTCGCGAGCAGAAGGAGGAGTGGCTGCGGCCGCTGATGAACGGCGAGATCCGCTCGGCCTTCCTGATGACCGAGCCCGCAGTCGCCTCGTCGGACGCGACCAACATCCAGTGCGAGATACGGCGCGACGGCGAGGATTATGTGCTGAACGGGCGGAAGTGGTGGTCGTCCGGCGCCGGCGATCCGCGCTGCAAGGTCGCCATCGTGATGGGCAAGACCGACACGTCCGCCGACCGCCACCGCCAGCAGTCGATGGTGCTGATGCCTTTGGATGCGCCGGGCGTCACGGTGGAGCGGGCGCTTACCGTCTACGGTTATGACGACGCGCCGCACGGGCATATGGAGATCGAACTCAAGGACGTGCGCATTCCCGCGTCCTCGATGCTGCTCGGCGAAGGCCGCGGCTTCGAGATCGCGCAGGGGCGCCTGGGGCCGGGCCGGATCCACCATTGCATGCGCACCGTCGGGGTGGCCGAGGAGGCCTTGAAGGCGATGGTAAAGCGCCTCCAGTCGCGGGTCGCATTCGGCAAGCGCCTCGCGGAACATTCGATCTGGGAGCAGCGCGTCGCCGCCGCCCGGATCGACATCGACATGGCCCGCCTGCTCTGCCTCAAGGCCGCCGACCTGATGGACAAGGCCGGCAACAAGGCCGCGGCGGCCGAGATCGCGATGATCAAGGTGTTCGCGCCCAACATGGCGCTGCGGATCATCGACGACGCGGTGCAGGCGCATGGCGGGGCGGGGGTCTCCCAGGAGTTCGAGCTGGCGAAGAGCTGGGCGGGGATCCGGACGCTGCGCCTGGCGGACGGGCCGGACGAGGTGCACAACCGGGCGATCGCGCGGATCGAGTTTTCGAAGCACCGCGAGGCATGACCCCCACAGCCGTCATCCCGGGCTTGACCCGGGATCCATGAACACAGGTCTTCGAAAACTGGACTGAAACCGTGTTCATGGATGGCGGATCAAGTCCGCCATGACGAAGGAGAAATAAGCATGAACCTTTTCGACCTCACCGGCAAAGTCGCGATCATTACCGGGTCGTCGCGCGGGATCGGGCGGGCGATCGCGGAGGCGATGGCGGAGCAGGGCGCGAGGGTGGTGATCTCCTCCCGCAAGGCCGAAGCGTGCCAGGAAGTCGCCGACGGGATCAACGCGAAACATCCGGGGGCGGCGATCGTCGTGGCCGCCAGCATCTCGTCGAAGGACGCGCTCCAGCACCTGGTGGACGAGACGCGTCGGCAATTGGGCCGCATCGACGTCCTCGTCTGCAACGCCGCCTCCAATCCCTATTACGGGCCGATGGGCGGGATCAGCGACGACCAGTTCCGCAAGATCCTGGAAAACAACGTCATCGCCAATCACTGGCTGGTGCAGATGGTCGCGCCCGAGATGATCGAGCGCCGCGCGGGCTCGATTATCATCGTCAGCTCGATCGGCGGTTTGAAGGCCTCGGCGGTGATCGGTGCCTACAACATTTCCAAGGCCGCGGACTTCCAGCTCGCCCGCAACCTCGCCGCCGAATTCGGCCCGCACCAGGTCCGCGTCAACTGCATCGCCCCCGGCCTCATCCGCACCGATTTCGCGCGGGCTTTGTGGGAGAACCCGGCGACGCTGGCGGCGGTCACCGCCCACACGCCGCTGCAACGCATCGGCGAACCGCACGAGATCGCCGGGGCGGCGGTGTTCCTGGCGTCGGATGCCTCCACCTTCGTCACCGGCCAGGCCATCGTCGTCGACGGCGGCTCCACGACCGGCGTGGGATTATGATTCGCGCAGAGACGCAGAGGCGCAGAGAGGTCGAGGATCGGACCGGCGCTGGATTAGCTCGTCACCCCGGACTTGATCCGGGGTCCATGAACACAGGTCGGCGAGAACTCGCATCGAACCGTGTTCATGGATGGCGGATCAAGTCCGCCATGACGGCCGGCCCCTCTGCGTCTCTGCGTCTCTGCGCGAACCCATTTCTTCTTTCCGGGCGGAGACATCTAGATGAGACTCCAGAACAAGATCGCCATCGTCACCGGCGCAGCGTCGGGGATCGGCAAGGCCACTGCGGCGCGGTTTCGGGCGGAGGGCGCGACCGTGATTGCCGCCGATGTGAACGAGGGTGAGGGCGTGGTGCGGGCCGATGCGGGGTCCGAGGAGGACGTGCGCGGGCTCGTCGAGCGGGCGGTGGCGGAGCATGGGGGGCTGGATGTCTTCTATGCCAATGCGGGGGTGTCGGGCGGCCTCGCTTCGATCTTCGAGCAGAGCCCGGAGGATTGGCAGGAGATTCTCCGGGTCAATCTGATCGGCCCCTTCCTCGCCATCCGCCATGCGGCGCCGGCGATGAAGGCGCGGGGGCGCGGCTCGATCATCTGTACGGCCTCGGTTGCCGGGATTCGCGCCGGGGCGGGCGGGCCGGCTTATTCGGCGTCGAAGGCGGGAGTGATCAATCTCGTTACCGTCGCCGCCACCCAGCTCGGCGGGTCGAACATCCGCGTCAACGCCATCTGCCCCGGGCTGATCGAGACCGGGATGACCAAGCCCGTCTACGAATGGGCACGGGCGGCCGGCAAGGAAGACCGGCTCGGCCATCTGAACCCGCTGAAGCGCGGGGGATTGCCGGAAGAGATCGCCGCCGCGGCGCTGTTCCTGGCGTCGGACGAGTCCAGCTACGTCAACGGGCACGCGCTGGTGGTCGACGGCGGCCTCTCGATCAGCCACCCGTACAACCATCAGGAATATGGGCGGACGGCCGTCTAGCGGCGGATGATGAGGTTCATTCGGGCGGCTGCGATGGGCTTGGAGCGGTCCTTTTGCCAGGCGTGGGCTTCGACGTTTGCGACGCGGCTGCCGAGGCGGGTGAGGGTCGCGGCGGCGAAGGTGTCGTGCTCGCCGCCGCCGCGCATGAAATCGATGCTGACGTTTATGGGCTTGGCCGTGGGGCCCTCGCCGAGCGCTTCGTAGAGGGTGCCGAGGGCGGCGAATTCGAGGAGGCCGGCGATGGCCCCGCCGTGGAGGAAACCGGGGCGGCCGAGCACGGCTTCGGAGAAGGGCATGATCCAGAGGAGCTCGCCATCCTCGGCGCGGGAGGTGCTTAGGCCGAGGAGGGCTGCATAAGGCGGGAGGGGGTTGAGCACGGGTGGGCGCTTAGCGGGTTGGCGGGGGGTCGTCACCCCACCGGTCGTCATTCCGGGCTTGACCCGGAATCCATGAACACAGGTCTGCGAGAACTGGACTCGATCCGTGTTCATGGATGCCGGATCAAGTCCGGCATGACGAGCTTTGGAGGTCTTGCGGTTCGTCTACGTCCCACAGCGTCTCCCCCAGATGCAGGCTCCAACCGAGTGACTCGATTCGCTCGATCGTCTCGAAGGAGACTGTGGGGGTGCTCCACGCGATTTCCTCGAACAGCGACTTGTCGAAGCGGGTAAGACCCAAGAGGACGTAGCCGCCGTCTTCGGCTGGGAGGAGGACCGCGTCGTTCGTCTCCAGTGCGCGGGCGGCTTTTAGGAGGCGATGGCGGTTGAGGCCGGGGCAGTCGGTGCCGATCAGGAGGATGGGTTCCTCCTTCAGCACCCGCTCGGCGGCTCGGGCGAGGCGGGCGCCCAGGTCTGCTTCGCCCTGGGCGGAGAGGAGAAGGGGTGGGCCTTGGTACCAGGTGCTGGGGTCGGGATCGCCGCACAGCTCCACCGACAGACCTGTCGCCAGTGCTTCTTCCACCGTGTGCTCCAGCATCTCCTGCGCCAGCCTCGCGGCTCCTTCGGAGCCTAATGCCGGAACGAGGCGGGTCTTCACTTGCCCCGGCACCGGGGCCTTGGCGAAGATCACTATCCGCGTCATCGGCGCCAGCGGTGGTAGCGTTCGAGGAGGGCGAGGATACGCGTCGGGGCGTGGGCTTTCTTCCACTCGCCGGCGGCATATTTGTTGGCTTCGGCCATGGTCGGGTAGGCGTGGATCGTGCCGAGGATTTTGTTGAGGCCGATGCCGTGCTTCATCGCCAGGACGAGCTCGGCGAGCATCTCGCCGGCCCCCGCGGCGACGATGGTGGCGCCGAGGATTCGGTCCTTGCCGGGTTCGACGAGGAGTTTGACGAAGCCCTGGTTGGTGCCTTCGGAGACGGCGCGGTCGAGGTGGGAGAGGTCGTAGCGGACGAGCTCGTAGGCCACGCCGGCCTCGCGGGCGGAGAGCTCGTTATGGCCGACATGGGCGACTTCGGGATCGGTGTAGGTGACCCAGGGGATCACCCGGTAATCGGCGCGGAAGCGGCGGAGGTTTCCGAACAGGGCGTTGACCGCGGCGAACCATGCCTGGTGGGCCGCGACATGGGTGAATTGGTAGGGTCCGGCGACGTCGCCGACCGCGTAGATGTTGGGGTAGAGGGTCTCGAGCCAGTCGTTGGTGACGATTCTCTTGTTCGTCTCGATGCCGAGCTCCTCGAGCCCGTAGCCGGTGAGGCGGGCGCGGCGGCCGAGGGCGACGATGAGGGTGTCGAAAGGGATGCGTTCAGAGCCGGCGAGGAGGGTGTCGGCTTCGACGCCCCTGGCTTCGTGCCCGGTGAGTACGCGGACTCCTTCCTCCTTCAGGCGCTGCTCGATGAAGGTGGAGCCTTCCTCGTCTTCCTTGGAGAGCAAGCGGGGCCCGGCTTCGACGATGGTGACGTCGGAGCCGAGGCGGGCGAAGGCTTGCGCCATTTCGACTCCGATCGGGCCGCCGCCCAGGATGGACAGGCGGCGGGGCGGGGCTTCGAGGCCCCGGAGGGCGGACCACATGGTGTCGCTGGTGAGGTAGCCGCTCTCCGCCAGGCCCGGGATTGGGGGGACGAGGGGTTCTCCGCCGGCGGCGATCACGATGGCTCGGGTTGTTAGGCGCTCGCCGGCGACTTCGACCGTCCAGGGATCGACGATGCGGGCGTGGCCCTGGCGGACGTCGACGCCGAGGGCGGTGTAGCGTTCTACGCTGTCGGCGGGGGCGATGATGCGGATCGCTTCGAAGACGCGTTCGATCGCGGCTCGGAAGTCGACGCTCGGCGCGCTCTTGATGACGTCGGCGAAGGCGGTCTGCTGGTGGACCGCCTTGGCGCAGGCGATCAGGGTCTTCGATGGGACGCAGCCGGTGTTGAGGCAGTCGCCGCCCATCTCGCCTTTCTCGATCAGGGTCACCTTCGCCCGGACGGTGGCGCCTATGTAGGCGGTGACGAGGCCGCCGGCACCCGCCCCGATGACGATGAGGTTACGGTCGAAGCGCTTCGGGCGGCGCCAGCCCTTGTAGATGCGGCGGCGCTTCCAGCGGCCCAGCGCGAACTTCGCCACGAGCGGGAACAGGCCCAAGAGGACGAAGGAGCCGATGAGGGCCGGGGAGAATATGCCGGCGGTTCCGGTCAGAGCGGCGAGCTGGGTGCCGGCGTTCACATAGACGATGGTGCCGGGGAGCATGCCGGCCTGGCTGACCAGGTAGAAGGTGGCGAGGCGCATCGCGGTGAGGCCCATCGCCAGGTTGATGAGGAAGAAGGGGAAGGCCGGGATCAGGCGGAGGGTGAGGAGGTAGAAGGCGCCGTCGCGCTCGATGCCGCGGTCGATGGCGTCGATGCGGGCGCCGAAGCGGGCCTTCACCCAGTCGCGAAGCACGTAGCGCGAGGAGAGGAAGGCGAGGCTGGCGCCGATCGTCGAGGCGAAGGAGACGATCAGCGTCCCGCGCCACAGGCCGAAGATCGCGCCCGCCGCCAGCGTCATGATCGCCGCGCCGGGAAGAGAGAGGGCGGTCACCGCCACGTAGAGGAGGAAGAAGGCGGCGATCGCCTGGAGAGGGTTCGCCTCGACGAAGGCGGCGAGCTCGGCCTGACGCGCCTTCAAGCTCTCGAAGGTCAGCCAGCGGCCCAGATCGAACAGGAAGAAGGCCGCGATCGCGCCCAGGATGAGGAGGATGAGGGCGAGCCTGCCCAGATTTGCCCGTGTCATCGCCGCTCCCTTGAGCGGGGGGGTTAGCACCGGGGGCGCTTTTCGCCTATCCTTCGCCGATGACCGCAAGCGTCGTCCCGATCCGGCCCGAGCCGGGCTCTCCTTTCGCCGATCCGGCGGCGCGTCCGCTCGACCCTTTGAAGTTCCGCGATCCGAGAGTGACCGCGAAGGGCGAGGCGCGGGCGTCGGTGGCGCTTCGACGGCTGGAGACGCTCTGGATCAATACGGGGACGCTGTGCAATCTCGCCTGCAAGAGCTGCTATATCGAGAGCTCTCCGCGGAACGATGCGCTTGTCTACGTGAGCCTCGCTGAAGTGAATGCGTTCCTCGATGAGGCGGCTTTGCTCGGGACGCGCGAGATCGGTTTTACCGGCGGCGAGCCGTTCATGAACGCCGAGGTTCCGGCGATGATCGGATCGGCGCTGGGGCGCGGCTTCGACGTGCTGGTGCTGACCAACGCGATGCGGCCGATGCGGCGGTTCGAGGCAGAGCTCCTTGCCCTGCCGCGCGAGCATCTGACGATGCGGGTCAGCCTCGACCATCATAGCCGCGCGGTGCACGAGGCGGAGCGCGGGGCAGGGAGCTGGGCCAAGGCGCTGGACGGCGTGCGCTGGCTCGCCGAGCACGGCTTCCGCATCGCCATCGCCGGGCGGCAGCTTCCCGGGGAGAGCCAGAGCGACGCCCGCGCCGGCTATTTGCGGCTGTTCTCCGAGCTTGGCGTGGCGGTGGAAGGGGGCCTCGTCCTGTTCCCGCCGATGGATTCCGCGGCCGACGTGCCGGAGATCAGCGACGCGTGCTGGGGGATATTGGGCATTTCCCCGGACGCGATGATGTGCGCGTCGAGCCGGATGGTGGTGAAGGCCAAGGGGGCCGAGCGGCCGCATGTAGTGGCGTGCACCTTGCTCCCGTACGACCCGCAATTCGCGCTTGGGCCGACCTTGGCGGATGCGGGCGGGGCGGTTCCCCTCAATCATCCGCATTGCGCGCGGTTTTGCGTGCTCGGTGGAGCGAGCTGTTCTGGATAGTCCTCCCCGCGCGAAGCGGGGGGAGGGGGACCAGGCGAAGCCTGGTGGAGGGGTAAGTGGCTGTGAGTCAGAGGCTCTCTTGGGAACCGCTCACGCCTCGTCTTCTACCCCTCCACCCCGCTTCGCGGGGTCCCCCTCCCCATGCTAGGCATAGGGAGGAATGCTGTCCGTCGTGATCCCTGCCTTGAATGCGGCCGCCCATATCGGGGCCTGTCTCGATGCGCTCGCCGGAGCTGACGTCGTCGTGGTGGACGGCGGCTCCAGCGACGGCACTCCTGAAATCGCTAAAGGTGCACGAATCATCT
>VBAE01000119.1:8975-10016 GCA_005882415.1 Alphaproteobacteria bacterium | reverse complement strand
CCCGAATCCTGGCCCTTGGCGGCGAAGTCGCGGTCGACCAGCTCGATGATCGCGATCGGGGCGGCGTCCGAGGCGCGGATGCCGGCCTTGATGATGCGGGTATAGCCGCCGGCCCGCTCCGCGTAGCGCGGCGCCAGGGTGTCGAACAGCTTCACCAGCTGCGTGTCGTCGAGCAGGCGCGCATGGGCGAGGCGGCGGTTCGAAAGGCCGCCCTTCTTCGCGAGCGTGATCAGCTTCTCGACATAGGGGCGAAGCTCCTTCGCCTTGGCGACGGTGGTGGTGATCTGCTCATGCTTGATGAGAGCGGCTGCCATGTTGCGGAACAGGGCCGCACGGTGGCTGGAGGTACGCTGCAGCTTACGGCCGCCGACGCGATGACGCATGTCTTCATTCCTTCGTTCGTCCGGGAGCCGTATCAGGCACTTCCGGCCAGGCGGCAAAGAGGGGCGCCGCCCAAACCCCGAAACTGTAAAATGCAAAGAAGCGGAGCCACGGCCCCGCCTCGTGCCGGTCCCAAAGCCGATGCGCCCCGGAAAGTCAAGGATTCGGTGGAGCCGCCTACCTTGGGACGAGGTTGGTCGGGTGCTCGGTATGGGCGACCCGCATCATCTGGTCCCAGCAGCCGGTGAAGCCGCCGGGGCCGACCGGCGAGCAGCTCTGGGTGCCGGTGCGGCCGGCATATTCGAGGCTCTGGGCGCGCATGCCCCAGCTCGTGCTGTCGCCGGCTTCCGTGTCGGTGTCGCGCAGCGCTTTCGGGATCCGGTAGCGCTCGCTCTCCGGGCGGCGGGCGCAGACGACGATCTGGTCCTCGGCGTGCGGGCAGGGATCGTTGCCGTAGACGACGAGGCGGCTGATCTTTTCCTGGGCGCTGGCGTCCGCCTCGGCACTGCTTTGACTCTGGGCGCTTGACGTCTGGGCACTAATCGGGGCGAGCGCCGCAGCGGCAGCGAGCAGGACGGCGGCTTTGAACATGGGCTTCATCGGGGCCTCCATTCTCATGCCCCAAAACAAGGCGCCGGGCTGGCGCTTTGTTCCGACCTT
>VBAE01000119.1:0-8948 GCA_005882415.1 Alphaproteobacteria bacterium | reverse complement strand
TACCCGACAGACGCTCCTGCCGCGCCTTCTCGATTAGCTTGTCCCAATTGACTTGGTCGGAGCCGCGGCGCTCTGCGCGGGCCTCCCGGACGATCTCGTTGAAGCAGCCGCTGGCGCCGCCGGGGCCGACCGGCGAGCAGCTGCCGATGCCGCCGCGGCCGACATAGCTCAGCTCGCTCGCCTTGTTCGCCCAAGCCTGGTTGGCGGGATCGTTGGGGTTGCCGCGAAGCCGCTCGGGAATTCGGTAACGATCGCTCTCCGGGCGGCGGGCGCAGACGGTGATCACTTCCTCGGTGCTCTTCGGGCACGGATCGCTGCCGTAGACGATAAGTTGGTTGATTTGCTCCTTGCCGGCCGTGGCCGGCGCCGCGTCCTGGCCGAAAGCGGGGGCTGCCGTCAGCAGGGCGGCGGCGACGATCAGGGACTTCATCTTAGATCCTTTTGGAAAGTGCGATCGCTGCGCGGCATCCGGCGCGGATCATGAAGGAGAGGATGGGGTAGCCGAACGTGTCTTCGGCACCGGCGGCGATGGCGGTGTCGCGATGCTCGAGCTCCTCCGCCTGGAAGCGGGCGATGGTGCCTTCGAGGTCCGGCTCGTCCTTGCCGAGCGAGCGGCGCTGCTCGGCATAATGGCGGTCGATCTCGGTCTCGACGGCGGCGGTGCAGGCCATTGCCGCGCCCGGGCTCATCAAAGCGGTGACCGCGCCCAGCGCATGGCCGGCGACGTACCACATTGGCTGGAGCAGGGTCGGGCGGACTCCGCGCTCGACCATCATCGCGTCGAAGGTCTTCAAATGCCCCTGCTCCTGCACCTGCATCCGGGCGATGGCGCGGCCGGCGGGCTGGTTGCCGAGCACTGCGAGCTGGCCCGCGTAGATGCGCGTCGCGCCATATTCGCCGGCCTGGTCGACCCGCACCATCGAGGCGATGTCGGGACGCTCGTCGCCCGGGCGCCAGTCGGGGCGGCCCGCCAAGGGGACGGGCGCGGAGGCGGGGGCGTCGGCGGCGGTCATGCCGCGGCCCGGGGTCGGCGAAGGCTGAGCCACAGGATCACCACAGCGAACCCGATCGAGATGATCGCGTTCCATCCGGCCATCGAAATGCCGAGGAATTCCCACTGGATCTGGTCGCAGCGAACGACCGGCGAGGCCAGAATCTGGGCGAGGATGTCCGCGCTCGATCCGCCGGTCGCGGTCGCCGTGCACTGGGTGAAGCCCTTGAAGATCTTCGCTTCCACTCCGGCATGATAGGCGCCGATCCCGCCGCTGGTCAGGATCGCGAGCGCGGCGAGCCAGACGAAGCTCCGCCCCCGGTCCGGCATTCGCTGCAGGAGGAAGGCCAGGATGGCGAAGCCGAGGGCGGCGAAATGGGCGTAACGCTGCCACCAGCACATCTCGCACGGCACCAGGCCGCCCCAGATCTCCGAGCCATAGGCGCCCGCCAGCAACGCGGCGGGGACGAGGAGGGCGAGCAGCCGCGCCCGGCCGAGATTGGTCACGCGACCGCTCCCCCCGCTGCCCGCATCAGCGCTTGCCGCCGGCGCGGGCCGGAGCGCCCGCCGCCTGGCGGGTCGGGGCGAGGCGGGTGATGGTCTGCAGCGCGTAATGGAGCTGGAAGTCGTCGATGCCCTTCTTCTTCAGCTCGTCGGCGGTGGCGGTGAAGCGCGGATCCGGCTTGCCGTCGTCCATCAGGATCGCGTCGTCGACCTTGGCCTCGTTGACCAGGTGGCGGCGAAGGTCCGATTCGCGAAGGTTGCGGCGGTCCTTCAAATCCGGATCGGAGAGCTGCGGAACCTCGATGTCCGGCGCGATCCCCCCTTCCTGGACCGAGCGGCCAGACGGGGTGAAATAGCGCGCGGTGGTGAGGCGCATCGCGGTGTTGCCGGGGAGCACGATCAGCGACTGGACCGAGCCCTTGCCGAAGCTGCGCTCGCCCATCACCAGGCCGCGATGATGGTCCTGAAGCGCACCGGCGACGATCTCGGCCGCCGAGGCGGTGCCGGCGTCGACCAGCACCACGACCGGGAGCCCGTGGGTATTGTCGCCGGGCCGGGCGTAATAGCGCTCGATGTCGGCCTTGTTGCGGCCGCGCTGGGAGACGATCTCGCCCCGCTCGAGGAAGACGTCGGAAAGGCCGACCGCCTGGTCGAGCAGGCCGCCCGGATTGCCGCGAAGGTCGAGCACATAGCCGATCGGCGCATGGCCGAGCGAGCGCTCGATGCTGGCGATGGCGGAGAGGGTTTCCTCGGTCGTCTCGCGGCTGAAGGTGTTGACGTTGATGATCCCGACGCCGTTCTTCACCTCCCACTTGACGGCGGGAAGCTCGATCACCGCGCGGGTGACGGTGATGTCGAGCGGCTTGTCGGCGCCCGGGCGGACGATGGTCAGCTTGACGCTGGTTCCGGGCGGCCCCCGCATCATGTCGACCGCCTCGTCGAGCGTGCCGCCGACAATGAACTTGCCGTTGACGTGGGTGATATAGTCGCCGGCCTTGATCCCGGCCTTGGCGCCCGGGCTGTCCTCGGTCGGGGTGATGATCTTCACCGCCCCGTCCTCGAGCGTGACGTTGAGGCCGAGGCCGGCATAATTGCCCTCGGTCGTGGTCATCAGCGAGCGGTAGCCGCGCTCGTCCATGTAGGAGCTGTGCGGATCGAGCGACGCGAGCATTCCGTCGATGGCGCCGCGGATCAGCGTCTTGTCGTCGACCTGCTCGACATATTCGGAGCGGACCCGGTTGAAGACGGTCATGAACTCGTCGAATTCGCGGATGCTGCTGTCGCCGGCCGAGAAAGCGGCGGTTGCAGCGGGAACGAGCGCGACCGCGCTCACCAGAGCGAGGGAACGGAAAAGATGCTTGGCCATGGGATTCCTGCGGGAAGGAGGCGTTCGGATGAGCTTTACCCGCTTTTCTAGCGCTCGAAAAGCAACGGCAGGTGAATGGATGGGTGGATAAGGCGATGCTAGAGGCTGAAGCAATGAGCATCGACGCGTGATCATCCGCACCGGCCTTCTCGGCGGGTCGTTCAATCCGGCGCATCGCGGGCATAAGCGGGCTTCGGCCAATGCGATGCGGGCGCTTGGGCTGGACGAGATGTGGTGGCTGGTGTCGCCGGGCAATCCGCTGAAGGAGAAGAAGGGGATGGCGTCGCTTGCCGCGCGCTTCGCTTCGGCCCGGAGACAGGCGCGGCGGCTTCCAATCAGGGTGACGGCAATCGAGCGCGAGCTTGGGTCTCCGTTCACCGTGGAAACCCTCAGGGTTCTGATCCGGCGCTACCCGCACCGCCGCTTCGTCTGGATCATGGGCGCGGACAATCTCGTCCAGTTCCACCGCTGGCGGCAATGGCGCGAAATCGCCGCGCTGGTGCCGATTGCGGTCGTTGCGCGTCCGGGATATGATGGGCCTGCCCAGGCGGCTCGCGCCATGGGCTGGCTGCGGCGCTTCGTCCGGCCCGCAGCCTCGGCCAGTCGCTGGACGCAGTGGAGTATGCCGGCGCTCGTGATCCTGAAGCTGCCGCCCGATCCGACCTCCGCCACCGGCATCCGCGCCGGGACTCCCGACTGGCACAATTCGTCCCTATATTCGTTCAACCCGAAGGCCCTCCGCGATCAAGTGACGCGGCGGCCGGTTACTTAAGGAGGCACATTGCCCGCACCCCAGACTGCTCCGGCCACGGACGGAGCGCACGAAAAGGTCGAAGCGCTACACGATCTCGTGCTTCGGTCGCTCGACGACGACCAGGCCCAGGACGTCGTCACCATCCCGCTGTCGGGCAAGTCGAACATCGCCGACCATATGGTGATCGCCTCCGGGCGCTCGACCCGCCAGGTCGCGTCGATGGCGCAGAAGCTCACTGAACGGATCAAGCAGGAGCTCGGCCGCAACGTGCGGATCGAGGGGCTTCCGGTCGCCGATTGGGTGCTGATCGACGCCGAGGACGTGATCGTCCACCTGTTCCGGCCGGAGGTGAGGAGCTTCTACAATCTGGAGCGGATGTGGGCGTTCGAGGAAGCCCCGCCGGCCACGGCCGCGCATTAGGCCCTCTTGCTCCTCCACATCGTCGCCCGGGGAAAGCTCGGCCGGAGCGCTGAGGCGGAGCTGGTCGAGCGCTATCTGAAGCGGATCGCCTGGCCGGTGAAGATGACCGAGCTGCCCGAGAGCGGCGGCTCGCTTCCGGCGGCGGCAGCGAACAGCGTCACCATCGTCATGGACGAGAAAGGGGAGCAGCTCGGCTCGATGGAATTGGCGCGCCTGCTCGAGCGCTGGCGGGACGGCGGCAAGCGCGAGGCGCGGTTCCTGGTCGGCGGGGCGGACGGCTTCGACGATGGCATGCGGGCCGGGGCGGACCTGCTCCTGGCGTTCGGGAAAGCCACCTGGCCGCACCTGCTGGCGCGGGCGATGCTGGCCGAGCAATTGTTCCGGGCCACCTCGAATCCTCCTGCCTGCCCTGGTCGCGGCCCTGCTGGCCGGCGGCGGCTTTGCGGCGGCGCAGACCGGGGGGGAGGGGGATGCGGGGGCGCTTCTCGCCGCCAAGCGCGAGGCGGATGAGGCGACGCGGCGCTCGCAGCAGCTCGAGCAGCAGGCGGCGCAGGCTACCAATGAGGCGGCGCGCGCGCGGGCCGAGGCGGCGGCGCTCGCGGCGCGGATCGAAGCCGCGGAGGCCGACATCAGCGCGGCCGAGGCGCGGGTGCGGATCATTGCCGTGCTTGCAGCCCAGCAGCGGGCACGGCTTGCGGAGAAGCAGGCGCCGCTGGTCCGGCTGACTGCGGCGCTTCAGACGATGGCGCGGCGGCCGCCGGCGCTGGCTTTGGTCCAGCCGGGATCGGTGGACGACGTCGTCCATATCCGATCGCTCCTCGCTTCGACCCTCCCGGTGGTTCGGGCGCGCACCGCCGCGCTTCGGTACGAGGTGGAGCGAGGCGAGCAGCTCCGGCGGCAGGCGGGGCAGGCTTATGCGGCTCTGATCGGGGGCCGCGAGGAGCTTCGCAAGCGGCGGATCGCGCTCGCCCAGTTCGAGGCGAAGCAGCGGCTGCGCTCGGAAAGCCTGATGGAATCGGCGCTGACCGAGTCGGACCGGGCGCTCGCCTTCGGGGAGGAGGCGCGCGAACTCGCCACCCTCGCCGGCACGCACCAGTTCCAGGCCGAGCTTCGCCGGAGCCTCTCTGCCCTCCCGCCGCCGCCGCTCCGGCCGGGGACCGCGCCGGGCGGGGGGAAGGCTTCTTACCTGGTTCCGGTCAGTGGGCGTGTCGTCACCGGGCTCGGCGAGATTTCGGATGCGGGGATCCACGCCCGCGGCTCGACCTTCGCGACTGCGGCGGCGGCGCCGGTGGTCGCGCCTCGGGCTGGCCGCATCCTCTTCGCGGCGCCGTTCCGCGGCTATGGCCAGGTGGTGATCATCGACCATGGCGGCGGCTGGACGACCGCGATCACCAACCTCTCCGCGCTGTCCGTCGCAAAAGGCGAGAGCATCGCCGCGGGGGCGCCGCTCGGCCGCGCCGCGACCGGCTCCGGCCCGCAGGTGACGGTCGAGCTCCGCCACGACGGCCATCCCTTCCCGATCGCGCCGCTGATCGGCTGACCACTCGACGCTCGCGCCGATAAGCGGCAATAAGGGCGCAGAAAGGCGGGGCGATGGTTGCGGGCATCGAAGGGGTTGGCGAAATGATCACCGGCGGCTTGCTGGCCCGGAGCGTCGAGCCGGCGGCCGGCGAGGCCGGGGGCCATGGCGAGATATGCCTCAATTGCGGGGCGGCGCTGGTAGGCGGCTTCTGCCACCAATGCGGCCAGCCCGCCCATGTCCACCGCACGATCGGCGCCTTCTGGCACGACGTCGCCCACA
Source organism: Alphaproteobacteria bacterium (assembly GCA_005882415.1). Lineage (GTDB taxonomy): Bacteria > Pseudomonadota > Alphaproteobacteria > Sphingomonadales > Sphingomonadaceae > Allosphingosinicella. Next base: position 3,112 of record VBAE01000119.1, on the reverse strand, counting down.
GCGTCCTTCACTTCGACGGCAAGATATGGCGCACTTTGCCCCTGCTCGCGTGGAAGCCGGGCGAGCTCACCCGCCGCTATATCGCGGGCGAGCGGGCGCGGTTCGTGTCGCCGATGGCGCTGTTCCTCTTCTCGGTCTTCCTGATGTTCGCGGTGTTCAGCCTGGTCGGCGGGCCGTTCACGCTCAACGGCTTCGACCGGGACGAGGCGGTGAGGGACCTCGCCAAGGAAGCGTCGCCCGATCAGAAGCATCTCGAGCAACTCCGTGCCGAGCGCGCCCGTCTCGTTGCCGCCGGGCTTCCGACCCGGGCCGTCGACATGACGATCAACACCGTGAACGGGCGGCTGAAGACGTACGAGGCTACCAAGAAGATCGTCTCGGCCGGGACCGTCGAGGAGGCACGGGCGGCGGTTGCCGAGGTGGATGAGGTGACTCCGGGCACGCCGAACAAGATCGAGGCGAATACGGGGTGGCCGAGGCTCGACCAGGCGATCGAGCATGCAAGCGAGAATCCCAAGCTGCTCGCCTACAAGATCCAGTCCAACGGCTATAAATTCTCCTGGGCCCTGATCCCGATCTCGGTGCCGTTCCTCTGGCTGCTCTTCCTGCACCGGCGGCGCTATCGCCAGTATCGCGCCTACGACCACACGGTGTTCATCACCTACTCGATCGCCTTCATGAGCCTCGGGCTGATCGCGCTGAGCGTGCTCCGGCCGCTCGGGCTTCCGGACGCGATGATCGGAATCGCGATGACGCTCGTTCCGCCGATCCACATGTACCGGCAGCTTCGCGGCGCCTATCTGCTGTCGCGGTGGAGCGCCGTGTGGCGGACCTTCATGCTGGTCGTCTTCGCCTCGATCGCCGCGACCCTGTTCTTCATGCTGCTGGTCGCGCTGGGCGCCTTCGCCTCCTAGGCCCTCAGCGGCAGGGATATTTGCGGGCGAGGAGCATGCGGAGCGCGTCCTTGACCTGAATTCCGCGGCGTGCCGGGGGAAGCGTGCGGAAGGAGGCGAGCAGCTCCTTGCTGCCGAGGCTCGGCGTGGCCGGCGGGCAATAAGCGCCGCGCTTGCCGGCTTTCTCGGCGGCGAGCCGCTCCTCGCGAAGCTGGCCGGACGCGGTCTCGACCTCGCTTTTGAGCAATTTATAGTCGGACGCGAAGAGCGCCATCATGCCCTTCTTCTCGAGCGCGTCGGCTTTCTGGAGGAAGGTGTCGACGGTCATGGCCTGGGCCGCGGAGAACGGAGCGGCCAGCAGGAAAGCACCCAGGATCAGCTTGTTCTTCACGATACCCCCATATTTTGGTCGAGGCGGAAGGGAGCCGCCGCCGCATGAACGCCGGTTGAACGCACCTTCAGCGGGCGAGGCGAAGCAGGAAGCGCGGCGGGGCGAGCGCCGCGCCGAGGGACGGGCCGCCGCCGAGGCGTTCGACGCTAGGCTGGCGGTCGGCGACGGCGGCGAGCAGGCTTCCGACGAACTCCAGCGTGAGGCCCGCGGCGACGCAGCTATGGGCGCCGGCGCCGAAAGGAAACCAGGGTATCCGCCCCGTCCGGCCCTGCCAGCGCTCCGGTCGATAGGCGAGGGGCTCCTCCCAATAGGCTGGGTGGCGGTGGATGGCGTAGGGACTGATGGTGAGGACATCGGCAGGCGTGACGGTCTCGCCGCCGATTTCGTCGTGCCCTGTGGTGCTTCGCTCGAACAGCCAGGCGACCGGGAAGAGGCGGAGCGCTTCGTGCACCAGGTGCGACGGGCGCGGATAGCCGATCCGGTCGCGCTCGGCCGCGAGCAGCAGCGACCAGCCCAGCGCGAAACCGACCGAGCCGACGGTCGCGAAGACGAAGCCGGCGTAGAGCTGGACCAGCGCCTCCTCCTCCAGATCCCCGGCGTGGCGGAGCAAGGCGTCGAGGAGGTCGCCCTCAAGCCGTCCCGCCGCCGGTTCCCGGCTGAAGGCGCGGAAGAAGCGGAAGCGGTCCCAGGCGCGGCGCACCAGCCCTTTGGGCGCCTGGTGTCGCGAGAGAATTCTGGTGGCGACGACATGATCGAGGGCCGCCTGGAATTGCGGCGAGCGGCCCGGAGCGGCGAGCACGGGCCGCATGATCCGCAGCAGCAGGGCGCTGCCTGCGGCCGGCCATTCGGACTGCGCGTCGAGGCTCGCTGCTTCGGCCGCGCAGTCGACGGTGCGCAGATGGGCTTGGACCAACGCCAGCGCGTCCCGGGCGAGCGCGATTTGCCGGTCGCGGGGGGCGAGGACTGTCGGACTATTGCCGAAGAAATCGGAATGATCCGCCACCCGACCGGCTTCGTCGACCAGCAGAGTACGGGCGATGTCGGCATCGTAGACGCATAGTCGACCGGGGCCGATCCACCGTACTTGCCCCGCACGCGCGGCGGTCTCATCGAGCCATGCCAGCGGATCGCGGTCGAACGGAAAGGAGGGCAAGCGGCGGTCCTGCTATTATGCGCGACGAGTCGAAGGAGGAGTAACGACAGAATGAACCTTCCAGGCTATACAGAGAGTTGCACGCGCAATAAAGTATTGGTTCCGACTCGATATAGGAGGATGGTATGGCTAAGTTGGTTCGTGCAATTCGCGTGGCTCTCAACGTTCGGCCGCAGGGAAAGTGCATGTGGGGTTGGCAGAACTATATCGAATTCTGATCATCCCGACACAGAACATGTCATGACCTGGAGGGGCGGCCGGACTTCGGCTGCCCTTCCTTGGCGAGAGTAATTTGCCGCCCGATCCCCTCCCGGAGCTCAGTCCCGCAGCGGGCCCCCGGCCCAGCGTCCCCGCCAGCCACGCCGAACGCCTGCTAGGCAGGGTGCGAAGCGAAGGCTGCATTTTCGACGTCGGCGACGGCTCTCTCGGAATTTTCGACCCGGCGCTGCTGCTGAAGGTCGATTCCGCCAATGCCGACAACCTTCGGGTCACCGGCTCCTTCCTCGACATGCTGCGCGGGCGCAGCTCCGACCGGTCGATGCCTTGGCGACAGGTGCGCACCCTGCTGATCGAGCGGAGCCGGCGCCTCAACCGCCCCGAACAGCTCGAGCTGCTCCGCCGGCGGATGGCTGCGCATATCGCGGCGGCCGAGGGGCGACCGGTGGATCTGACCAA
>VBAE01000118.1 GCA_005882415.1 Alphaproteobacteria bacterium | reverse complement strand
GTGCTTACCAATAAAGTCTTGAGAATGCGTGATATGAAAGAAGTGCTCTGCTGGGGCATTTTCCCATCCGCCATTCACTCCCGTGCCGCCAAAACTAACTCCATAGACGTTGCCGCCTCGAGCACCTTGATACCAGTGCGTAAATGTCTCCGCGACCATTCCCCCGAGGCTGTGACCAGTGAAGACTACTCCGTAACCGGGAAAGTATGTCAGCACGTCGGCAACCCAATCAGAAAACTGAGCTGCGTATTTCTCGATATAGGCGGATGATCCTACACTCTCGATGTCAGTCCAGAGATCTGCGGGGTCGTCAGTGCCGGCGAAGGCTATGAAGACAAGCTTTCGGCCGGGCTCGTAAGCAGCGAATGCGGCAGCATATCCTACAGCAAAGTGGTAAGGCGTATAGTAGGTGAAGCCTGGGGGCAGCTTATCACTCGTAAGATCTACATCGATGTAGGCGAGGCTGCCAATCTGTACGGCCTCATTTATAAGCCGCCAGGGTGCATCGACTCGGCTCGGCATGATTCTCCCCCTTTTCGAGGAAGATAACTGGCTTTTCGGGAGAGTCCATTGTCGTAGGTTTAATTCGGTGGGTCCGCGTAATCTTTTCTTTCAGATGCGCCTTCTCTGCTATCGTTGGTCGGCCTTCGCGGCCCTCTAGCGGCGGAATGGTCAGGCTACTATCACTGCTCCGATGGCTCCCGTCCTCTCCGGAATCCGCATCGTCGAACTTGCCGGCATCGGCCCGGCGCCTTTTGCCGGAATGATGCTTGCCGATCACGGCGCCACCGTCATCCGCGTCGAGCGAAGCGACCAGCCGCCGGTGATCCCGGCGGAGTTCGACATCCTCGCGCGCAGCCGCGCCGAGACGATCCGGCTCGACCTCAAGTCCGAGGAGGGCGCCGCGCGGGTGCGGGAGCTCGCTCGCGATGCCGACGGGCTGATCGAGGGCTTCCGGCCCGGGGTGATGGAGCGGCTCGGGCTCGGGCCGGAGCTGCTCTGCGCCGACAATCCGCGGCTGGTCTATGGCCGCATGACCGGGTGGGGGCAGGAGGGGCCGCTTGCCCAGGCGGCCGGGCACGACATCAATTACATCGCCCTCGCCGGGGCGCTCCACACTTACGGCCGGGCAGGGGAGGGGCCGGTCCCTCCCGTCAACGCGGTCGGCGATTTCGGCGGCGGCGGGATGCTGCTCGCTTTCGGCATGCTCGCCGGCATTCTCTCGGCGCGCTCCAGCGGGCGCGGCACCGTCGTCGACTGCTCCATGGTCGACGGCGCCGCCATCCTCTCCGCTCTGACCTGGTCGCTGAAGGCCGCGGGCATGTGGAAGGACGAGCGCGGGTCCAACCTGCTCGATACCGGCGCGCCTTATTACGACGTCTACCGATGCGCCGACGGGGAGTGGGTGGCGGTGGGGGCATTGGAGCCGCAATTCTTCGCGGTGCTGAAGGAGAAGCTCGGGCTCGGTTGCGGCCAGCACGATCCTTCGCTGCGCTCCGAACTCGAACTGGCATTCTCACTGCAGACTCGCGAACATTTTCGGCAGTTATTGGAAGGAACGGATGCGTGCTTCGCACCCATTCTCTCGCTTTCCGACGCCCCCCGCCACCCCCACAACGCCCTCCGCAACACCTTCCCCAACATTTCCGGCGTCATCCAGCCCGCCCCCGCCCCCCGCTTCAAGGAGCCCTGAGACGATGCTCGACACCTCCCGCCGAACCGGCTTCACCCCCGAGCACGAGCAGTTCCGCGACTCCGTCCGCCGCTTCCTCGCCCGTGAGGTAGAGCCCCATATCGACCGCTGGGAGGAGGAGGGGATCGTCGACCGCGCCTTCTGGAACAAGGCCGGCGAGGCGGGCCTGCTCTGCCCCACCGTGCCCGAGCAATATGGCGGCCCCGGCCTCGATTTCGGCTTCAACGCCGTCATCGACGAGGAGCTCGCTTACATCGGCTCGACCGCGGGCATCACCCTCCACTCGGACATCGTCGCCGACTATCTCGTCGCCTACGGATCGGAGGAGCAAAAGGCCCACTGGCTTCCGCGCATGGTCTCGGGCGAGACCGCGACCGCAATCGCGATGACCGAGCCGGGCGCCGGCTCCGACCTCCAGGGCATCCGCACCGCGGCCGTCCGCGACGGCAACCACTATGTCCTGAACGGCTCCAAGACCTACATCACCAACGGCCAGCATGCCGACCTCGTCATCGTCGTCGCCAAGACCGACCCCGGCGCGGGCGCCAAGGGCGTGTCGTTGATCCTCGTCGAGGCCGACCGCGAAGGCTACGCAAGGGGCCGCAACCTCGACAAGATCGGCTTCCATTCGCAGGACACGTCCGAACTCTTCTTCAACGACGTCCGTATCCCTATCACCAACTGCCTCGGCGCCGAAGGCATGGGCTTCGCCTATTTGATGAACCAGCTCCCGCAGGAGCGCCTGTCGATCGCCTGCGCCGCCCAGGCCGCCGCCCAGCGCGCCTTCGACGAAGCGGTGAAATTCACCAAGGACAGGAAGGCGTTCGGCAAGACCGTGTTCGAATTCCAGAACACGAAATTCACCCTCGCCGATCTCGCCACCAAGCTTCAGGTCGGCTGGGCCCATGTCGACTGGGCGCTCGCCCGGCACCTCAAGGGCGAGCTCACCGCCGCCGAGGCCTCCGCGGCCAAGCTCTGGCACACCGAGCTGCAATGGGAAGCCTGCGACGCCTCCCTCCAGCTCCACGGCGGCGCCGGCTATATGAACGAATATCTGATCGCGAGGCTCTGGCGCGACGCGCGAGTGACCCGGATCTTCGGCGGCACGAACGAGATCATGAAGGAGGTCGTGTCGCGGTCGATCTGAGAAGCGGGGTCCGCTAAGTGATCACCATATCCATATAAGGGTAATCGCCCTGGCACGCTTTCTGGTAATCGCGGACCATCTCGGCAACGCCTTGCCGGGCCTCCGCCATGAAGCGGCTACCCTTACGGATTAAATCTACATCGACCTGCGAGCGAAAGGTGACTGCCCCCGACCTGTCGAAACCGGAAATGACGACCGGTCCATCGCGCCCGAGATCGATCAGCATCTCGCTCGAGGCGCGAATGTTGAAACCCGTTCCAATGCCGGGGTCCAGCTGAGCGGCCACCTTGCGCGTGCCGTCCTGCAGGCTGAACTCGGCCGCTATTGTACGGCGGTGAACAGCTTTCGAGCTTTGCAGCGAGATCGAAAGAACCGGCGGCCTCCGCTCGCTCTCCCGCTTCTCGTAAAAGCTCCACCAAACTCCGTCGAGGCGCCCGCCCCAGCTCCAAATGTCCACCATCCTATGCTGGCGGCCCTTGCTGTAGAGGAAGCGGATGCTCGAGGCGGAGAGATCGCCCTCCTCGATCTCCTTGGCGCACGTCCAGCCGGTCGGGCGCGCCCGGTCGAGCGACGTGCACCCTCCGGCCCAAGCCAGGCACAAGCCGAGAAGAGACGCCCTTCCAATCCGCACGCCATCGTTCTCCGGCAGAACCTGCCGGTTCGCAATAGCAGCCGGCCTCTATCGCATGCCGGGGGGCGGACGGTCCGACCAACAGGTCTCGAGCTCCGCAAGAGACCGTTCGGTCCAGTCCGCCAACGGCGTTCCGCCGGAGGAGCTGATCGAAACTCGGGCAAGCCGGCCGTCCGCAAATGCACCGTCCGTGCTCAACGCGTAAAGGGCGCCGTCTGCACTGACTTCGATCAGCCCGCCTTCGGTCGGACGAGGCATCTCCAAATCATACATGGTCGACAACATGCGGGGAGCCGCAGCGCAGGTCCGCGTATCCGTCCACTGAACGCGCTTCGCGCCGCCGAAGAACCTCGTTGTCTTGCGGAGCCACTGCTCCGACTCCTCGCCGCCCACCGCGGGGTCCAGGTTGCCGATCTCTACGATCGTCTCGGTGATACGCTGGGCAAGCGAGGGACTGATCGAGACCTCCGCCCAGGGCGAGGGCGATCCCGAACGGCCGCGAAGAGATCCACCGGCCTCGGGAACGGCACATCCGCTTAGCAGCAGCACGGCCAGGCAAGCCCGGTGAAAGCGCGAGTTCCGGTGAAGCACATCTGCCAAGCTACAGGATCGATCCTGCGATGCAACGTCGGCAATGGGTCGCAAGCAGACAGTGAGCGATCAGCGGGATTAGCGCGGCTCAGCGATATCCTGCATCGCGTTTGGGCCGGGCGGGCCCTCGGCCAGCGCCGCTTCGCTCAGGGCTGCCCATCTTGCGGCGTCCGCATGCCATGTCCACATTTTCGAGAAGGCGGGACCGTAGCCGTCGAGTGCCTTTGCGATCTCGGACGGAGGGACGGCGCAGCTTTCCAGCTGCGCTGCCAGATGCCTCCGCGCCTCCGTGAGGAGCTCGATGTACCCGGCTCCGACCGATTCGTTTTCGGATCGCCGAACTCCCTCGTCATGCTGACGGTGCGCGTACCGTCGCTATAGGCATCTTCTACCGCCCAGTTCGCAGCCACCTCCTTTCGGTCCGCGGGGTGCGGTGGAGTTGCGATACCCGTCGCGCAGGCGGCGAGCGCCGGGAGCGTCGAGAGAAAGAGGGGCGGTCGCAAAGCGGCCAGGAGCATTTTCATCTCAACGTTCTGGGGCAGCTTCCGAACCTCCGCAATGGGGTCGAAAGCCGAGATTGACCGCCGTTCGAGAACCGAGAGAGCCTCACCCTGTTCCTCATGTTCTACGCCGGGCCGTGGGTGCTGGCCGGTTTGCTTTTCTGGGGAAATTGGAAGCCCGAGCCGGCGGCTTCGGCGCCGGATAACCGCGCGTCGGATCAGGCTTAAGTCCATTTTAGGTGCTCCCCAGCTATCTCTTCCGCATCGGTCCGGAGGCGCATGTGGTGTGGCGATCAGCGGTCATTGTCGGTTTGGCTGGGCTCGGCGCATGTTCGGGACCCGAGTATCAAGATCCCGTCGCTCTGAAGCCCGGTCTTTACGAAATCAGTGCGACCGGGAACGGAACCCTCTTCCTGAAGAACGGTCTGCTGGAGGCGCAGCAGTGCCTGTCTCCCACCGATGCCGCTATATTCCGGGGCGACCCGCTCGGGACGATCGCTTATCCCTGGGAGCGATGTCATGAGCAGCCGAACCCGCCCCGCGGCAACGCGCTGTCCGGCGAGCGCATCTGCAATCCCGACGATCAGGGAAGGCCCTGGGCGCATATCGAGTTCAGCGGAAGCCATAATGAAGACAGCTTCCAGGTGAAGGGGCATGTCAGCCACCCGGGCGACGGCGGCGGCATGACGGATTTTCGAAGCGGCGACTTCTCGTTCAGCGGAAAAAGGGTGGCGGATTGCTGACCCGCGCCTGCTTCAGCGCCGGAAGGCGAGCCTGAAGCTGCCCCAGAGCAAGACCAGGATCCCTGCGCTGATCGCCGCGCCCCAGAACCAGTAAGGCAGAAGCAGCACGTCCGCGATGGCGCCGGTGTCCGATCGCTGCAGCTCCCCGCCGACGACTCCGCCCGGGCTGAACAGATAGCCGAACTGCCGCCACGCGCTGACCGCCGCCTCTACGCCGAGGAGCTGGATGACGAAGCTCCGCCAGGCCAGGGACCTGCCCAGCGCGAGCAGCATGATCGCTATTCCCAGCCCTGGGAGCACCAGCCAGCCCGTCGTCGACCGCACCCAGATCAAGGTGGACGCGAGCAAAGCGGCGCCGAGCACGGCCAAAGCGTCTCGCGTGGCCTTGGCGGAACGCGATGCGACGATCAGCAGCGCTCCGGCGATCGCCGGCCCGAGCGACCCGCTCGCGGCGATCAGCGCGTCGGTCACCCCGTAGCCGTTCGCCGGGCCCAGCGAATGGGTGACTCCCGAACCGTCGGAGAAAATCAGCAGGCGCTCGAACTCCCGGCCGGCGATCATCGCGGCCAAGCCATGGCCCATTTCATGAAACCAGGTCGCCAGGATGGTGAAGGGATAGAGCAGCAGGCTTCCGAGCGCGGTCTGCCACAGCAGGATCGAGCCGAGCGCGATCCCCAGCAGCAGCGCGATGCGGTCTCTTCGGTCCTGTTCGGCAAGGATGCTGTGCATGGGGGCTCCAACTGAGTCGTCGACACGTTCTCATGCCGGGC
>VBAE01000226.1 GCA_005882415.1 Alphaproteobacteria bacterium | reverse complement strand
CGGGAACGATCTCGGTCCGGTTCGAAACCGGCGCGGACGGGAAGGTCCGCCGCCGCACCAGGGTGATGAAGCTCACGACCGTCAACGCCGAGGGGGTGACGGAAATCAGGACCGACACAAGGACGCTGGAGCGCCTGCCCGGTCCCGGCCCCCGCCAGCAGCCCGTCCCGCCCGATTCGACCGCCGACTGAGGGGCCCCTCAGCGGCGCTGGGCGGCCGTCTTGTCGCGGGCGGCGCGGAATTCGCTGTCCTGGCTCCAGTTCGGCCAGTCCTTCGAATTGGCGAGCCGCGCGCCGACCGCATAAAGCATCGACAGGTCGGCGGTCATTCCACCCAGGTCCCAGTCGGCGCTCCATTCGTCGGCGGGCTGGTGGTAGCGGTCCTTTACATAAGCGGCGGAGAGCTGCTCGCCCCGCTCGCGTCCGCCGTTGATCAAATCGTTGCCCGACCCGAACGACACCGCCGGAACGCCGCGCTTGGCCATCGGGAAATGGTCGGAGCGGTAGAAGCCGCCCGCCTCGGGGTGGGCTTCGGGCGTGAAGGTGCGGCCGCGGCGCGTGCCTTCCGCGATCAGGGCGTCGAGCAGGCCGAGCTTGGCCGAGCCCGAGATGCTGAAGTTGCGCGCCGGGCCGGCGACGCTGAGCGAGTCCATGTTGAGCACGCCGACCGTCTTCGAGAGCGGGTAGACCGGATTCGATGCATAATATTCGGAGCCGAGCAGTCCCTTCTCCTCGGCGGTGACGGCGAGGAACACCACCGAGCGGGCAGGGCGCGGGCCATGGGCGAAGGCGCGGCCGATCTCGATCAGGCCGGCGATCCCCGTCGCATTGTCGACGGCGCCATTATAGATGGTGTCGCCCTTCGCGTCCGGGCGGCCGACACCGAGATGGTCCCAGTGGGCGGAGTAGATCACGCTCTCGTCGGGCCGCTTGGCGCCGGGGAGCCGGCCGACGACGTTCTTCGACGTAATGACGCCGGAATCGACGCCGTAATCCGCGGAGAGGCTGGCTTTCAGCGGCACGGGCTTGAAGTCGCGGCGCTGGGCGGCGCGCTTCATCTCGTCGAAGTCGAGGCCGGATGCCTTGAAGATGTCGCGGGCGAGGTCGCGCTGGATCCACGCTTCCATCGCCGTATGCGCTTCGGCCGGGTTCTGCCGGACGATGTCGAACATGGTGTTGGTGTTCGAATTCTTGACCGTCGCCCAGCCGTAGGAGGCGGGCGCCGTCTCGTGGATCACGAGGACTCCGGCCGCGCCCTGGCGCGCGCCTTCCTCATATTTGTAGGTCCAGCGGCCGTAATAGGTCATCGCCTTGCCGCCGAAATCGCCTTCACCGCCCTCGAAATCGGGATCGTTGACGAGGACGACCATGATCTTGCCCTTGAGGTCCACGCCCTTGAAATCGTCCCAATTGCGCTCCGGCGCCTTCACGCCATAGCCGACGCCGGACCGCGATCTCGTCGCCCTGGCTCAGCGCCTGGGTCTTGCCGCCGAGGTTGAGGGTCAGGCGCGGCGTGCCCTCGATCGAGGTGCGGAGCAAAGGCACGTCCTGGGTCCACTGCCTTTTGCCCTTGAGCAGCGGCCCGCCCGGCTGGAGCCCCGCCGCCTTCATCTGCTGGACGATGTAGGAAACCGCCTTGGTCTCGCCCGCGGTCGCCGGGCCACGGCCCTCATACGCGTCGGAGGAGAGGATGCGCACATGCTCGGACAGCCGCGCGGCCTCGAAGGCGGGTGCCTGGGGCGCTGCGGCTGCGGCGATTGCGGTGAGGGGAAGCAGGGCGAGTGTGGCGGCGATTTTAAGGCGGGTCATGGCGGCTCCGGGATTAGGGGTCGGCGGCTTCCTAGGACGGCGCGCGCGGCGAGGTAAAGCGCCTATCCGCTTGCCCGCGTTCCACGCGCGCCATAGGAGCTTGCGCCAAGCCCGTCCGAAAGGAATTTCATGCGTCTCTCCCGCCTCGCGCCTGTCCTCTCGCTTGCACTCGCCTCCGCCGCCTTCGCCCAGCCGCCCGCAGCTCCGACCTTCTCCGCCGACCGGTTCGGCCATGAGGTCGCTGCCGCCTATGTCGCGACCCAGTTCATGGCGCTGGGCCTGAAGCCCGGCGGCGAGGAGGGCGGCTGGTTCCAGAACGTGCCGTTCCGCTCGGGCACGATCGTCGGAACGCCGCGCCTGACCATCTCAGGCCCTGCGGGGAGCCGGACCTGGGACAATGGCAGCGACGTGCTGATCGGATCGAGCCTGGTCGAGGAGAAGCAGGACGTCACCGCCCCCGTCGTCTTCGTCGGCTACGGCATCTCCGCGCCCGACCAGGGCGTGGACGACTATAAGGGCCTCGACGTCCGCGGGAAGATCGTGGTCGTCCTCTCCGGCATGCCATCCGGCCTCGACAGCGAAATCTCAGCCCATCTCGGCGACACCAAGAGCGCGATGGCGGCGAAGCACGGCGCGGTCGGCCTGATCACGATCCCCACCGCTCAATCCATTAAGCAGCGGCCCTGGCAGTCGATGCTCTCCTATATCGGCCGTCCCTCGCTGACCTGGCTCGACAAGAAGGGACGGCCGCACGAGGAGGCGCCGGGCCTCCGCGTCGGCGCCCTGCTCAACACCCCCACTGCCGACGCGCTGTTCGCCGGCGCGAGCCGCAGCTACGCGCAAGTGACGGCCGAAGCCGACGGCAAAAGGCGGCCCAAGGGGTTCGCGCTCAAGACGAAGGTCAGGATCGAGCGCAACACCGCCTGGACGAGCATCACCAGCCCCGAGGTTATCGGCCTCCTCCCCGGAAGCGACCCGAAGCTCAGCGACGAATATGTCATCCTGATGGGCCATCTCGATCACTTGGGCATGAAGCGCGACGCCAAGCCGGGCGAGGACAACGTCTATAACGGCGCCCTCGACAATGCCGCCGGCATCGCGACCATGCTCGAGGCTGCCCGCGCCTTCACCGAATCGGGGGAGAGACCGCGCCGGTCGATCCTGTTCATCGCCAACACCGCCGAGGAGAAGGGCCTGCTCGGCGCCGCTTATTACGCGCAGAACCCGACGGTCCCCATTCGCAAGATCGCCGGCGCGGTCGATCTCGACATGCCTTTGCTCCTCTACAAATTCACCGACGTGGTCGCCTTCGGCGCCAACCATTCGACGGTCGCGGAAGCGGTGGCCCGGGCGGCCGCGAAGATGGGCGTCGGCCTCTCGCCCGATCCGATGCCGGAGGAGAATATCTTCGTCCGCTCCGACCATTATGAGTTCGTCCGCGAGGGCGTCCCCGCGATCCTCCTCGCCACCGGCTTCGCCAATGGCGGCGGCGAAAAATGGGGCCAGTTCCTCGGCGGCAACTATCACCATGTCGGCGACGACATGTCCCAGGCGATCGACTGGCAGTCCGGCGCGAGATACGCCGAGCTGAACTATCTCATCAGCCGCGAGCTAGCCGACGCCGACCAGCGCCCCCGCTGGTACAAAGGCGACTATTTCGGCGATTTGTTCGCGCCTGGGCGGGACAGGGCGGAGCGGCCCGCGGGCAAGTAGGCGTCATCGTCATGGCGGACTTGATCCGCCATCCATGAACACGGATCGTGTCAGGTTCTCGCAAACCTGTGTTCATGGACTCCGGGTCGAGCCCGGAGTGACGAAGGAGAGGCGACGATGGTCCGAACCAGACCCGTCATGCCGGACCTGATCCGGCATCCATGAACACGGATCCGTGCGGGTTCTCACAAACCTGTGTTCATGGACTCCGGGTCGAGCCCGGAGTGACGAAGGAGAGGCGACGATGGTCCGAACCAGACCCGTCATGCCGGACCTGATCCGGCATCCATGAACACGGATCGAGGCAAGTTCTCGCTGACCGGTGTTCATGGACTCCGGGTCAAGCCCGGAGTGACGAAGGACAGGCGACGATGGTCCGAACCAGACCCGTCATGCCGGACTTGATCCGGCATCCATGAACACGGTTCGAGTCCAGTTCTCGCTGACCGGTGTTCATGGACTCCGGGTCGAGCCCGGAGTGACGAAGGAGAGGCGACGATGGTCCGAACCAGACCCGTCATGCCGGACTTGATCCGGCATCCATGAACACGGATCCGTGCGGGTTCTCGCAGACCTGTGTTCATGGATCCCGGGTCGAGCCCGGGATGACGGTTTGGGGCGGGTCAGTCCTTCTGAACCAACGCCCGCAACCGCGCACCCACCTCCTCGATGGGATGCGCGGCGGCCTCTTCGCGGGACGCCTTGAGCCTGGGATAGCCCGCCCGCGCATCCTCGAGCAGCTCCGCAACGAAGCTGCCGCTTCGCACCTCCCGCAGAATCCGGCGCATCTCGGTTCGGCGGTCGGCGTCGATCATTCGCGTTCCCCCCTTCAGCGCTCCGAACTCGGCGGTGTTGGAGATCGCCTCGCGCATTCCGGCGATGCCGCGCTCGTAGATGAGATCGGCTATCAACTTTACCTCGGTAAGGCATTCGAAATAGGCGATTTCGGGTGAGAAGCCGGCGTCGACCAAAGTCTCGAAGCCAGCGTGGATCAGCTCCGGGATCGCGCCCCACAAGACCGCCTGCTCGTTGAACAGGTCGGCTTCGCATTCCTCGGCGAAGCTGGTCCGGAGCATTCCGACCCGGCCGCTGCCGATCGCGGCACCATAGGACAGAGCGAGCGCCTCCGCCTCTCCGGTCGCATCCTGGTGGACGGCGAAGAGGGCGATGAGGCCGCTGCCCTTGCTGTAAGTTTCGCGAAGGGCGGTGCCGGGGCCTTTGGGGGCGACCAGCAGCACGTCGAGGTCGGGGCGCGGCTCTATGAGGCCGAAGCGGATGTTGAGGCCGTGGGCGAAGACCAGGGCGCCGCCCGGGCGGAGGTTGGGCGCCACGTCCTCGGCATAGATCCGGCCCTGATCCTCGTCGGCTGCGAGCATGACGACGACGTCCGCCTGCGCGGCGGCTTCGGCTGACGTCATGACGCCGAAACCCTCCTCTGCGGAGCGGCTCCAGGTGGCGGAGGAAGCGGGAAGGGCGATGGTGACGGAGACGCCGCTGTCGCGCAGGTTGAGCGCCTGGGCACGACCCTGATTGCCGTAGCCGACGATTGCGACCCGGCAGCCCCGGATCAGCGCCGGATCGGAATCCTCATCGCGATAGACGTGCATGAAGATCGGCTAGAGCAAGTTCGAGGCCCCGGCAATCGAGCGGCTCTGTAAAGCGCGGCCAGTCCGGCGGCGGCTGGTGCGAGAACCAGGTGTACTGGCGCTTGGCGTAGCGCCGGGTCGCTATCCGCCCCGCAGCAAGCGCCTCCTCGCGAGTCGCGGCGCCGGTGAGGAAGGCGGCGATCTCCCTGACCCCGATCGCCCGCATCACCGGCAAAGCGGGATCGAGACTTCGCGCGAGTAGTAAAGAGACTTCGGCAAGACCTTGGTCTGATAACATATTCTCGAAACGTTCGTCGCAGCGAGCATAGAGCCAGTCGCGTGGCGGCAGGAGGATCAGCGGTTGAAGGTCCACCGCGTCCCCGATGCCGCCGACGCGCTGCTCCTGCCATTGCGAGAGCGGCTTTCCGGTCGAGCGGACCACCTCCAGCGCCCGGGCTGTGCGTGTGGTGTCGCTCGGCCGAACACGCGCCCCGGCTTCCCGGTCCTCCTGGAGGAGCGCCGCGTGCGCCTCCGCTACCGAAAGCGCCCGCACCTCCGCACGGACGGCCGGGTCGATCTCCGGCACCGGCGCGATGCCGTCGAGGAGGGTGCGGATGTAGAGGCCGGTGCCGCCGGTGAGGATCGGGAGCTTGCCCTCTCTATGCGCCGCCCCGATCTCCGCCTTGGCGTCCGCCGCCCAATCCGCCGCGGAACAGGGGCTGGCGCCGTCGCGATAGCCGTAGAGGCGGTGCGGGGCCCGCTCCATCTCCTCGGGGGAGGGGCGGGCGGAGACGAGGCGCAGGTCGCGATAGACCTGGGCGCTGTCGGCGTTGACGATGACGCCTCCCGTCCGTTCGGCCAGCGCCAACGCAAGCGCCGACTTGCCGCTCGCCGTCGGCCCCGCGATAAGCGCGAGCGGCCGCAGGGCCTGGGGAGAGACGATGTTCATCGCGACGCTGATAGCAAAGGAACGGCTCTCGGGCGGCGATATTTCGGCGGCCGAGGACGCGATGGCCGCGGCGGGCGTCCATGCCTTCGGGCGGAGCTGGGTCGAGGAGGATAAGGCCTGCGACCTGCTCTTCTCCGCCGCCCCGGAAAGCGCTCGGCGGGCGCTTGAGGGGCTGGTCGCGGAGGCGGACGTCGTCGTCCAGCGCGAGGCGCACCGGCGGGCGAAGCTGCTCGTCGCCGACATGGATTCGACGATGATCACCGTCGAATGCATCGACGAGCTCGCCGATTATGCCGGGCTGAAGGCCGAGATCGCCGAGGTGACCGAGCGGGCGATGCGTGGCGAGCTCGAGTTCGAGGCGGCGCTCCGGGCGCGGGTAAAGCTGCTCAAGGGGCTGGACGCGTCGACGATCGACCTTTGCCGGGCGGAGCGGGTGCGGGCCACACCCCGCGCCCGCGCCCTGGTGCGGACGCTTAGGCGGGACGGGGCATATTGCCTCATCGTCTCAGGGGGCTTCACGCGTTTTGCCGAACCGGTGGCGGAAGAGCTCGGCTTCCACCGTGCGATTGCGAACCGGCTGGTGATCGAAGACGGGCGCCTCACGGGCGAAGTGGAAGCGCCGATCGTCGGCGCGCTGACCAAGCGCCAGGCGCTGCTCGACGCGGCGGCGGAGCGGGAATTAGGGCTGGAGGACAGCTTGGCAATCGGCGACGGCGCCAACGACATCCCGATGATCGAAGCCGCCGGCCTGGGCGTCGCCTATCACGCCAAGCCCGCCGCGGCTGCTGCTGCGGGGGCCAGGATCGAGCACAATGATCTGACGGCGCTTCTTTATGCCGCCGGCTACGCCCGGAGCGAGTGGGAGGCCTAAGCGGTCATATCCGAGACGATCGCCGCCACGGCGAAGGCCATGGAACGGTCGGTGCAGGGGAAAGAGAGGCGGATGCCGCTTTGTTCGTGGCTTTCGACCACGCCTTCGATCGCGCCGGCTTCCGGGTGGTGGAGCTCGACGCTCCGGCCGAGCTCGGGGCGGACGACGGTCTCGAGGAAGGCGCCGGTCGAGCTGATGTCGCGGAGGCCCGCCGGGGCGGGACGCTCGTCGATCAGGACGCACATCCGGCGGCGGCGCCAGCGCGACACCATCGCCGTTTCCGATCCGATCCTGCCGATCGCCCCCATAACCCACTCCCCTTCAGGCTGCTTGACGCCATCCTAATGGGGAGGGGCGAAAATTCCGTTAAGCCTAGCCCGCGACCGGGAAGCAGGCGCTCCCTGCAGCCTTGGCCGAGGCGCAGATCCGGTCGGCGACAGCGCGGTTCGCCACGGTGCCGGCCTGGAGCCGAGTCACTGCGCCCGCTGGCACGAAATAAGGCTGAAGCGCGCCGAGGCCGGCGACGCGGCCGCGGATCGCGTCCCACTGCTTCTTCGCATTGGCGGGGGTCGAGAAGGCGCCGAGCTGCACCCGCCAGCCGCCTGCCGCCGCTGGGCGAGCCACCGGAGGCGCTGCAGGCGTACGGACTGCCACCGCCGTCGGAGCCGCCTGGATCGCCCCGCTCGAGCTGTTCGCCGGCCGCGGCTGCGGCTTGCCGGGCTGCTGCGGGGCTGCCGCCGGCCCGGGCGCGCCGGAGCGCTGGGCCAAAGCGAGGCCCTGCTGGCGCTGGGCGAGCGGAATGAGATTGTCCATCGCGGCGAGGTTGGTCGCCGCCTGGGGAAGGCCGGCCGAGGCGGCGCGGCTCATCATCGCATAGGCCCGGACCCAGTCCTTGCCGATCAAATCGCCGTTGAAATAAGCGGTGCCGAGGACGTATTGCGCCCGCGGATCGCCGGCGTCCGCGGCCTTCTTCAGCCAGGGGATCGCGGCCTCGCGATTGCCGTTCTGGAACAGGATCAGGCCCAGATTCGCCTGCGCCTGCGGATGGCCCTGCTGCGCCGCCTTCTGATACCAGCTCTGGGCGATTCCGAGATCGGCGGGGACCCCCCGGCCGAGCTTATAGGCCTGGCCCATGTTGAACTGCGCGTCGGGATCGCCCTGGTTGGCGAGCGGACGCCATATCTCGATCGCGCGCCCGAAGGCGCCGGTCTGCCACGCGTCGACGCCTGCCTTGACGCCGCCCGCGGGAGCGCCCGGGGGGGCGGCGGCCGCCTGGAGCAGGACAGGGGCGCTTGCGGCGAGGATGGATCCTGCCGCCGCAGCGACGATCAGATGCCGGGCCGGAACTTTCATCATATGCCTTTCGAAACGGGCGTGAATATGTTGCCTGCCGTCCTAATCGGGAAGGGTTAACGGGCACTTAGCATAAAAGTGCGGCGGGGCGGGAATAGGAGCAGAAGTGCGCCGCGCGTTAACCGGATTTTAGCCAGACCCGGTGCAGTCCACCCAAAGCAAGTCGCGAGCCGAGGGGAAAACATGCGCGTTCTGGCACTATCGTCGCAGAAGGGTGGATCGGGCAAGACCACCCTGTCCGGCCATCTGGCCGTGCAGGCCCAGCTTGCCGGCTCCGGTCCGGTCTGTCTGATCGACATCGATCCGCAAGGCTCGCTCGCCGACTGGTGGAACGAGCGCGAGGCGGACATGCCCGCATTCGCGCAGACCACCGTGGCACGGCTCGGCGCCGACCTCGAAATCCTTCGCCAGCAGGGCTTCAAGCTCGCCGTCATCGATACGCCGCCGGCGATCACCATGGCGATCCAGAGCGTCATCCAGGTGGCCGAACTGGTCATCATCCCGACCCGGCCGAGCCCGCACGACCTTCGCGCCGTCGGCGCCACCGTCGACATCTGCGAGCGCGCCGGAAAGCCTTTGATCTTCGTCGTCAACGCGGCGACCCCCAAGGCCAAGATCACCTACGAAGCCGCGGTCGCATTGTCGCAGCACGGCACCGTCGCCCCGGTCACCCTCCACCACCGCACCGATTTCGCAGCCTCGATGATCGACGGCCGGACGGTGATGGAGGTGGATCCCAAGGGAAAGTCGGCCGCCGAGGTCCGCGATCTCTGGGACTATATCTCCGACCGGCTGGAAAAGAATTTCCGCCGGACGGTGTTCGCCTCGCCGGGCGGCTATACGCCGCATTCGAGCGCTCCCCGTGCGGTGGGCTTCGGCCGCCGCGTCGTCGGCCAGTAAGGGGAGCGACGCAAGATGACGAGCGAAGCAAGGCCTTACGCCTCTCTCTCCTCGGGCCTTCTGGCCCGCAAAGGCGGCGCCAAGCCCGCCATGCGCCCGGCCGCTTTCGGCCAGGTCGCGCAGCAATTC
Organism: Alphaproteobacteria bacterium; assembly: GCA_005882415.1. GTDB lineage: Bacteria > Pseudomonadota > Alphaproteobacteria > Sphingomonadales > Sphingomonadaceae > Allosphingosinicella. The sequence continues at coordinate 11,142 of VBAE01000226.1, read as the reverse complement.
GAGGATCTCGGCTGGAACGACATGGGCCACGCCCACGACCCCTATCAGGAGCAGCTCCCCAATCCGGTGACCGGGCTGACCCCCGCTCCGGGCGGACGCCCGAGGCCGCATGCGGTCGAAGAGTCGGACTATGAGGAGCCGCCGGTGGTCGAGCAGCAAAGGGTGCTGGAGGCGCATTTCGCCCCGGAACCTGAGGCTGAGTTCGAACCCGAAGCCGAGATCGAAGAGGCGCCCGAGCCCGAGCATGTGCCCGAGCCCCAGGCTTCGGTGGTCTCGCTTCCGGCGCCGCGTCCGCGCAGCCGCAAGCCTTCCAAGGCCGCGGTTCCGGCGCGGGCCAAGTCCGCCTTCACCCTCCGCCTCGATGCGGAGCGGCATTTGAAACTCCGCCTCGCCTGCGCAGTCACCGGCCGTTCGGCCCAGCTGCTGGTTACCGAGGCGGTGGACGCGCTTCTGAAGGAGCTTCCGGAGGTCGATGCGCTCGCCCGCCGGGTGGCCAACGATCATGGCAAGCGCGCGGGTTGATCGGGAGGAATGACAAGATGAACCGGATGGGCATCAAATTCGCGGCTTCGAGCCTGGTCCTGGCAACCACCATGGTGGCGTGCAGCCCGGCGATCGAAGCCGGCCGCGCGGGGCTGGTCACCGCCCGCACCGCCAAAGCCGACCAGGACGCCGGGCGGATCTTCGCCGACGCGACTGAGGCCGGCAAGACGGGCGACTATGCGAAGGCGCTCGACCTCGCCGAGAAAGCGGTCGCGCTCGCGCCCCGCGACGTCGGTTACCGGATGCTTCTCGCCGACCTCTATATGAAGAACGGCCGCTTCCAGTCCGCCGCCACCACCTTCGGCGACGTGCTGAGCCTCGATCCCGCCAATGTCCGCGCAGGTCTCCAGGCCGCGCTCGCGGAAGTGGCGATTGGCCGCGGCGACGTCGCGCTCGCCCGCCTCGATTCGCTGGCTGCGACGGCACCGGCCGGCGACATCGGCCTCGCTTATGCGCTCGCCGGTCAGCCCAACCGCGCGATCTCGATCCTCGAGCCCGCCGCCCGGGCCGCCGGCGCGACGCCGCGGATCCGCCAGAACCTCGCCCTTGCCTACGCCTTCGCCGGCGACTGGCAGAAGGCGCGGGCCGTGGCCGCTCAGGACGTCTCGCCCGCCGACCTTTCCGGCCGGCTCCAGCAATGGGCCGCGCTCGCGTCTCCGTCCGCGCCCGCCGACCAGATCGCCGGGCTTCTTGGGGTCCGTCCGGTCGCCGATTCGGGCCAGCCGGTCCGCCTCGCTCTGGCGCCGGTCCAGGCCGATAACACCGCCTTTGCAGCCGCCGAGCCGGTCGAAGCTCCGGCCCCCAAGGCCGAGCCGGCTCCGGCCGCGCCGTCCGTCCAGCTCGCTCAGGCCGACGTTGCCGCCTGGGAATCGGCTGCAACGCCTGCCGTCGCGACCGACGTTCCCGCGCCTTCGGTGATCGCCGACACGCCGCCGCCGGTTCTTCCGGAAAGCGCGCCTGCCGTCGCCGCGCCCGAGCCGAGCTTCGCGCCGGCCGTCCGCGCCCTCGTCAATCCTGAGCCGGCCAAGGTCCGCCTTGCCAGCATCGCTCCGATCGCTCCGCCGCAGCGCCTCGCGCCGCGGGTGGCTTCGTCCGGCGGCGAGGGCCGCTTCGTGGTCCAGATCGGCGCCTACAGCTCGCCGGCCGGAGTCGAGCGCGCCTGGGCGTCCGCCTATCGCCGCTACGGCCTGTCGGGCCATCAGCCGCGCAGCACCACCGTCTCCATCCCCGGCAAGGGCAAGTTCCACCGCCTCTCGGTCGCCGGCTTCGAAAGCCATGCCGATGCGTCGAAGATTTGCGCCTCGGTCCGCGCCCATGGCGGCGCCTGCTTCGTCCGCGCCACCGCGGGCGACGCCCCGGTCCGCTGGGCCTCCCGCTACGACGGCCGCCGCGCCTGATTTAACTGAATTCCCCGGAAGGGCGGTCGCCTCGCGGTGGCCGCCCTTCTTCTTTAGCCCCGCCGCTCGCGCGTCAGCAGGTCCAGGCACGCCATGCGAACCGCAACGCCCGCCTCGACCTGCTCGCGGATGGCCGAGCGCTCCGGATCGTCCGCCAGACTGCCTTCGATCTCTACCCCGCGGTTCATCGGCCCCGGGTGCATCACCAGCGCGTCCGGCGCCGCCCGGTCGAGCCGCTCCCGGGTCAGCCCGTAGAGCGCGTGGAAGTCGGCCAGTGAGCCGGAGACGCTCTCCTCCATCCGCTCCCGCTGTATCCGAAGCATCATCACCACGTCGGCGCCGGCAATGCCCTCGTCGAGGTCGGTGAAGGTCGGAAGGCCGCGGCTGTCGTCGGGGAGCAGGGCAGGGGGCCCGACCAGCCTGAGCTCCGCGCCGAGCATCGGCAGCAGCCGCCGGTTCGATCCCGCCACCCGGCTGTGTCTGATATCGCCGCAGATCGCGACCTTCAGCCCTTCGATCCGCCCCTTGCGCCTGCGCATGGTCAAGGCGTCGAGCAGCGCCTGGGTCGGATGCTCACCCGTCCCGTCGCCCGCATTGATCACCGGGCAGCCCACCGCCTCGGAAACATCCGCCGCCGCCCCGATCTGCGAATGGCGCACCACCATCACGTCCGGCTGCATCGCGTCCAGGGTCAAAGCGGTGTCGATCAGGCTCTCGCCCTTCTGGACGCTCGACCCCGCCGCATGGAAATTCGCCACCTGCGCCCCGAGCCTTTTCCCCGCCACTTCGAACGAGAAGAGCGTGCGCGTCGAATTTTCGAAGAAGACGTTGAACTGGGTCAGCCCCGCAAGCCGCCCGTCCTGCTTGCGCTTGCCCCTATTGAACCCGATCCACGGCTCCGCCTCGTCGAGGATCAGCAGCGCGTCGTCGGCCGAGAGCTGGTCGATGCCGAGCAGATGGCGGTGCGGAAAAGCGGTCATCGAGTGCGGGGTCTAGAAGCGGGCGCGGGGTGCAGCAAGGCCCCTCAACCCATCGTAAGCGCGTCGATCGCGCCCTGGAGGATGTAGGCGGCGGCCATCTTGTCGACCAGCTCGGCGCGGCGGGCGCGGCTGGCGTCGGCGTCGAGCAGGGTGCGGGTCACCGCCTGCGTCGACCAGCGCTCGTCCCAGAGCAGCAGCGGCAGGCCGAGCGGGGCGAGGTTGCGGGCAAAGGCGCGCACCGCCTGGGTGCGCGGCGAATCGCTTCCGTCGAGGTTCAGCGGAAGCCCGACGACCAGCCCCTTCACCCGCTCCGCCTCGCCGAGCGCCTTCAGCCTGGCGAGATCGGCGGTGAACTTGGCGCGGTGGAGCAATTGCGCCGGGGTCGCGATCGTCCAGCGGTCGTCGCACAGCGCCAAGCCGATGGTCTTGGTCCCGACGTCCATCCCGAGCAGACGGCCACCTTCGGGAAGCGCGTCCCGGAAGTCGCGCACGGACGCGGTGACCGGGAGCCCACTCATCGCTTCGTGAACGCCGCCAGCCGCCGTGCCGCATCCGCGCGGATGTTCGACCAGAACAGGGCGTAGTCGTAGACGTGGTAGTTGTTTCCCGGGAGCACGTAGCTGCCGAGGTCGGGGGCCTTGTCGCCGATCAGCAGGAAGCCGCGGACGTCGCAGCGGGCGGGGACGGCGCCGGCCTGGAGATGGCCTTCGGTGAGCTCGGCATTGGGGACGAGGGTGCCGAGATTGGCGCTGGCGGGGGCGTCGGAGTCGCGGGTGCCGGTGAGCGGGTTGACGCAGAGCATCGGCGATCCCGCCCGCGACACGCCGGTGGGGCCGGACGAGGCGTCGTAGACGTCGGTGATCATCTTGGGGTCGGCCGGCTCGCCGAAGCTCTGCCAGCTCAGCACGCAGCCCGAATCGTCAGCCTTCGCGCAGGCTGGGAGGCCGAGCGAGGGCAGGTCCGCCGACACTGAGATCGGCCAGCCCACCGCATAAGCCGCGGCAACCCGCTTCGCCTCGGGATGGCCCGCGATGCGCTCCCTGAGCAGTCGGACCAGGTGAAGACTGCCCTGGCTGTGTCCCGCAAGGATGATCGGGGAATCCTTCGGCGCCTCGCGGAGGAATTCCTCGAAGGCGGCGGCGACGTCGCGATAGGCGAAGTCGAGCGCCTTCTGGGCGTCGGCGCGGGTGGTGAGGAAGGCCCCGAAGGTCGCCTGGCGATATTTCGGCGCCCAGACCCGGCCGATGCCGTTGAACGCGCTTGCCTGGCTCCGGACGAACAGGCTCGCCCGCCACTGCGAATCCTTGTCGTCCAAGGTCGCATTCCAGCGCGACTTCTCAAGGTAGCTGGTCGGGTGGATGAAGAAAACCGAGGCCGTTGGCTTATCGCCCCGCGCCAGCCCCGGCGGAGTCCACAGCGACGGGTTGCCGGCGATGTCCGGCCGGGCGATCCACATGTCGGCCTTGGCATAAGCCCCGGTCGGCGCCGGCGGACCGCTTTCGAACGCGCCCGAGGGGATCATGGCGATCCGCATGAACTCGGTTCCGAACAGCCGCATCGCCAGCGCCCCGGCGAGCACCAGCATGACGAGGCCCGCCACGACCCACAGGAAACGGCGCGCCAGCATCAAATCCTCCGAAGCTCCATCGCCGCTGCACAAGCCTATGCCAAACAAGGATGCAAGCGCGGCGTGATTTGCGAAGCGGCCGCGCATGGCGCAGTCTGCCCACGGGCAGGGGAGAGAATATGGACGAAGAGCGGGCGAGCGAGCATCCGGCATGGCCGCTTCGGGCGGTGTTCCTGCTGGCTTTGGGGGCCGCGACGGGGCTCGCCATCCACTTCCTCCTCGACGGCGAGACCGAGGGCCAGCATGTCGGCGAGCCGCTCAGAATGTCGCTCGCGGTGGCGCTCGGCGTGGCGGGCCTCGTCTTCGCCTTCACCGTCGAGCGGCTGCGCTGGACCTGGTCGGTCGCCGGAGCCCTGGCCGCCGGCGCAGTCACCGGCTTCGTCGCTTATTGGAACGGCAGCGGGGATGAATGGGGCTCGAGCGAGACCTGGCAATTCGCCTCCTCGGTCTTCGCGGTCGCGGTCGCGGCGCCTTTGCTCCAGTCGGCACGCGATTCGGGCAGGTTTCGCTTCGACTATCGGTCGGTCCACGGCCACGCCTGGGGCAATGTCGTGCTGTGGTGCGCCTCCTGGGGCTTCCTGGCCATCGTCCTCCTGCTTCTGCTGCTGCTCGGGGGGCTGTTCGACCTGATCGGGCTGGATCTGCTGCGCCGGCTGATGGACAAGCCCTGGTTCCTCTGGACGATCCTCGGCGGAGCGCTCGGCGCCGCCATCGGGTTGCTGCGGGACCGCGACAAGATCCTGCTCCTCCTCCAGCGGGTGGTGATGGCGGTGCTCTCCGTGCTCGCGCCGATCCTCGCTTTCGGTCTGGTCTTCTTCCTGCTCGCTCTGCCCTTCACCGGGCTCGCGCCTTTGTGGAACGAGACCAAGTCGACGACCCCGATCCTTCTCACCTGCATCGTGGGCGCGATCGTCCTCGCCAACGCCGTCATCGGCAACGGGCCGGAAGAGGAAGCCAAGGCGCGGCCGCTGCGCTGGTCGGCGATGGCGCTGGCCGGAGCGATCCTCCCGCTCGCCATCGTCGCCGCCGTCTCGACCGGGCTTCGAATCGGCCAATATGGCCTCACCCCCGAGCGCCTGTGGGCCGCCGTCTTCGTCGGCATCGCGCTGGTCTGTGCACTGGCCTACGTCGCAGCTTTGGTCATCGGCCGAAGCGGCTGGGCCGAACGCGTGCGCCGCTACAACATCGTCATCGCCATCGGCCTCTGCCTCCTCGCTTTGGTCCTGGCGCTTCCCATCGTACCGTTCGGAGCCCTCTCGGTCAGCAGCCAGGTCGCCCGCCTCGAATCGGGCCGAGTCACCCCGCAGCGTTTCGACTGGCCCGCGCTGCGCTTCGAGTTCGGGCCCGCTGGCGTGCGCGCCCTCGAGAGGCTGCGCGACCAAAGTGCCAATGCCGACATCCGCGCCCGCGCCGCCGAGGCGCTGAAGGCGAAGAATAAATGGGACCTCGCCCGGCCGGCCGAAGTCGAGGCGCGCGAGAAGGCGATCGGCAGGTTGCGCATCCTTCCCGCCCCCACGCCCTTGCCGCCCGAGCTCGCCGGCGCGATCAAGACTCGGGTCTATGTCGGCGACAAGGACATGCGAGCCCTCGACGACGACCTTCTACCGCAAGGGCGTGACATGGAGCGATGCGCCCGATCCTGCGATGGCCCCCCCGACGAAGCAGAAGGAGGAGATCGCCCGGATGCGCGCGGCTCTGACCCGCGGCGAGGTGGAATTGCGCGAGGTGAAGCGCAGGCAGCTCTTCATCGGCGGCCAGCCTGTGGGTGAAGTCTTCGAATAGCGCCCGCCGTTCTTGATGCAGCGCAGCACGAATGCTAGCGCCACCCCCATCATGACCGTCGACGCCTCCACCGTCCGCCACATCGCCCGCCTTGCCCGGATCGCAGTCAGCGATGCCGAGGTCGAGGCGCTGGCGCCCGAGCTGAACAATATCCTCGGCTGGGTCGAGCAGCTTCAGGAGGTCGACGTCTCGGGCGTCGAGCCGATGACCGCGGTAATCCCCAACGCCCTGCGCCTGCGCGACGACGTCGTCACCGACGGCGGCATCCGCGAGGACGTGCTCGCCAACGCGCCGGTCGCCGAGCACGGCTTCTTCGCCGTCCCCAAGGTGATCGAATAATGTCCGGCCTCACCGATCTCGGCATCGCGGCGATCCGCGACGGGGTGCGCGGCGGCGATTTCTCCGCCCGCGAAGTGGCCGAGGCGTTCGACGCCGCGGTCGAGAGGGGGAGGGCGCTGAACGCCTTCACCGTCGAGACGCCCGAAATCGCCCTCGCCGCCGCCGACGCGGCCGACAAGGCGCGCGCCTCGGGCGATCTGAAGCCGCTCTCCGGCGTTCCGCTCGGGATCAAGGACCTGTTCGCCACCAAGGGCGTCCAGACCACCGCCGGAAGCCGGATACTCGAAGGCTTCGAGCCGGTCTACGAATCGACCGTCTCCGGCAACCTCCTCGCCGCCGGCGCCGGGATGCTCGGCAAATTGAACATGGACGAGTTCGCGATGGGCTCGTCCAACGAGACCAGCGCCTGGGGCCCGGTCCTCTCGCCCTGGCGCAGGAACGACGGCGGCAATGCGGCTTTGACCCCGGGCGGAAGCTCGGGCGGCTCGGCCTCCGCGGTCGCCGCGCGCCTCGCGCCCGGCGTCACCGGCACCGACACCGGCGGCTCGATCCGCCAGCCCGCCGCCTTCGTCGGCATCACCGGCATCAAGCCGACCTACGGCCGCTGCTCGCGCTGGGGCATGGTCGCCTTCGCCTCCAGCCTCGACCAGGCCGGCCCGATGGCCCGCGACGTCCGCGACTGCGCGATCATGCTGGAAGCGATGGCCGGCTTCGACCCGAAGGATTCGACCTCGCTCGAGCTTCCGGTGCCCGCCTGGGAAGCGAACCTCTCCTCGGACATCCGCGGCAAGCGCATCGGCATCCCCAAGGAATACCGCATCGACGGCGTCCCCACACGAAATATGCGCTCCCGACCTATTACATCATCGCCCCGGCCGAGGCCTCGTCCAACCTCGCCCGCTATGACGGGGTGCGCTACGGCCGCCGCGTCGCGCCTCAGAACGGCAATTTGACCGATATGTACGAGGCGACCCGCGCCGCCGGCTTCGGCGCCGAGGTGAAGCGCCGGATCATGATCGGCACTTATGTTTTGTCCGCAGGCTTTTACGACGCGTATTTCAATCAGGCTCAGAAGGTCCGCGCCCTGATCGCCCGCGATTTCGAACGCGCCTTCGCCGAGGTCGACCTGCTCCTCACCCCGACCGCGCCGAGCGCCGCCTTCGGGCTCGGCGAGAAGTCGGACGACCCGATTGCCATGTATCTGAACGACGTCTTCGCAGTCCCCGCAAGCCTCGCCGGCCTCCCAGCCATCAGCGTCCCCGCCGGCCTCAACGCCGAAGGCCTCCCCCTCGGCCTCCAGCTCATCGGCCGCGCCCTCGACGAACAGTCCGTCTTGAACGCGGCTTTGGCTTTCGAGGAGCGAGCCGGCTTCACTGCTCGTCCGGAGGCTTGGTGGTAATGTCCAGCTATCGAATCCACGGTGCGACGGGCGAGTGGGAGGTCGTGATCGGCCTCGAGGTCCACGCCCAGGTGACCTCCGCGGCGAAGCTCTTCTCGGGCGCTTCGACGGAGTTCGGGGCCGAGCCGAACACGCAGGTCAGCCTGGTCGACGCGGCCATGCCCGGCATGCTGCCGGTGCCGAACGCCGAGTGCATCCGCCAGGCGGTGCGCACCGGCATGGCGCTTGAGGCGCGGATCAACCCCTGGTCGCGCTTCGACCGGAAGAATTATTTCTACGCCGATCTCCCCCAGGGCTATCAGATCAGCCAGCTCTACCACCCGATCGTCGGCGAGGGCGAGATCGAGATCCTGGCCGACGACAAGGACGAGAGCTCGGCCAAGCGCATCGGCATCGAGCGCATCCATCTCGAGCAGGACGCCGGCAAGCTGATGCACGACCAGCATCCCAGCTTCTCCTATGTCGACCTCAATCGCTCGGGCGTTGCCTTGATGGAGATCGTCTCCAAGCCCGACATGCGTTCTCCCGAAGAAGCAGGGGCTTATATCCGCAAATTGAGAGCGATTCTGCGCTATGTGGGCTCGTGCGACGGCAATATGGAGCAGGGCTCGATGCGCGCCGACGTCAACGTCTCGGTGCGCAAGCCCGGAGCGGAGTTCGGCACCCGAACCGAGACCAAGAACGTCAATTCGGTCCGCTTCATCATGGCCGCGATCGAATATGAGGCGAACCGCCAGGTCGACGTTTTGGAGGGCGGCGGCAATATCGTCCAGGAAACCCGCCTCTGGGACCCGGACAAGGCAGAGACCCGCTCGCTCCGCTCCAAGGAGGAAGCGCACGACTATCGCTACTTCCCCGATCCGGATCTGCTGCCCGTAGAGCTGACCGACGATTTCCTCACCGATTGCCGCGCCAGCCTGCCCGAGCTCCCCGACGCCAAGCGCCGCCGCTACGAATCGGTGCTCGGCCTGACGCCCTATAATGCCAGCGTCCTCACCGCCGACGTCACCACCGCCCGCTGGTTCGAGGCGGTGCTGGACAGCGTCGGCGAGGAACATGCCGGCCGCGCGTCGAACTGGGTGACCAGCGAATTGTTCGGCGCCTTGAACCGCCTCGGCCGAAGCATCGAGGACAGCCCCGTCTCCCCGGCCCAGGCCGGCGAGCTCATCCGCCTCACCGCCGACGGCACCCTCTCCGGGACGCTCGCCAAGCAGGTGTTCGAGATCATGCTCGAAACCGGCCAGGACCCGGGCGCGATCGTCGAGGAGCGCGGCCTCAAGCAGACCAGCGACACCGGCGCGATCGACAAGGTCATCGCCGACGTGCTCGCCGCCAATCAGGACAAGGTCGCCGACTATCGCGGCGGCAAGGACAAATTGTTCGGCTTTTTCGTCGGCCAGACGATGAAGGCGATGCAGGGCAAGGCCAACCCGGCGGTGGTCAACGAGCTTCTCAAGAAGGCGCTCGGCTAGCCCCCTGTGTCCCCGCCGCAACGGCGCGGAAATCCTTTGTTTTTGGCGCGAAACAGCGGTTTCGATTCACCTTCTCCATGCTAGCCAAGGCACTCGGGGAAGCGGGCAATGCCCGGATTGCGGCGGAGGCCAATGGTTCATCGGCCGCCACGCCGCGGAATGCGCCTGCTGCGGAAGCCCGCTGCCGCTCGCCGACGGAGGCCCGTTCGGGGCCGCCGCCGCCCGCCTCCGCGTGAAAGGCCGCTTCCGCCGCGCCGCCTGAGCGGCTCGCGTGGGGCCGCCGCGGATGCTAGGCAGCGCGCCGATGCTTCGTCTCCACCCGCACCCGGACTGCACCCCGCCATCGATCGCGATCGAGGCGGAGGCGGTGCGCGAGGGTTCGGATGGGCTTCGGCTGCATTATGTGGTGAGCGGCGACGTCGGCTCGCTGCTCCTGCCGGCTCCGGCGCCTCCGGTGCGCGCGGACGGCCTTTGGCAGCACAGCTGCTTCGAAGCTTTCGTCCTGGCAGGGGAGGGGCCGGGCTACCACGAGATCAACCTCTCGCCCTCCAGCGCCTGGGCCGCCTACGCCTTCGCGGCCTATCGCGAGGGGATGGAGAATGCCGCCATCCCGCCTCCCGCCGTCGAAACCTCCGGGACGCGCGCCCGCTTCGAACTCACCGCCCGCATCTCCGGCCTTCCCTCGGGGGACTGGCGGCTCAACCTCAGCGCCGTGATTGAAACCTGCGAAGGGTCGAAAAGCTGGTGGGCGCTCGCCCATCCGCCGGGTAGAGCCGATTTCCACAACTCCGCCGCCTTCCGCCTCTCCCTCCCAGCAGCCTGAGCGACACCTTCATGAACTTCGGTATCGACCGCCTCCTCGCCGACCCCGCCCTTCGCCGCCCGCTCGAAGGCAAGAGGGTGGCTTTGCTCGCCCATCCTGCCTCGGTCACCGAGGACCTCACCCCGTCGCTCGACGCCCTTGCCGCCTGCCCGGGGATGAGGGTGAGCGCCGCCTTCGGCCCGCAGCACGGCCTTCGCGGCGACAAGCAGGACAATATGGTCGAGACCGAGGATTTCACCGATCCTCTGCTCGGAGTCCCGATCTTCAGCCTCTATGGCGAGGTCCGCCGTCCCACCGGCCAGTCGATGGGCACGTTCGACGTCCTCCTCGTCGACCTTCAGGACCTCGGCTGCCGGATCTACACCTTCATCACCACCCTGCTCTACGTCCTCGAAGCCGCGGCCGAGCACAAAAAGGCGGTCTGGGTGCTCGACCGCCCCAACCCCGCCGGCCGCCCGGTCGAGGGCCTGACCCTTCGCCCCGGCTGGGAGAGCTTCGTCGGCGCCGGCCCGATGCCGATGCGCCACGGCCTCACCCTTGGCGAGCTCGGCCGGTGGTTCATCGAGACGCGCGGGCTCGACGTCGACTATCAGGTGGTGACGATGGAAGGCTACGACCCCGCCGCGGCCCCCGGTTATGGCTGGCCGCTCGGCGAGCGCGTGTGGATCAACCCGAGCCCCAACGCCCCCAATTTGTGGATGGCCCGCGCCTATGCCGGGACGGTGATGCTGGAAGGGACGACGCTGTCGGAAGGCCGCGGCACCACAAGGCCGCTGGAGA
>VBAE01000011.1 GCA_005882415.1 Alphaproteobacteria bacterium | reverse complement strand
GGCTGGACGTAGATGCCGTATTCGGCGAGCAGGATGTCGCTGATCCGCTTGGCCTTCAAAGGATCGCCGACCATCAGCGGGACGATGTGGGTGGTGGACGGCATCACCGGCAGGCCCGCGTCGGCGAACAGCGCCTTCAGCCGCGCCGCGCCGGCCTGCTGGGCCTCGCGCTCCTCGCTCGACGCCTTCAAATGGCGGACGCTGGCAAGCGCCCCGGCGACCAGCACCGGCGACAGCGAGGTGG
>VBAE01000010.1 GCA_005882415.1 Alphaproteobacteria bacterium | reverse complement strand
ATAGCCGCCCATCACGCCGAACGCCTTGCCGAGCGTGCCTTCGATCACGGTCAGCCTATGGGCGACCTCGTCGCGCTCCGAGATGCCGCCGCCGCGCGGGCCGTACATGCCGACGGCGTGGACCTCGTCGAGATAGGTCAATGCGTTATACTTGTCGGCGAGGTCGCAAATGTCGGCGATCGGCGCGACGTCGCCGTCCATCGAATAGACGCTCTCGAAGGCGATCAGCTTCGGCGCCTCCGGATCCGCCTCGGCCAGCAGCGCCTCGAGATGATCGAGGTCATTGTGCCGGAACACCTTCTTCTCGCAGCCCGAGGTGCGGATTCCCGCGATCATCGAGGCGTGATTGAGTTCGTCCGAGAAGATGATGCAGCCGGGCAGGAGCTTGCCGAGGGTCGAGAGAGTCGCCTCGTTCGAGATGTAGCCCGAGGTGAAGAGGAGGGCGCCTTCCTTGCCGTGAAGGTCCGCGAGCTCGGCCTCCAGCTCGATATGGTAATGCGTGTTGCCGCCGATATTGCGGGTGCCGCCGGAGCCCGCTCCGCAATCGTGAAGCGCCTCCTCCATCGCCTCGACCACGGTCTCATGCTGGCCCATCGCCAGATAGTCGTTCGAGCACCACACCGTGATCGGCTTCGGGCCGTTATGGCCGGCGAAGCAGCGCGCATTGGGGTAGGCGCCCTTGTTGCGCAGGATGTCGATGAAGACGCGATAGCGCCCTTCGGCATGCAGCCGCTCGATCGCCTGCGCAAAAACGCGTTGGTAGTCCAAGGGAGGCGTCCGTCTGTTCGGCCTTATCCTATTGCCTTTGTGGTGCCGTCACCATCCTGCCGCCGGCGAATTGATCCGCGTCAAGACGCGGAACGCTGATGCGGGATGCCCATTGGCCTGTTGTGATCGATTGTTTCTGCACGGCGAGGAGTGAGGCGGTCCGCGAATCGGCGGCCGGTGGTAGCCTGCAGCTGAGCGGACCGGAGCTGTCTTTGCTCGCCGTGCCACGGCCAATTTCAGTGCTATTTCGACCATTCTCGAGCTTCTCGCCCGCCTCTCGATCGTTGAGCCGCGCGACCTGAAGCTCATCCACGCCCGGATGAGCTCTGCCATCGATGCCGCCGGCGAAGTGGCTCCGCCGGCGCTTGCAGCCAGCGAGCAGGCGATGATCGACCTCACGCTCGCGAAATTGCTCGAGCGAACCCGCGCAGCTTCAGATTGACCAGGGCGGTGAAACCCACACCGGCGCCTGCCGCCCCCGCACGACCGTCGGATCACCAGGGGCCGGCGACTGCCCGCTCCGACTCCAAGTCTGCACCCCTTAGGCCGGGAGGCGAGCGGGGGCTCGAATGGGCCACCGCGGCTCTGATCGTGGCATCGGCGGGACTAAACCTGCTCGGCTATGTCCTGAATCTCTATCGCACCATCGCGCTATATGACGAGGGGGTCCACGCTTTATCGATCGGGACGCTATGCCTTGCCGCCGGCCTCTGGGGGCATTCCGGCCTGAGCCGCTCCACCGCCGCCCCGGTCCGCTATCTGGCGCTGCTGGGAACCGGGCTACTCGCCGGTCTCGCCTGGGAATTTTTTGAATGGGCCATCGGGATCATCGGCGACCGGACCGACACCCTCATAGATTTGCTGATGGACGGTCTCGGCGCGGCGGCCGCCGCCCTCATGTTGGGGAGATGGGGAGAGGCTAGGGACGCACGGCGCCGCTGACGAGCGGCGGAGCGCTAGCGCCGCGTGGCGTGCGCTAGCTCTCGATAAGGCCTCATGGGCGGCGCGTGATGGGCAGAAGCTGCAGCGATACGGGAAGCGGACGCCGCAAGATCTGCGCAAAATCGAGCAGGATGGCCCCGGGATGCGCTTTCCCGGCCGCGTCCTCGGACGGAGCGGTCTCGGAGGAGCGACTGAGCTTCCACCCGGACAAAGCTTCCTCGTTGTAGACGAGGTCCAGATAAAGGCCCGCTAGCTCGTAGTGGCATCGCACGGCCTGTGGATCCGAGGATGTCTGGGCCTGCTCGAGCTCAGCCTCGGCTCGCTTGAGAAAATAGGATCGGTCGGCGTCCTCGAGGTCAATCGAGCGCACCAGCATTCCCCCGCTCCCGCCGTCCATCCGTCACCTCCTTCCATCTCGTGTGTGCCAATTAGACGGTTAGGGAGAGTCGCCGTTCCAAAGCTTGTCCAAGGTCAAGCGCAGCCCGCCTCGGCCGCCTACGTCCAATGGGGCGGTTCGGACCGGGCGAGGCTGCCGTCTTCGGTCGCGGTGGCTTGACCAAGATCAATCGCGGACACTTGCGCCGGGTGGGCGCGGTTTCAGGACAGGACCTGCAAAGCTGGAAAGGAGAGAGAAGCGATGGCCGAGACGCCGCTGGTGACCCTGTCGGTCGCGCTTTGTTTCGCGCTGGTCCATGTCCTCGGCAAATATCTCCGGTTCCTCCAGAAGACGCCGCGCAGCATCTGGCTTTCTCTCTCGGGCGGAGTCTCTCTCGCTTATGTCTTCGTGCACGTCCTGCCGGAACTCGCGCAGAAGCAGGAGGAGAGCCTGCGGCACCTGTCGGCGGACGAAGGCGGCGCGCTTGGGCTGCACGTCTACCTGACCGCGCTCGCCGGGCTCGTCCTCTTCTACGGCCTCGACAGGATGGTGCGTTCCGCCCACGGCGGCAGGGGCAAGGCGGGGCCCGGGAAGCCACACCCGCGGGCTCCGGTCTTCTGGGTCCATCTCGGCGCCTACGCAATCTACAGCGCCTTGATCGGATATCTGCTCGTGCACCGGGAGGAAGCCGACACGCGCGGCCTGATCATCTATGGCGTTGCGCTCGGGCTTCACTTCGTCGTCAACGACCAGGGCCTGCGCCAGGACCATGGCCGGGCCTATGATGACAAGGGGCGATGGATATTGGCCGCCGCGCCGCTGCTCGGCTGGGCAGCGGGGCTGGCCGTTGCCGTTTCCGCGGTCGCGGTTGCGAGCATCTTCGCGTTCCTCGCCGGCGGAATCCTGCTCAACGTCCTCAAGGAGGAGCTGCCCGAGGATCGCGAGAGCCGTTACTGGCGCTCGGGCTCGGCGCCTTCGTCTTCGCGCTGCTCCTGATTCTCGGCCGCTAGCTCACAAGGCAAAGACGCCGAGGGAGGTCTCGCTGCGATCGGGATAGGGATCGGGACCGCAGAACTTCTCGATCTTGGGCCGGTCCTTCACCAGGATGCGATTGCCGCGCACGTGGAGACCGTTGTCGGCGAGGAGTTGGAGGGTGCGGGAGAGAGTCTCGGCGGTCATCCCGACCCGCGACGCCAGGTGCCGCTTGGGAATTGGCAGTTCCGCCGTGTCGGAGAAAGGGCTGTCGTCGACCAGCCGGAGCAGGAAGGCTGCCAGCCGCTCGGGCGCGCTGCGGCATTTCAGGTCCAGAATGTGCCTGACCGCCATCCGCCACTGGCCCGCCATCAGCTGGCAGATTCGCATTGCGAGCGGCGACGATGTGCAGGCCTCCCGGCGAAGGCGGGCGCCCTCCAGCACGAGCAGCCGCGAAAGCGTGAGGGCCCGTGCCGAGGTGAGATAGGGTTCGTCGAACAAGGCTGCGGCGGTCATGAAGATGTCCCCGCCGGTGAACATCAACACACCGCAATCGCGGCGGCCCTGCATCTGCGAGATCTCGATGATGCCGCTCATGACGATATGGACATGCTCGGCCGGGTCGCCCTCTCTGAACAGAATGGTACCGGGAACGACGCGCCGCACCGTTGCGGTCTCCAGCAGATAGTCGACGCAGCTCGCGGGCAGTCCCTCGAATAGCGGTAATCTTTTGGCGGGCTCTCGCTCGGCATCCTTCATTGCCAGCCCCCCTGGCCGCGACCACCGCGTCTCAAAGCACCGCCGCAACCCATTGAGCCTTCGTGCGGGAGGGGCTTCACCCCGTCAAGAGGAGTGATCGGGGCGGGCCTGGCTGCGGTCGAGCCGGGGATCGATCACGCCTCCGCCCTTTCCCGGCTGATCGGTGGTGGTCGTCGCGCTTGCCATCTGCTCCTCCTCGTCCAAGAGCCCCTTTATGAAATGTGGGGCGGCGGGGCCGGTTCCGGCATAACGCGGCGGCTGGAGCGGACTTGATGACCGTCAATTCTCGCGCTCCAGGCCCGTTTCGGCGCGCCGCATGCCGCCATCCACCGAGGATGGGTGTAACGTGCACGATCATCGTCAGAGACACCGATCCGTGCGGGAGCCGAAGCGAAGGATCGGCGTT
>VBAE01000009.1 GCA_005882415.1 Alphaproteobacteria bacterium | reverse complement strand
GTCAAAACAGGCGCAGAGCGTGCGCTCCTCGCTCACGTCGCCCGTGGCTTCGCTTCTCAAGCGCGTACTTCCGGCCGATCCGCTCGGCGGATTCGCCGCAATCAGCGATCGGCTGCGGTCCGAGCAGCCGCCGCTCGCGATGCAGGACGGCGTCTTCACCACACCGGACGGCCGGTACGCGGTGCTCTTCCTTGCCACGCGCCATTCCGCGTTCGATTCGTTCGCGCAAAAGCCGCTCGTCGACGCCATCCGTGCGAAATTCGACGAGCAGCGTTCGCTGCTCGGGCCGGACCTCGTGCTCGAGGAGAGCGGAGCCAACCGCTTCTCGATCGATGCCGAGAACAAGATCCGCGGCGACGCTTCGCTCATCTCGACGCTGTCCGGCATCGGCGTCGCTG
Organism: Alphaproteobacteria bacterium; assembly: GCA_005882415.1. Taxonomy (GTDB): domain Bacteria; phylum Pseudomonadota; class Alphaproteobacteria; order Sphingomonadales; family Sphingomonadaceae; genus Allosphingosinicella. Next base: position 4,615 of record VBAE01000009.1, on the reverse strand, counting down.
CGCTCTCGCTGCTGTTCTTCCGTTCGTTCCTCTCGCTCGCGATCGTGACCGTTCCCGGCATCGCGGGTCTGCTGTTCGCGCTCGTGGCGGGGCTGCTGTTCTTCGGACGCCTCGACGGCATGACGATCGCGTTCGGCGCATCGCTGATCGGCGTCACGATCGACCGACCATGGCGAGCTTTGCCGGGCTTGCGTGGACCTCGTTCCGCGGTTTCCGCGAGCTCGGCTGGTTCGCCGTGCTCGGCGTCGCCGGCGCGCTTGTCGCGTCGCTGTTTCTTCTGCCGGATCTTCTGCCGCGCCGGAGTCGCATCCAGCCGGTGTCCGCAGGTCTCGCGAACGTGCTCGGACCGTGGCTCGTCGCGATGCGATCGAAGCGCAAAGTGCTCGCGGTCGCGCCGGTTGCGATCCTTGTCGTCGCCGCCTTCGCCCTGCCGAAGCTCGAGTGGAACGACGACCTCTCGCGGATCTCCTCGCCCGACCCTGTGCTGCAGGCCGAGGACAATCGCGTGCGCGAGCGCGTTTCCAACTTCGATCCGGGCCGCTTCGTGATTGCGGCGGGCGACGACGATGCGGCGATGCTCGAGCACAACGAGCAGGTGCACGCGCGGCTCACGGAGCTCATCGGCGCCGGAAAGCTCGACGGGATGCGATCGCTGCATGCGCTGCTGTGGCCCGCGGCGCTGCAGCGCCGCAATCTCGACGTGCTGCGAGCGAGCGCCGATCTTCCGCAGAGGCTCGATGCTGCGTTCACGCGCGAAGGCTTCCGGCCGGGCACGTTCGCGCCGTTCTTCGACGCGCTCGCGAGCCCGCCGCCGCCGCTCGACCTTGCAACGCTTCGCGCCTCGGCGCTCGGTCCGATTGCGAGCTCGCTCGTGCTCAATCTCGGCGACCGCGTCGCAGCAATCACGTATCTGCGCGGTGTGCGCGACGTCGACGCGGTGCGCGCTGCTCTGGATGATCTGCCCGACGTGACGTTCTTCGAGCAGCGCACGTTCCTCAACGAGATCTTCGCGCATTTCCGCAACCAGACGCTGCGGCTTGTCGTCGCGGGAACCTTTCTCGTCTGTGCGCTGCTGCTCGTACGCTATTGCCACTGGCGAAGCGCAACCGCTGCGTTTCTTCCGGCGCTACTCGTACCGGTCGTGCTGCTGTCCGGCTTCGCGCTCGCGGGCGTGCAGACGAACCTGTTGCACGCGGTCAGCCTGCTCATGGTCATGGGCATGGGCGTCGACTACGGCATCTTCATTGTCGACTGCGCGCGCGAGGACGAGGAAGAAGTCGGCGCGACACTCGTCTCGTGCCTGCTCTGCTGCCTGACGACGATTCTTTCGTTCGGGACGCTCGCGATCTCGAGCCAGCCGCCGCTGCGCGCGATCGGCATCACGACCGGCGCCGGGGTTGCGCTCTCGCTCGTGCTCGCGCCGATCTCGCTGCTGCTGCTCAAGGTGAAACAGCGCGTGTAGGCTGGTTTATACCGGCCATGGCGGGCTGCGCCGCCGGCTCGGCAAACAGATCCGCGAGCTCGCGCTCGGTGAAACGATGCTCGACGTCGGTCTTTCCGAACTTTGTGACGGTACGGTCGCCGTCGGGTTCGACGGCTTCCATGCGATCGACGTGCGCGCCGTGCCCGTACATGTCGAAGTACGAGATCATCCGGTCGAGCGGCATCGAGCGCGGCGCAAGGCGAAGGTGCCATGCACCGCTGGCGGCATTCGCTCCGGCGGCGCTCGCGTCTTCACTGTACTCGGCGCGGTAAAGCTCGCGCAGGCGCGCCTCGTCGCCGTTGAACAGCACGACGAAGCTGTCGACGATCTGGCGCGCGATCGGGCTCGCCGACAGGTCGAGCGCCTTGTTGCCGGAGGAGTCTTCCATGCGAACCTTGTCGCCGTCGACGACGAGGCGTGAGCGCGCGGGGCTCGTGACGACGCGCACGAACCGGTGCGGCGGGATGAAGTAGATCGTTCCGGCCGATTCCAGCGGCGACGAAAGCAGCGCGAGCTCCTTCGATTCGGTGAATTCTGCGACGACACCGGGCGAAGAGCGCATCGCCGCAAGCATGGACGAAAGATCGTGCACCGGCGCGGGGTCGGCGGCGATGGCGCATGTCGCGGCAAGGATCGATGCGGGAAGCGCGAGGAACCAACCGGAACGCAGCGCGCCGCTACGCGAGCCGGGCGCGAATCGGTCGCTGCATCGGTTTCGTGGCGACGCACTCGACCATCGGCGGCCGGCCTTCTCGCGCCGCACGTTATCCACCAATTCGCTCGACGATTCCGGGCGGCGTCTCGAGCAGCAGCCGGCCATCAAGGTCGGTGGTCGCAAGAATCGTGTGCCCGCGCGCGGCGCGGCGGCCGGTCGCGAGATTGGTCACGTCGTAGAGGATGCGGATGCGATGGCGGAGATCGCCGAACCACGCCGACACACGCACGCAGTCGCCGTAGCGAAGCGCCGACGTATAGCGGCAGTGACTCTCGACGACCACGAAGCGGAAGCGAGGGCCGATGATGTCGCCTGCGTCGAGGCCGACGCTTCTCAGCAGCCGCGTGCGCGCGATCTCGAGATACTTGTAGTAGTGCCCGTGCCAGACGATGCCGAGCCCGTCGATGTCGTGAAACGGCACTTCGAGCTCGATCGCGACCTCGCGCAGCTTCGTCGTCATTGCAGAAAAAAAGGGGACAGGTCCATTTTTAAAAGCCGTGGGAAATCGCGGTGCTTTCTCGCAAGCACGATATGTCTCGCTTCTTTTTAATGGACCTGCCCCTTTTATTTTTGCTACGCCGCGTCCGGCGATTCCGGATGAATCGGAAGCTCGTCGCGCCGCAGCAGATCGAGCAGCGCGGCGATGTCGGCGTCCTGCGCACGATCGTGATCGAGCGGCGGCACGCACCGGCGGACTGCGTCGTGCAGCGCCGCCAGCGGTCTGGCCACCGAGCCGCCGCTTCGCACACGCAGGTCCACGGCCTGACATGCGGCGAGCAGCGCGATGACTGCGACAGTCTCGCCGAGCTCGACGACGCGGCGCGCTTCGCGCGACGCGAGCGTACCCATGCTGACCTTGTCCTGGTTGTGCGACTCGGTGCTGCGGCTGAACACCGCGGCAGGCAGGCTGGTTTTCGCCGCTTCGGCCGCAAGCGCGGAAGCGGTGATCTGCATGGCCTTGAACCCGTGATGCGAGACGCGCGGCGAGGAGACGAGGTTGGCCGGAAGCCCGCCATTCGTTTCCGGCAGGCAGAGCAGCACGAGCTGGCGATCGAGAAGATCGGCCGATGACGCGATCGCTCCCTTGAGCGCATCGAGCGCAAACACGAGGTGGCCGCCGTAGAAATTCCCTCCGTGCAGCACTCGGCCGGACTCGGGATCGATGATCGGATTGTCGTTGACGCCGGAGATTTCGATATCGAGCACGCGGCGCGCAAGCGCGCACGCATCGACCAGCACGCCGAGCACGTGCGGCGCGCAGCGAACCGAATAGCGGTCCTGCAGGCGAAGCGGCTCGGCGGGTGCGCTGCCGTCGAGAAAGGCGCGGATCCAGCTTCCGACTTCGACGGTGCCGGCATGAGGCTTGAGCCCGAGGACGAGGTCGTCGAAATGTTCGGGATTGCCGAGCGTTGCCGCGCTCGTCATCGCGGTGATCGCCGCGGCAAGCTTCGCGAGCCGCTCGGCGCGCACGACGACGAGGCTTGCGATGCCCGACATCACGCTCGTGCCGTTCATCAGCGCAAGGCTTTCCTTGGGCGCGAGCACGAGCGGCGCGAGTCCTGCCGCCGCAAGCGCCTCGCGAGCCGGTACCGTTCGCCCGTCGACGCTCGCCTGACCTTCGCCTGCGAGGAGGGCCGCTACGTAGGAGAGCGGCGTGAGGTCACCGCTCGCGCCGACCGAGCCCTCTTCGGGAATGCACGGCAGCACGCTCTTCTGGACAAGCCTCGCAAGATGCTCGAGCACGACCGGCCGGACCGCGGAGTAGCCGCGCGCGAGTGACGCGAGCCTGGCCGCCACGACAGCGGCAGCTTCCGCGCTGTCGAGGATGCGGCCGGTGCCGCAGCCGTGGAAACGGAACAGGTTGCGCGCGAGCTCGCCCTGCAGGTGCTCCGGAACGTCGTTCTCCACCGACGCGCCGACGCCGGTCGAAACTCCGTAAACTGGCTCGCCGGCCGAGAGGCATCGTTCGAGGACCGTGCGTCCGGCTTCGAGCCGGGCGACGAAGGCGGGGTCATCGCTGATGACCGGCTCGGCGAGGCCGAACGCAATCGAGACGACCTCGTCGACGCCTATGGCGTCGGAGCCGAAGACGATCCGTGCCGCGGCTGGCCGACTGGCCGCAGCCGCTTCGCTTGTACGGGCCGTCATCGCGCAAACGTATAGGGCGGATATGCGAACGAATCGAGTCATTCTCTCAGCCATTCTCGCTGCGATGCCGGACCGGAGACACGCCGGGAATGGGCGGCGGCGCGGCGAAAGGCGCCTTCGTTTTCTGCCGGGAATGAGGTAACGAAGCGGGTGGCAATGTCCCCGGATACCGGCTGGTTCGAGGTGGAACCCAAAAGCATCCGGCGCGAGACACTCGAGCGGCCCATGTCCTCGCACGCCAACGATTCCGCGACACTTGCGACGGGCGG
>VBAE01000008.1 GCA_005882415.1 Alphaproteobacteria bacterium | reverse complement strand
GAGGAAGGGCGCGTTCACCATGTTCACCGTGTCCGAATAGACGCGCATCAGCCCAGCCAGAACAGCGCCGGTGATCGGCTTCTGGTTGAGCTGGGCCGCAGCCCCCTCAACCTCGATCGACACGCCGGAGATGCGCTTGCCCTCGAGCTGCCCGACCAGCGAGCCGAGCTGTTCGGCGAGCATCATGTATGGCTTGAGCCGCGGCGCTTCCTCCGCGGAGAGCGAGGGCATGTTAAGCGCGTTGGTGACCCCGCCGCGGGTCAGGAATTCGCTCATCTGCTCGGCGACCTGGATGGCGACATTCACCTGGGCCTCGGTCGTCGAGGCGCCCAGATGCGGGGTCGCGACCAGGCCCGGCGTGCCGAACAAAGGATTGGCCTTGGCCGGCTCCTCGCGGAACACGTCCAGCGCCGCGCCGGCGACCTGGCCCGATTCGAGCGCCTCCTTCAGCGCCTCCTCGTCGATCAGCCCGCCGCGGGCGCAGTTGATGATCCGCACGCCCTTCTTCGTCTTGGCGATATTCTCGCGGCTCAAGATGTTGCGGGTCTGGTCGGTGAGCGGGGTGTGGAGGGTGATGAAATCGGCGCGGGCGAGGAGATCGGCGAGCTCCACCTTCTCGATGCCGAGGTCGACCGCGCGCTCGGGCGTCAGGAAGGGATCGTAGGCGATCACCTTCATTCGCAAACCGAACGCGCGGTCGGCGACGATCGAGCCGATATTGCCGGCGCCGATCAATCCCAAAGTCTTGTTGGTGAGCTCGACGCCCATGAAGCGGTTCTTCTCCCACTTGCCGGCCTGGGTGGAGGAATCGGCGGCGGGAAGCTCGCGGGCGAGGGCGAACATGAGCGCAATGGCGTGTTCGGCGGTGGTGATCGAGTTGCCGAACGGCGTGTTCATCACCACGACGCCCTTGGCCGAGGCCGCCGGGATGTCGACATTGTCGACTCCGATCCCGGCCCGGCCAACGACCTTGAGCTTCGACGCCGCTTCGAGGATTTCGGCGGTGACCTTGGTCGCGGAGCGAATGGCGAGGCCGTCATAGTCGCCGATGATCGCCTTCAACTCGTCCTTGGAAAGGCCGGGCTTCTCGTCGACCTCGACCCCGCTCCTGCGGAAAATCTCGGCGGCATTGGGGTCCATCTGATCGGAAATGAGCACTTTGGGCATTTGCTTCCTTTCTGAACCCTCTCCCGCTTCGGGGAGAGGGTGGCGCCGCAGGCGCCGGGTGAGGGCTTGGATTGAGGTGAGGCAACAGCCCCTCACCCTGCCGCTTTGCGGCTGTCCCTCTCCCCTGCAGGGAGAGGGAGTGGGTTAAGCGGTGCGGGCTTCGTGAAAGGCCCAGTCGAGCCACGGGAAGAGCGCTTCCAGATCCTCGGTGTCGACCGTCGCTCCGCACCACAGCCGAAGCCCCGGCGGAGCATCGCGGTAAGCGCCGACGTCATAGGCAGCGCCTTCCGCCTCCAGCAGCGACTCCATCCTTTTGGTGAGCGCGCGCTGGCCCTCTTCGTCCAGTCCGCCGACCGAATCGGCGGCGAAGCGGAGACAGACGCTGGTGTTGGAGCGGCTGGCCGGGTCGGCGGCGAGATGCTCGATCCAGGGCGTCGCCTCCACCCAAGCATCGACCGCGGCGGCATTGGCGTCGGCGCGGGCGATAAGGGACGAGAGGCCGCCGAGGCTCAAAGCCCATTCCAGGGCGAAGATATAATCCTCGACCGCGAGCATCGAGGGCGTGTTGATCGTCTCGCCCTTGAAGATGCCCTCGATCAGCTTGCCGCCCTTCGTCATCCGGAAGATCTTGGGCAGCGGCCAGGCGGGGACGTAGCTTTCAAGCCGCTCGGCCGCGCGCGGGCCGAGCACCAGCACGCCATGGCCCCCCTCCCCGCCCAGCGCCTTCTGCCAGCTGAAGGTGGCGACATCGATCTTCGTCCAGTCGATGTCCTGGGCGAAGGCGCCGGAGGTGGCGTCGCAGATGGTGAGGCCTTCGCGCGTGTCGGAGATCCAGTCCGCATTGGGGACCCGGACGCCTGAGGTGGTGCCGTTCCAGGTGAAGACGACGTCGCTCGACTGGTCGACTACGGAGAGATCGGGAAGCTCGCCATAGGGTGCCTTCAGCACGGTGGCGTCGAGTTTCAGCTGCTTGACCACGTCGGTGACCCAGCCCTCGCCGAAGCTCTCCCAGGCGAGAAGCGTGACCGCACGCGCGCCGAGCAGCGACCAGAGCGCCATTTCGACCGCCCCGGTGTCGGACGCCGGGACGATCCCGATCCGGTGCGTCGCCGGGATGCGAAGCACTTTGCGCGTCAATTCGATCGCATGGCCCAGCCTGGCCTTGCCGAGCTTCGAGCGGTGGGAGCGGCCGAGCGAGCCGAGGGCGAGATGTTCGGGGCCCCAGCCGGGCGGCTTCGCGCACGGGCCGGAAGAGAAAAAGGGGCGTGCCGGACGGACGTCCGGTTTAACAACAGTCATGTATCTCTCCTTGCAGAGAGCTCGCGCCGCGTTGGGACGGCGTGGCCCGCCGCCGGACTTAAAGGGCTGGCGGGCGGTGTCAACGCGGCGCGCGAACAAATCACCCGGCTTGACCCGTGGGTGCGTTCGAACCACCCTCCCCTTCATGCGGAGAGCCGCCATCCTCGCTGCGCTGCTGGTTGCTTCATGCATTCCCTCCGGCCATGAGCGGCGCCCGGAGCCGCCCGAACGCCCCCGCGCGGCCGAAACGGCGAAGGAGACGCTGGCCTGCCACGCGCGGCTTCGAGAGCGGGACGTGGACTTCCGCCCCCTCCCCGACCGGACCTTCGAAAATGGCTGCAGCGCGCTGGGTGCGGTGCAATTGCTCGACATCGGAACCCCGGTCACCAATCTCGGCGCGATGACCTGCCCGCTGGCCGAGCGGTTCAGCGCCTGGGTGCGCGAGGCGGTCCAGCCGGCGGCGCGGGCGTGGCTCGATTCGAAGGTGAAGCGGATCGAGAGCTTCGGCTCGTACAGCTGCCGCTCGGTGAACAGCCGCCCCGGCGCCCGCCTCAGCGAGCATGGCAAGGCCAATGCAGTCGACGTCGCCGCCTTCGTCCTCGACGACGGCCGGCGCATCACCGTCCAGGCCGGGTGGAACGGCGGCGACGAGGATGTGCGCAAGTTCCTTCGAGCCATCCACCAGGCCGGCTGCCGCCGCTTCCAGGTCGGCCTCGGGCCCGATTCGGACTCATTCCACTACAATCACCTGCATTTCGACATGGGACGCGGCCCATATTGCCGCTGAGGGTCTGTATCCCTAAGGACCGGCCATGACCGACCCTATACCGCACGAGCGGACGTTTCCCGCCGCCCGCGAAGAAGCCGAAACCGCAAGCCAGCAGACCTCAGTCCCGCAGACGGAGCATCAGAGCTACCGCCTCGCCTTCCAGGACATGGACTTCCTCCTCCGCGAGGATCTGCGCCCAGTCCGCTTCCAGCTCGAACTACTGAAGCCCGAGCTTCTGCTCGACGAAGCGAAGATCGGATCGACCTTCGTCTTCTACGGATCGGCGCGAATCCCCGAGGCGGAGAAGGCCGACGCGCTGATCGCCGCCGCCTCGACCGACAAGCAGCGCCGGATCGCCGAGAGCCTGCGTGCCAAGTCGGTTTACTATGAGGAAGCGCGCAAGCTCGCCCGAATGGCCAGCCGCTGCCCCAAGGGCGAGGATGGGCTGAGGCACTTCGTCGTCTGCTCGGGCGGCGGGCCGTCGATCATGGAAGCGGCCAATCGCGGCGCGCGGGACGAGGGGGCCGAGACGATCGGCCTCAACATCGTCCTCCCCCACGAGCAGACGCCCAACCCCTATGTCAGCCCGAACCTCAGCTTCCAGTTCCACTATTTCGCGCTGAGGAAGATGCATTTCCTGCTCCGCGCGCGGGCGATCGCGGTGTTCCCGGGCGGGTTCGGGACGTTCGACGAGAGCTTCGAGCTTCTGACCCTCATCCAGACCGGCAAGATCAAGCCGCTGCCGATCGTCTTCTTCGGCAAGGAATTCTGGCAGCGCGTGGTCAATTTCGACGCGCTTGTGGAGGAGGGCGTGATCGCCGAGCGCGACTTGGAGCTGTTCCGCTTCGTCGAGACGGCGGAGGAGGCTTGGGAGATCGTCGGCCAGGCTTATGCCGGAACGGCTATGGCGCCCGAGTGCGATAAATAGGAAGCTGGGACAGTCACTAGTGACTGTCCCCTTTCCTACTTCTTGACCGGGGCTTCCTGGGAAGCGCGGCCGTCGACCGCAGGCGCACCTTCGCCCTTGATGTTCTTGCCGGCGCCGGCGGCGGCCTGGGCTTCGGTGAGGACCGGCTCCTTTTCGCCCTTGCCGGCAGCGGCGGGAGCGCCGGCCGCTTCGGCGGCGGCCTGGGCCGGGTTGCCGGCGGCCGCTGCGACCGGGGCCGGAAGCGGCAGGTTCGACCCTTGCGTGTTCAGCCAGGCGATGAGGTTGGCGCGGTCCTGCGGCTTGCCGAGGCCGGCGAAGGTCATCTTGGTGCCGGGGACGAAATCCTTGGGCGACTTCAGCCAATGGTTG
>VBAE01000007.1 GCA_005882415.1 Alphaproteobacteria bacterium | reverse complement strand
CACCGAGCGCGGCGAGGCGCTGGCGAGCGGCAATATCGAGCTGGTCGGAACCGATCCCGCCCGGATCGTCTCCTCCGTCTCGGCGCTGCTCGACGATCCCCGGCGCTACCGGCGGATGGCGCGGCCGACCCTTTTGTTCGGCGATGGCCGCGCGTCGGAGCGGATCGCCGACATCGTCGAAGCGCGGCTCACCCGGACGCACGTTTCAGCCGCTCCACCAGCCGCTCCCGCGCCGCAAGCAGCTCCGATTGCCGTTCGATGAGCAGGTCGCGGGCGATGAAATGGCCGGTGATCCGAAGCCCCTCCTGGATCTCCGCCCACCCCGCCGCGCCCCCGCCGAGGAGGAAAGCGGGCAGCGGGAACAGCCGGTCGCGATATTCGCCGGCCGCGGCGCCGCTCACCGCGCGGCCGCTCTTCGGGCTGACATAGACGAGGTCATCTCGGGCGCCGGTCGCCGCGCATTCGGAGAGGTCGAGGCCGAAGCCGAGCTCCGCCAGAAGCAGCAGCTCGTAGCGCACCAGAGCCGCCGCCCAGAAGCGGGCGCCGGGCGCCGCCTCGATGGCGCTCAATAGGCCGGACAGCGCTTCGAAGAGGCGGGGGTAGGCATGGCCTTCGGGGAGTGCGACCGAGGTGAAGCTGCAGACCCATTCGATCGCCGCCGCCGCCAGCGGCTCGGACAGCAAGGCGCCGCGGCTCTCGGCGAGCTCGACCGCGAGCTGGGGAAGCTGGTCCTCGGTGCGGGCGCGGTACTCGGCCTGGACGAGGTTGCCCGGGAGGAGCACCGGCTTCAGCCTCCGCGAGCGCCCGCCACGGACATAGCCGGGCTGGAGCCCCTCGCCGGGTGTGAGGGCGCGCACCACCGCGCCATGCTCGCCATGAGCGCGGACCGAGCAGATGATCGCCGAGGTGAGGAGCCGCACCCGGCCACGCTATCAGCGCCGAAGCCGCGCCGCGAGCTTTTCGAGGGGGCCGCCCTTCACCGCCCGCTTGGCCAGCGCCACCGCCGCGTCGAACCGGTCGAGCGCATAAGCGGCGGCGAGGGTGCGGAGCGCCGGGCGGACCAGCAGCAGGTCGACGCAATCGGCAGCGCCGGTGCCGAACTGGCGCTTGTGCTGCCCCTCCCCTTCGGTGAAGTCGAACAAAGCGAACCGCCCCTCGGCGAAGAGCTGCCGCATCGCCTCATATTGAAGCACGGTCCCGGGCGAGAGGTCGGCGAAATCGGGGTCGTAGCCGAGATGGCTGTAGATGAGGGTGGGCCCTTCCGCGGGGGCATAGAGATAGCTGACCGGCTTGCCTTCGAGGAACAGGATCCAGCCGCGCATTGCGTCGCGGGCGGCGAGCTCGCGCATCCGGGCAAGCGCCTCCGGTCCGTCGGGCAGGCCGGCGCCGAGCAGCTTCTCCTGATAGGTCTTCGCGGAAACGGAGCGCGCCAGGCGATGGAACTCGCCGACATCGCCGGACGATGGCCAGGCGCGGACGTCGAGCGTCTCACCGAACTTGCGCACCTTGCGCTTCAGCGTCGACCGGCTCTTGGCCGAAAAGCCGGCGAGATAGTCGTCGAAGCTGCCCTCCAGCGAGGCGAAGTTGCGGCGGTAAAGCTGGCGGACGAAGGGGCGCAGTTCCGGATGCGCCGCCCGCACGTCCGGGAGCCGCTCCTCGGGCAGCGAAGTGATCAGATAGCCATCGCTCTCGCTGCCCAGCGCCGGCAGCCGCGGCACCGTACCCGCTTGCGCCTGCTCCAGGCTCACCGCGACCCGGGCCAGCCGGAGCCGCACCCGCCACAGAGTGCGGGCACCTACTCGAAACGGAAGCGCGACGGCAGCGGTCACAGGGCGCGCTCGTAAACGAGGTTGGACCAGAGCTGCTCCGCCATCCTCTTGGCGGTGCGGAGCGAGCGGGGCGGCAGCGGTCTGGCGGGGCGGCCGAGCGGGATGTCGTGAAGGTCGGCGATGTGGACCGTCGGCAGGTCGTGCTCGCGTTCGGCGAGAAAGGCGCAAAGCCGCTCGAAACGGCGGCAAAGGGTGCGATTGGGCCGCTGCCCATCGCGGCTGGCGAGCTCGAAGCTGTGGCTGACCAGCGTGGTCAGCGGATGATCCTCGGCCACCGCATGCTCGAACGCCGCCTCCAGCTCCTCCGACGAGACCGCGCAAAGCTGGAGGTGCCGGAGCCGCCCCGGCGCATCCTCGATCTGCCCGACCGGGAGCTCGATCACCCCGTCCAGCTCCACCGGAGCCACCGCCTCGGGCGGCAGCGGCAGGTCGCTCGGGTCGGGATGGTGGCTGCCATTGTGGCTGCTGTCGAAGCGGATGCCGCACGAGCGAAGCGCCGCCAGAGTCCCCGCGTTCGCGGCATAGCTGCCCGAGCGGAAGCCTATCGGCTCGGGCGCCCCCGCCGCGATCAGCAACTCGCGCGCCGTCTCGATCAGCTGGCGCTGGCGCTCTGCGTCGAAGCAGGTCAGCTCGAAATTCGCGCCCCCTTTCACCCCTTCGGCGACGCTGACCCAGAAGCTGTGCAGGTGAAGCTGCACCTCCTGCCCCGCCTCGAGGATCGGCTCCACCATGTGCCGGACCGGCTCGATCCCGTACGCGAGCGCCGGCATCGGATCGACGAAGAAGCAGGCCTTGAGCCCGTGCGCGCGGAGCATTTCGAGCTGCCACGGCACCCCGACCCCGGCCGGATCGAAGGAGAGCGCAAGATTCTCCTCCCACCCAAGCCCGCGGGCATAATGGCCCCACATGAGCTCGGTATCGACGCTGAGAAGAACGCGGCTGGCCATGGGGCCGCTCTACCCGCTCGGGTGAAAATAATCGTAAATGGAGCGCGCCATCGCCCTGGAGATGCCCGGCGCCTTTTCCAGATCCTCCAGGGCCGCCCCTTTCACCGCTTTGGCCGTGCCGAAGTGCATCAACAGCGCCCGCTTCCGCCCCGGGCCGATGCCGGGGACGTCGTCCAGGGGGGAGCTGACCATCGATTTGGCGCGCTTTTGGCGGTGGGCGCCGATGGCGAAGCGGTGGGCTTCGTCGCGGAGGCGCTGGAGGTAGAAGAGGACGGGCGAGTTGGTCGGGAGGGTGATCTCGCGCCCGCCCGCCATGTGCATGATCTCGCGCCCGGCATTTCGGTCCGGGCCCTTGGAGATGCCGACGACCGGCACGTCGTGGATCCCGGCGCATTCCAGCGTTTCCAGCACCGCATTCAACTGCCCGCGGCCGCCGTCGATCAGGAGCAGGTCCGGCCATTCGCCGCGGCTCCGGTCCGGGTCCTCCTTCTCCAGCCTCGCGAAGCGGCGGCCGAGGACTTCGCGCATCATCGCGAAATCGTCGCCGGGCACCGTCTCCTCGCGCTTGATGTTGAACTTGCGGTACGCGTTCTTGCGGAAACCCTCCGGCCCGGCGACGATCATCGCGCCGACCGCGTTTGTGCCCATGACATGGCTGTTGTCGTAGACCTCGATCCGCTCGGGCGGCTCGGACAGCTCGAACAATTCGGCCACCGCGCGCATCGTCTTGGCCTGAGTCGAAGTCTCGGCGAGGTGGCGGTCGAGCTCCTCCTCGGCGTTGCGGGACGCCTGGCGGATCATCTTCACATGGTCGCCGCGCCTGGGGACCCTGAGGGTAACCTTCCGCTCCGCCCGCTCGGACAGCGCCTCTGCGACCAGCTCCGCTTCCGGCACTTCCCGGTCGAGCAGGATCGTCTTGGGCGGCGGCACCTCTTCATAGAATTGCATCAGGAAGGCGGCGAGCACCTCTTCCTCGGGGAGGTCGGCGACATGGGCCGGGAAGAAGCTCCTGTGCCCCCAATTATTGCCGCCGCGGATGAAAAAGGCCTGGACGCAGATCGTCCCGCCCTTGGCCGCAAGCGCGAAGATGTCGGCGTCGCCCAGCCCCTCGGCGGCAATGGACTGGGTGCCCTGGATGAAGGTCAGGGCGCGGAGCCGGTCGCGGAAGATGGCGGCGAGCTCGAAGTCCATCGCTTCTGCCGCGGCCTGCATCGAGCCTGCGAGCTTCTGCTGCACCTGGCTCGATTTGCCGGCGAGGAAGTCCTTCGCGTCTTGGACCAGCTCGGCATAATCGTCGGGCGCGATCCGGCCGACGCAGGGCGCCGAGCAGCGCTTGATCTGGTGCAGAAGGCAGGGCCGCTTGCGGGTGGCGAGGAAGGTGTCGGTGCAGCTCCTCAAGAGAAACAGCTTCTGGAGGGCGTTGAGCGTGCGCGTGACCGAGCCGGCGCTCGCGAAAGGGCCATAGTACTGGCCCTTGTGACGCCGGGCGCCGCGATGCTTGCTGACCTGCGGGAAGGGATGGTCCTCGCGCAGCAGGATGAAGGGGAAGCTTTTGTCGTCGCGCAGAAGGACGTTGTAGGGCGGCCGGTAGCGCTTGATCAGCTGCGCCTCGAGCAGCAGCGCCTCGGCCTCGGTGTTGGTGGTGACGATCTGCATCGACCGGGTCTGCGCGACCATCCGCTGCAGGCGCTTGGTGAGGCGCGAAACCTGGGTGTAGTTGGTCACCCGGTTGCGAA
>VBAE01000006.1 GCA_005882415.1 Alphaproteobacteria bacterium | reverse complement strand
ACTCCGAAGGTGAGTGCGAGCTGGTCGAGCGAGAGCGGCCCCCAGAGCTTCACCGGTCCGCCATTGTAGCTGGCCTTGAAGCTCCCGGAATCGATCGTCGACGCGGCGCGGTCGTAGACCAGCTCGGCGTCGGTCAGGCCGAATTTGCTCGCGACCGAGAAGGGCGCCGGAAGCTGCGCGACCGGGTTCGCTCCGCCCGCCATCTTGAACGCGACGTCGAGCGACAGCGCCGGATCGAAAGTGCCGGTAAGGGTGAAGCCGGTCTTGGGGAAGGGCAGCGGCAGGGTAAGGGTGATGGTCTCGACCTGCTGCGGCCATTGCAGCGCGCATTCCACCGACAGGACGGGGATGCTGCCATCGTTGGCGAGCTCGACCACGAGCGTCGCCTGGTCGATCGGGACCCAGGGCACTCCGGCCAGGGACGGCACCGATCCGGTGATCCGCACCGTCGCGGTCAGCACCTTCTTCGGCGCGGTGAACTCCGCCTCGATCGTCAGCGGGTCGCCGATGAAGGAGAAGCCGCCCTTGACCGTGACCTTGGTGAAGGGCGCCGCTCCGGGGTCGGTCGCGACGCTTGCGTCGCTTAGCGTCCAGGCCTGGCCGCCGGCCGAGAACAGCGCGCCGAGCAGCTTGCCGATCGCGCCTGTCGCGTCGAGCGCGCCCGGGATCAGCTTCAGATTGCCGTTGCTGAGATTGGCGGTGAGCGCGGCCTGCAGCGCGGTGAGCGGGTCCGTTCCCTCCGCGGCGGCGAGCATCGCCTGCTGCTGCCCGCCCTGCTGCGCCTTGAGGCCGAGGAAGGCGAAGGCGAGACTGTATTTGTCGTTGTCGGGATTCTGGAAGAAAGCCGACATCCCGGCGAAATAGCTGTGCAAGGGGCCGTTCTGGGCCTCCGAGCGCATCGCCAGGATCGGCGCCGCGAACAGCTCGGGCGGATAGGGATCGCCGAAAGTGCCGGTCGAGGCCGGCCAGTCCGACAGCATTCTCCCCACCTGATTGGCCGCATTCTGGAGCCTGCGAAGCAGCGCCGCCTGCGGCCGCGCCTCGAGCGGCAGGTTGGGATAGAGGATATCGGTCCCCCGCGGCCGGCTGACGTGATAATAGATGTTGTTGAAGTTGAGCGCCTGGTTGGCGGTGTTGGCCCCTTCGAACACCGCGGGAAGCGTGCTCCGGCCGATCAGCGCGTTGAACAGAGCGAGCGGCAGCGGCGGCGCGAGTTGCACCCACAAGACCCGCCTGGCGCTGTCGGACCCGTTTCGGAGCGCGGTCAGCTGCGCGCCGATCCCGGCGACGTCCGGATCGTTTGCGGCCAGAAACCGGTTTGCCAGGCCGGCGGCCGTTCCGAGCCCCACCGCGGTCAGGTAGTTGGTGCGCGCGGTGCGAACCTGCATCGCCCGCGTCCTCCTCTCGGGAATCGCCGACTTCAGCGCAATCTCCTCGCTGTGGGAAGCTCCTCCAAGCAGCAGCATCTTCGCCGGCACAAAGATGTCGGCCGGCGGATTTTGCGGGCTGAAACCGGCGAAGTAATGCGAATCGGCCCAATAATCGTCGAGGTTGACGATTACCGCCGGAAGCGCGCCCGCGCGGGCTGCGCCCTTCGGATCCACCTGGGTCGCCATCACCCCCAGGGTCAGCTCGACCAGCTGGTCGGTCGGCTCAAGCCCGATCGCGTTGACCTGCGTCGTCCTGCCGTTGCGCCAGTCTGTGGTGTGGATTCCGTAGGTGAACAGCACGTCGTACAGCTTGGCGCCGCCTCCCCCCATCTGCCCGTCGAGGATCGCCTTGATCACCTGGATCCGGCGAAGCTGGTTCGGGTTGTTCTGCGCAGCGGCGATGAAGGCGGCCCATGCGGCGGCGTCGAGGTTCGTCGCCGGGGTTGTGAAGCCGTGCAGGCTGAAGCTCTCGCCGCCCAGCTGCGGTTCGGCCGAGAGGAGGATCGGCGCCTGCCCCTGCTGTTGGAGCTGCTCGGGCTTGTGGATCGAGAAAGGCTGGAGCCTCAGATGCCATGTCGCATTGAGAAGGGTCGCGAAGTCCGAATCCTGGGCGCTGGTCGCGTCGGTGGCGGCGCTGAAGCTGAAGCGCACGGGCGCCGGCGCAGGCAGCGGCGGCACGTAACGCGGGATCAGGCGCACCGCCACTCCGGCGAAATTCCCCTGCGCCTGGGCGCCGAGGCTCATCAGCGCCTGGAGGTTGGCAAGCGTCGTCGACTGGCCGTCGGTACCGTCGTCATAGACGATCTCGACAGTCCTCGGCTGGCCGCCGGCGGTGTTGCCGGAGAAGCCGAGCCCGGCGGGGTTCGCCCCCGTGGGGGCTGCGATCCGCCGGAGCATGTTGACCGCGGCGGCCTGCTGGCCCTGGCCGCCGCCCTTGTCGACATACATCCGGATCGTCGCCTCATTCGCCAGCGCAGCCTGAAGCGCGGCGACGTTCTGGACGATGGCGTCGTGCTGGAAGCTCTGCGCGACCGGCGCGGCGCTGCCGAAAATGCTGGTCCACCAGTTGGAGACGCTGCTCATGCCGCGTTCCCCTCGATCTGCGGAGAGGGCGGCGGAGGGGGCGCCGGCGGGGGATTTTCGTTGTAGAGGGCGAGCCAGCCCAGGCTCGCCGCGTCTCCCGAACCCTCCGGCGCTCCGAACAGCAGGAAGTTGGTGACTCCGTTGGGCGGCAGCTTGAGCAGCCCGAGCGCCTTCAGCGCGATGTCGTTCAGGGTCAGCAGGAAGCGTGCAGTCGAGTCGCTGGCGCCGCCGCGGGCGAGGATGATCCGGCCGACGCTGAGCTTCAGCACCGACTGCAGGCTGAGCGGGCTGGTCGCGCTCATCCCTGGCAGCGACAGGCCGGCGGCGAGGTCGGGCGTGCCGGCCGGGTCGCCGCCCGGGCCCCAGGCGAGCAGCATCCGCGCGGTCAGCCCGACCGCCGCCCCGAGCTTGCCCGGAGTCCCGAAATCGACCTTGAAGACGAGGCCGTACCAGCCGCCCGCAGAAGGGGCCGAGGCGTCGAGCCGGACCAGCAGCATCTGCTCATAGCCGAGCGCGTCGATCCCGCCGCTGTCCGCGCTGGTCATCCCGTCGATGGTCAGGGCGAGGTCGCGGTAGAGGCTCCCGCTCCGGACCGCGCTCCGGGACGGATCGAAGCTGATCGCCGATGCGTCGAAGCCGATCGTCCGGGTCGGACTCGGTCCCTCGCTATAGGTCATCGGCAAAGCCAGCCGTGAGAAGGAGAGGCCGGCCACCGGATCGTCCGGATCGTCGGCGCCGAAAGAGAGCAGGTCGAAGCCGATCGAGGGCGGGTCGCTGCGGATCGCGAAATCGAGCAGGCCGCTCAAGGCGAAGACGCTGACGCCGGTGCTGTTCCCCTGTGAATCGACGCCCGTGGAGACGGTGTTGAGGCTTGCCGCGGTGATCGCCACCCTCGACAGCACCGCGCTCGCCATTTCGAAGCCGAAGGTGACCCGCGTCGACAGGCTGTAGGTCGAGACCCCGCCCGAATTCTGATAGGCGCCGTCGAAGAGAACCGCGTTGAAATCGTTGCCGTTGGTCGAAACCATGCCGGCGACGGGGATCCCGAACAGCCTCGACACGATCAGCTGCGCAAGGCTGGCAAACCGCTTCACCGCGCTGTTCTGGAACAAGGCCTGCAGTTCGAGGACGAGGAAGCTGTAATCGTCGTTGCTCGCCACCGCGACCGGCGTCTGCCCCATCGTCTCCGAATAAGCGGGGTCGGTATAGTGGATCAGGCCGAATACCGAGCTGGTTCCCGCGATCGACACCGTCGCGCCGTCGACCGGGCTCAGCCGGGTTCCGAAATGGTGGGCGAGGAAGCGGCTCTGGTCGATCCCCGCGGCCATTCCGGCGAGGTCTTTGGGGAACGCGGCGACGCTTGCGGCGAGCACCAGGATCCCGGTCCAATCGTCGAGCTGGGCGAGGCTGGCGAAGTCGGCGAACAGGTCGTCGGTGCTGTTGATGGCGTCGTTGACATAGGCGCTCAGCCATTGCGAGACGTTGGCGATCTGCGCCGGGTCCGGGGGTCCGGGGACGCCGTCCTGGAGGATCGACGGCGCCGCGAAGGTGGCCGCGGCCGTCCAGGCGTCGGTCGCGGCGACGAGGTCGACCAGCTTCCCCGGCCGCGCCTTGATGATCATCACGCTCCGATAGTCGCCATAAGCCGGGTTGCTGCCGATATCGGCTTCCATCACCCAGTCGCCGACCGTGACCGCGTTGGGGAAGGTCGGCGACCCGCCGGGAACCCCGCCGGCGATCTGCTGGGCATAATCGACGATCGTCCCCAGATTCTCGCGATTGGCGACGACCAGGAACAGGCTGTTGCCCTGGAAGGCCTGCTGCAGAGCGTCGGCCGGGCTTCCGAAGCCGAGCATCACGGCCTGGCCGGCCGCGTTCCGGCTCTGGGCGAGCAGGATGTCGGCATAGCTGCCGTCGCTCCTCGCATGGACGATGACGCCAGCGGGGGTAGCCGAAGGCGTCGCGGCGTCGGACGATTGCGGCGCTGCCTGTCGGGACGGGTCCGAGGCGGCGCTGATCAGCCGCCGGCGATAGGGCGAGATCACGCTGCCCTCGATCGCCGCGAGCGTGCCGGCGTCGATCTGGGTCGGAGCCGACGGCCCCGTGCCGAGCGCCACCCCGGCGTAAGGGAGGAGGGGGACTGCGAGTCCCGGCTCGGACGGCCAGGGCCGCCCCGGCTGGAAGGGCGCGAGCAGCGCCGGGCCGGGCGAGGGCTGGCCGGCGACGAACAAAGGCGCCTTGGCCGGCTGCGAACAATAGAGCGGCGGCGTTCCGGGATCGGCTGCGACGATGGTCGCCCAATTGGTCTGGGCGGCGCCGCTCGTCCCGTTGAGCTGGTAGCTGCTTGCAAGCGGCGCCTCGTCCGCGGCCATCGGCGCGCCGAGCGGGCTCGCCCCCTTCGCGGGGCGCACCCGCCGATACGAAGCGCAGCCGGTCGCCGGCGCCGGCCTTGCCGCCGGCGGCGAGCTCGATCGCCTCGGTTCCGCCGAGGCCGCAGAGCAGCCGGCATCGGGCCGGACCGCCGCTGCCGAGCTGGAGCCAGAAATCGCCCACCGGAGCGAGTTGGAACAGCTCGGAGCCGATATCGAGGCCGAGACCCTCCCTGAGCTCGAGATAGGCCTGCCGGCCGTCCGAAGGGACGTTGCCCGCGGTCGCCGGAAACAGCGTCAGCGGCAGCCCGATCTGGGTCCGGTAATAAGAGGCGAAGGCGAGCGGGAGCGGCTTCATGTTGCGGTCGTAGCAAGTGCCGTCGAAGCGGAAGGCGGTGCGGCCGGGGAGCACCGAATTGGTCGGGTCGGAATAATCCAGCGTGACGTCGAAGCCGATCCAGTCGGTCGTCGCCGGCTTGGTCCCGTCGAAGAGCGGGAACCAGGCGGGAAGCACCGGATTGGCGACGGTCGTCCCCTTCACCAGCAGCTGGAAGCCGCAATTGAGCTTCTGCGCGACATCGCCGCGGTTGAGCGACACGGAGAAGCTGAGCTGGCCCGCGGCGGCCCCGGTCAAGGCGAGCGTCGCCGTCCCGATCGCTTCGAGCGTCGGTATCTGGGGCTGTGTGATCTGGAGCGCCCAGCCGCTGCTCGCCTTGGTCTTGGTAAAGGTGATTCCGAAGCCGTCCTTGCTCGGGGCAAGGGCGACGAAAGCGCTGATCACGATGCTAAGGCCGGTCCGCGCTGTCAGGCTGGGAGCGGTGAGGAAGCCGGTGGTCGCCGCGTTGGCGAGGCCGCCGGGGGCGCCGAAGGGCAGCACCGGAGTGGTCGTGCCGGGCTCGAGCCAGATAAAGCCGCGCGGGTTGAGGCCGAGCGCCGAGGCGACCCGCGCCGTCAGCGCCTTGCCGTTGTCGCTGAGGTCGGGAGCCTTCGCGCCGACGACGATGCTCGCGAGGAGCGCGTCGTTGCCGAGCGCCTGCTCGAGCGTGATTATGTCGGCCGCGGTCACCGAAGCCGGCAGAACCAGCCCCGCCCAGCCGCCGGGGGTGGTCAGCCCGTCGGCGGCATAGACGTTGGACGTTCCGGCTCGGCGGAACTGCACAGCCCCTCCCTCCGCGCCGAAGCGCGGTTCAATGCCTGTTTCGGCGATATATGGGGCCGCTGGGGCGGCGCCGGCTCAGTCGATGATCGTGAACGAGATCGAACAGGCGAGCGACGCCCACTTGGTCGCGCCCGGGTTGGTGTAGAAGCCGACCACATAGCTGTTGCCGACCGCGAGGCTGAGGCCGGTGAAGGTGATGTGGTTGGTCGGGCCGTCGGTCCCGATCGTCTGATCGCCGCCATAGGTGGTGACCGGCGTCGTCTGGGCCATCGTCCCGTCCATCAGCCGGCAGACGCCGCCATTGGTCGCGCCGTGATAGCTCATCAGCGTGTTCAGAACGACGTCGACCTGGCCGCTGTCGGCGGAGGAGAGGACGAAGTTGGTGCTCTGCGTCGCCGGAGTGGGCGGATTGACCTCGTTCGGGCTTGCCCAAAGCGCCGCGCAGACGTCGACCGGCCGGTCGCCCACAGCGATGCCGATGCAGTAGCTCTGGCCGCCGAGGCTGAGGCCGTTGATGTTTACCGATCCGGCCTGGTCGTCGGTCTGGAAATTGGCCTGTTTAATGATCTTGCCGGAATAGGGCACATAGGCCGAGTTCGCCTGCCAGATGTAGATCGTGTAATGGTTGGTAACCGGCTGGCCCGGGGGAAGGAACTGATATTTGAAGGCGATCGACTGTCCGGATATCCGGGTCAGCGCTAGCTGAATGCTTTCGGGGTCTACGTTCTGGCTTGGAACGCTGACTTCGCTGGCGACGTCCTGGACGATATGGATGGACACGTATCTTCTCCCCTCAACTGGCGAGACGGACGACTCGACAGACGTGGCATCCTATTCTTCGGCAGGAGCCATGTAAAGGAACGCCGCACGACTCACGATGACCTGCCGCAACTATAGACAATCCAAGGAAAGGATGGGCGCCCGCCTATAAGAACGTGTCGTTTTGGGCGAGTTCTCGACAGGCCGGGACGGGCGATGGCATCGGGCCGGGGGCGGTAGAGGATTGCAAAAGGATTGGCGCGTAGAGGGTCGAAGATGGACGATGCACGTAAAGCATCCCGAACTTGCGGCCGCGCCGGGCGCCGCTCCGCTACAGGCTGAATGCGAAGAACAGGACGGTGGCCGCGGCCATCACCAGGGTCGCGGACCAGCCCAGCAGCGTAGCGGCGGGCGATAAAGTGAGGCGGCCCATTGCGCGCTTGTTGCGGACGATCAGCATCATCATCGCCATCAGCGGAGCGGCGAGCACGCCGTTGACCACCGCGGCCCAGAAGAGCGCCCGGACCGGATCGACGGCGACCGAGGTGAGGGCGGCCCCGGCCAGGGTCGTCACCGCGATCGTCGCGTAGAACAGGCGCGCCTGGAGCGGCTTCGAATCGAGGCTTCCCGCCTTGCCGGCCATCTCGGTCACTGCATAAGCGGCAGAGCCGGCCAGGACCGGCACCGCGAGCAGGCCGGTGCCGATGATCCCCAAAGCGAACATCGCGAAGGCGAACTGGCCGGCGATCGGGCGAAGCGCTTCCGCCGCCTGGGCCGAGGTCTCGATATGGGTGATGCCCTTGGCGTTGAGGGTCGCGGCGGTCGCGAAGACGATGGCGAGCGAGACGATCGAGCTGAACGCCATCCCGACCAGAGTGTCGGTGCGGATCCGCTTGAGCTCGGGCCCGGCCTCGCGGGGAGCGATGCACAGCGGCTTGGCATGGTGGCGGTGCTGCTCCTCGATCTCCTGTCCCGCCTGCCAGAAGAAGAGATAGGGGCTGATCGTCGTCCCCAATATGGCGACCATCGCCGTCGCATAGGCCGCGTTCCACTGCGGCTTCGGCACGATGAGCGAGGTCAGCGCCTCGCCCCACGGCACCCCCGCCACGGCGACCACGGCGACATAGGTGAACAGGGAAAGCGTCGTCCATTTGAGGATCGCCGCGTAGCGCGGGTAGCTCAACGTCACTTCGAGCAGGACGCAGAGAATCCCGAAGAGCAGGGTGAAGAGCCCCGGACTGCCGCCGGTGAGAAGGACCAAGGCGGCGCCCATCGCGCTCAGGTCGGCGCCGAGATTGACGACGTTGGCGATGAGCAGAAGCGTGACCATCGCCCAGAGCAAAGGCCGGGGATAATGGCGGCGCAGGTTGCGGGCGATTCCGGCGCCCGTGACCCGCCCGATCTCGGCCGCCACCTCCTGGATCACGACCATCAGCGGAAAGCTGAGGACGAACGTCCAGGCGAGGCCGTAGCCGAATTGCGCGCCGATCTGGCTGTGCGTGCCGATCCCGCTCGGATCGTCGTCGGCGGCGCCGGTCACCAGCCCCGGCCCGAGGGTGCGCAGGAAGCCGCCCGAGCGGACGGGCGGCGGCGGCTCGGGTATCAGCGCGCTGCCTCGATCGCTCATCGCCGGTTATCTCACCCCCATGCGCGCAGGGTGCACGATTTACCCGGCGGGCGCCATCGCGGCTTTTACCCGGACTTCGGGCTGGATCCGGGCCCGCGGCGCAGCTTGCGGGCGATCTTGGACACCGAGTGGGCCAGCGCCCGGCTTCGCGGGAAGGTGCGCCCTTCGAGCGCGAAATAAGCGGGTTCGGACGAGAAGAATTTGAAGCCTCCGGGCGCGCGGACGGCGACTCCGACCACCCTTCGATCGGCCTCGACGGCGAAACGGTCCGACATGTCTGGTTTTCCGATGCTGATGCGCTTCCCCGCGCATCCGCTCAGTGCCGGTGGGGCAGGGGGGACGATGCGAGCAAGCGATGCCGGCCTGGCCGGCTGGATCGGGCGGAACAGGGCCGCCCGGCGGCAGGCGCCCCGGGCCTGCGCCGCGGCTCAGCCGCCGGCGCGGGCCGGGGCGGGCAGGCGTTCCGTACTGCTGCCGGGATGCAGTTCGCTGCGTGAGGTTGGAGCGGCGGTCATTGCCCCTTCAACATGGCCTCGTTGCGGAATTTTGCAAGCTCGGTCCACCGCCGCGCCGGGCAGTCGGGCGGCACGCGAATTTGACTCTCCGCCGCCCCGGCCCCAATTTGGCCCTATGCACCGTCTGCCCGTCTTCCGGCGATATCGCAGCCATTCGGGCCAGCTCCTCGCAGGCGCTTAGCCCCGGACTCCGGCGCTGAAGGCGCGGCGGTTCGGGGACTTTCATCAACGGCAATCCAGCTTTGCCTTGCGATCCGCAGGGCGCCGTTTCCGCGCACGCAAGCCTATGGTGACCCACAATGCATAACGAAGTTCCGACCTCCTCCGCCGGGAAGCCGCCGATCCATTTGATCGGCGAGGACTACGACATCATCGCCGGTCTCGCACTCGGCATCGAGCGGCGCTCGCCCGCGCTTTCGAAGATGCTGCTGGACGAGATCGATCGCGCCCAAATCTGCGAACGGGGCGCCCTGCCGCCGGACGTGGTTGCGCTCGGGTCGGAGGTCGAGTTCCTCGACGTCGAGACCGGCGCCAGGCGGCTGGTCCAGCTCGGAAGGGGCAGTCGATCGACTGGCCCACCCCGGACGGGCGCCCGCGCGTGCTCCGGGTCCTGAACGTGGGGGCTCAGCCCCGCTCCGCGGGCAGCGCGTCGAACCTTATGTCGCCGAAGCTCCGATAGCCTTCCGCCGAGGGAAGCTCGAACCTGTCCGGCCGCGCCAGATGCCAGGCGTGGCTGTAGAAATCATGATCGCCCCGGTCGTCGATCAGCGCGCCCGGCTCGAGGAAGACGTGAAGCTGGGAGAATAAGCGGATTTCGGTGCCGCCGACCCGCCTCACCAGATGATGGGGCCGGATTTGGGAGGGGTGCTCCAGCCCCGCGGCGGCGATCATCTCCGACAGGGCGGCGAGCGTGTTGCGGTGGAAGTTGCAGACCCGAGTCGCCTTGTCGTCGACGACGAGGGCGCGCTGGCGGCTCGGGTCCTGGGTCGCCACGCCGGTCGGGCATTTGTTGGTGTTGCAGGTCAGCGACTGAATGCAGCCGACCGCGAACATGAAGCCCCGGCCGGCATTGGTCCAGTCCGCGCCGAGCGCCATCACGGCGGCGATGTCGAAGGCGCTGACGATCTTCCCCGCGGCGCCGATCCTGATCCGGTCGCGAAGCCCCGCGCCGACCAGCGTGTTGTGCGCGAACAAGAGTCCCTCGCGCAGCGGCGCTCCGATATGGTCGGAAAATTCGAGCGGCGACGCGCCGGTCCCGCCCTCGGCTCCGTCGACGACGACGAAGTCGGGCACGATCCCGGTCTCGCGCATCGCCTTGACGATCCCCATGAACTCCCAGGGGTGGCCGAGGCACAGCTTGAAGCCGACCGGCTTGCCGCCCGAAAGCGTCCTCAGGCGGGCGACGAACTCCATCATCTCGATGGGGGTCGAAAAGGCGCGGTGGCGGGCGGGGGACAGGCAGTCCTCGCCCATCGGGACGCCTCGGGCGAGGGAGATTTCATGGGTGACCTTGGCTGCGGGCAGGATCCCGCCATGGCCGGGCTTGGCGCCCTGACTGAGCTTGATCTCGATCATCCTGACCTGGTCGGACGAGGCTCTTTCCGCGAAGCCGTCGGGATCGAAATTGCCGTCCGCGGTGCGGCATCCGAAATAGCCGCTGCCGAGCTCCCAGATCAGGTCGCCGCCATGCTCCCGGTGGTAGCGGCTGATGCTCCCCTCGCCGGTGTCGTGGGCGAAGCCGCCCATTTGGGCGCCCTTGTTGAGCGCCCGGATCGCATTGGCGCTCAGCGAGCCGAAGCTCATCGCCGAGATGTTGAAGATCGAGGCGGAATAGGGCCGTTCGCACTGATCGTTGCCGATCGGGATCCGGAAGCTGGCCGGGTCGGCCGGCGGCGCCGGGCGGGCCGAATGGGCGATGAACTCATAGCCGTTCCCGTAGACGTCGCGCAGCGTTCCGAACGCGCGCTCGCTGCTCTCATTCTTGGCGCGGGCATAAACGAGCGAGCGCTGGCTCCTCGAAAAGGGCGCCTCGTCATTGTCGCCCTCGATCAGATATTGCCGGATTTCCGGCCGGATCGCCTCGAACAGCCATCGGAAATTGCCGGTAACGGGATAATTGCGCCGCACCGAGTGGGAGCGCTGCAGGAGATCGTAGATGCCGAGCAGGGTCAGTGCGCCCCCGGCAATGAGAACGACCCACAGCCAGGCGGGGCGGGGCGTGTAGAGCGCGGCGGCAGCCGTCGCCGCGACGCAGAGGCCGAACGGAATGTAGCGCCTGAGGGACAATCGTTTCTCGTGGCGGCGCGGCATCCCACGGTCTTACCCGCGGCGGAGGGGAGCTCCAAGGGGAGCCGCAGAATCTGCAGTTTCGGCACGCGGCTTCGAAGCCACCTGCGGCGGGCCTCGGGATATGAAGGAGGCGAGACAAACCGCAACAGGAGAAGATGATGCAATATTTCGCCGCAAGGACGATCCGCGAACGCGCCGCCCAGGTGCAGGTGCATGCCGCCCGGCTCGTCTCGCCGCACCGCAGCAGGCGCCAGGAGGCGCTCCTCGACGATGCGTTGATGGGCACCTTCCCGGCCAGCGACCCGGTGAGCGTCGCCTTCATTCACTGACCCTCGCGGTCGGTCGCTTGCTTAATGTGTCGAAAGGCCCATGTTGAAGCCATGAACATGCACGTTCCTCGCCACCCTCGGGAGGCTCAGCGCCTGATGATCGGCGGCTAGCCGGACGCTTCGCTTCGCCAGCGCAAGCGTTCGGTGAGCAGGCATCGTCAGCAAGCCGGTCGCCCTTTTCGGCGCGGCAAATTCTCAGCTTCGGATGCCAGGCGGAACCCCGTTCGTCACGGGCGTGACTCGCGTCGCGAGCTCGCCCGTCCGCTGAAAAGGAACCTGAAAATGGCAACCCCCTACACCCGCGCGAGACCGCGTTCGGAAGCGACTTTGCGCGCCGAAGCCCTGCTCGGCCGCTACCCCAATCTCAGCGAGCAGGAGCTCGCCGAGCTGATCAACCTCTTCCCCACTTTGAGCATCCTCGACCGCGCCCTGATGACGGCCGACAGCAGCTTGTCGGGCAAGCTCGACGCGTTCGACGGCGATCATGGCAGGAAATTGAAGGCGCCCTTGTCCTCGCTCCTCGTCTTCCTCGCCGTGCCGGTGACCTTCGCGCTGGTCACCTTCCTGTTCCTGCTCGGCTAGCTCAGCGGATCTCGACCGGATAACCGACGAAGATCTTGGGCTTGCGCATCAGCACATGGGTGTTGATGCGGTCGGCGCCGATAGGCTCTGCGGTCAGCCGCTCGCGGATCCGGGTCCATTCGGCCATGTCCGCGACGACCACCTTGAGCAGATAGTCGTAAGCGCCGCTGACATGCGACGATTCGACGACCTGCGGAAGCGCGTCGATTTCGGCGTCGAAGCGCGCCAGATCCTCGGGAGCGTGGCCCTTCAGGGTGATTTCAGCGAACAGCACCAGCCCGACGTCGAGGGCGAACGGGTCCAAGCGGGCGTGGTAGCCCTGGATCGCGCCCTCCCGCTCGAGCCGCCGCACCCGGGCAAGGCAGGCGCTGGGCGAAAGCGCGGCCTGCTCCGACAGCGCCTGGTTGGTGAGCCGGCCGTCCGCCTGCAGAGCGGCCAGGATCCGCCGGTCGATCCGGTCGAGTGTGAAGGCTGCGCTCATTACGGCATTGAACCGCAGACTCTGCGGTCCGGGTCAAGCCCTTCGAAGCCACCTGCGGCGGCCCTCACGCTATACCCAATGCATCGCCCCCGAGAGGGCATCACCGATTTGTGGAGACATGAAATGACAAGCACCGAAAGAATCGAGAGCGCCTTCTTCCTGGCCATCATCGTGGTGGGGATGCCCGCCGCCGTGATCGTGATGAACGCGATCTCCGGCTGAGGCTAAAGCGGACCGCACTCACGACCCCGGGGCCCGCTGCTCGAGAGCCCGCAAATAACCAGTAAAAACAACGCCGGCGCTCGCTCGCTTCAGAATGCCCGGGTGACGCCGATCTCCGTTGCGAGGCGGCTGTAATCGTACAGGCCGACCGTCGAGACGTTGCGCTCCCACGTCACGCGCAAGGTGGGGGCCAGTCCGTGGAACGTCACCTGCCGGAAGGTCGCACCGGTAGCGGCCTGATAAAGCCATTCGCGGCGACGGTCGGTGAAGAGGACCAGGCGGGCATCGCCTTCGGTGCGGCGGAGCGCCGCCGAGGCGTAGAGCGTCACCTTGCCCCATTCCTGCCAGCCGAGCAGCGCGAGGCCCCCCGAAGCGGTTGCATAGCCGGGATCGCGCGCCGTCTGGCGGTCGGCGGAAGCGGTGAGAGTGAATCCTCGGCCCGGGTTCAGCGCATGCTCGATCGACACTGCCGCCGCGTAAATCTCTCCGTCCTGGAGCGTGTTTCGAACGTAGCGGGCGCGCGAGGCGGCGAGGCTGGTCACGAACTGGGTGGTGCGCCCGGCGGCGTGGATCCAGTCGGCAGCAAGCGTCTGGGTCCGCGCATAAGGCGAGAGGCCGTACCAGCGCCAGCCGGCGCCTGCTGAGCCGGTGACCCGATCCTTGCCGCCTTGCCACTCCACGCCCAGCAGAGCCGAAGCCGAGGCGTCGTCGAAGCGCTCTGCACGATAGAAGCGGCCGAGCCCGGAGAGCCGCGGCACCACGGCCAGGCGGGACCCGACCGGAACCCGCGCATAAAGCTGCCCTCCCGCCTTCAAGCCAAGTCCGGAGCGGGCACGGGCATCCTCCGACAGGACGAGCGGGGCGATGATCGTGTCCAGCGTTCGGGCGGCGGTTGCGCGGTTGACGTTGCTGTCGGGGGCGAGCGCGATCTCGAACGAGCCGCCGATCGGGCGGCTGGAGCGAAGCGCCGCTGCAACCAGCAGAGCGAGGACCCGGGCAAGTTCGAGCCGGACCCGGGCAGTCCCCGGCTTCTCGTCGAGCAGCGCCCGAAAGCTCTCCGCCGCCTCGCGGTAGCGCTTCGCCTCGGCGAGCGTCATTCCCCTTCGGAAGCGGGCCTCCGCACGCACTTCGGGATCGGGGTCGCGAGTGAGCGCCTCATAGAATACGAGGGCGTCGTCGACCCGGCCTTCGGCGCGGGCACCGTCGGCGATCGCGAACAGCTGGGCGGCGCTGAGACTTTCGATTCGCGTCGGAGCCGGCGCAGTCGCGGGCGCAGGCGCGAGGGCGGCGCCGGCGAGGGCCGCCAAAAGGAAAGCGGTCATGGCCCGATCAGTGCGTCTTGGCGATCGTCGCGCCGGTGAGGAAGGTGACCGATCCGTCCGGGCGAAGCGAGGAAGCCTCGAAGCTGCCGCCGATCTCCTCGCCGGTGGGACCGTAGAAGCGCGTGGTCATGCGGCCGACCGACTGGCCGTTCTGAAGGAGGCTCGACAGCGTATCCTTCGTGTAGCCCAGGGCGCCGCTGAAATTGAAGGTTCCGAAGTCGGTCTTGCTGCCGTTCGCGCGGTCGCTGCCGAGGATCGCGAGGGCTCCGGTGAACGCCTGCGCCGAGAAATCGACGTCGAACAGCGAGGTGCCGCTCAGGTCGTAGAGCAGCGAATTCTGCTTGTTCGCCCCGGCTCCGAACAGGACCCCGTCATAATGGGCTTTGCCGGTGCGCCGGGAGAGCAGTCCTTGGGCAGTCTCGAGGCCGTAGACGAAATAGATGTCGTGATCGGTGCCGACGACGCCATTATGCTCGGACGTGCGGAAGGCGCCGAAGCTGGAATAGGTCAGTGCGAGCTGCGTGTTCGAGGCTCCGGGGGTGAAAAGCCGAAGCTCGACCGGCTGGCCGTTCACCGTCTTTCGGTAGGTCGTCCAGTTCGGGGCTGAAGCGACTTTGTCGGCGGCGGTGAAGGTCGTGAACGGAAGGTCGGAGCGGCCGGGCGAATAGGCGATGCTCCCGTCGGTCTTGATATTGAGGCTGCCTATCGCCTGCGTGCTCGAGGCGTCGTTGAGCTTGTCCGGCTGCCCATCGATGCGGTTGGTATCGAGGAGAGCCGATTGGGCGAAGAAATTCTGGTCCGCGACGAGGTTGGTGAGCGCGAGGTTGGCCGGGGTCGCGTTGGGATCGCGGGAGCCGGTGAAGGCGCCGGTAAGGGCGCTGCCCTTGCCATTGTCGGCGGCGAAGCTGCCGCCCACCTCCTGCGCCTGGGGGCCGTAGAAGTGGCCATTCATCTTGCCTCCGACGCTCGCGTCGAAGCCGCGATAGGCGATGTCGCCCGAGAAGGTGCCGTCGGTGCTGGAAATGAGGCCCGATCCATCGAGCTGCAGAGCCCCGAACATCGCTTTGTCCGCCGTCAGGTCGAATTCGTCGAGATAGGTGCTGGTCGAGAAGACCCCGCTGAGGAAGTCGGCGGTGAAGGTGCCGTGGCCCTGGACGCCCTTGGGCGATATGCCCGGCGTGACAAAGAAGCCGAACACGTCGATCCCGAACACGGCCGCGCCGGTGCGGGGGACCGCGGTCGCCGGAGTCGCGAGGCCGTACGCGAAGATGTCGAAGCTGGTATCCTGCGTCGAGCCGGACAGGCTGTTGCGCTGCCAGAAGCCGAGCCCGACATATTGCGGCGCCGTTTTCGAGGTAAAGGGCGTCTTCGCAAGGGTTAGATAGTCCCGGCCGGAACCCTGCGGCTTCTGATAATCGGATTCGTCGGCGTCGCTCGACGCCTGGAGGTCGGCCGGCCCAAAAGTCTGGGAACGTCCCGGGGCCTGGATGGTGTAGCTCTTCGACGGAGCGTCGTAGCTGACGGTCACGCTGGAGAGAGCGGTGGTCGCGCTGGTGGTCTGCTTCGTCCCGAGGTCGATCGAGGCGGTCGCCGTCGCGCCGTCGCTGGCGAACGTCTGGCTATACTGCAAGTCCGTGAGCGTAGCGTTGGTGGTAGGAGGCGGCGGCGGCGGGGGCGGCGCGGGCGGAGGCGCGGGCGGCGGAGCCACGATCGGACTGACGCCGGCGCTGCCGCCACCGCCGCACGCAGACAACAACGCGATGGCCGCGCAGGCCACCAACATACCGGATTTGTTCAACGTCCCACCCCTGCTCAATATTTATAATTTTCAATAGAGTAAGGGGCGAAGGGGTCAATCGCCGATTGCCGTGCCCGACGGCCTTTCATCTCATGTCTGGAGAGAAAATGGTGGACGCACCAGGGCTCGAACCTGGGACCCGCTGATTAAGAGTCAGCTGCTCTACCAACTGAGCTATACGTCCATGCCTGTCGGGGCAGAGCGGCCATCTAGTAAGGCCGGAGCAACAATGCAAGCGGATCAGCGGCGGCGGACGTCGCGGCGGTTCTGGCGGTCGATCGACATCAGCCCGCCGAGGCACAGCATCACCGTCAGCATCGCCGATCCGCCGTAGGAGAAGAGGGGGAGGGGGATGCCGACGACGGGGGCCATTCCGGTCACCATCAGCAGATTGATCGCCACGTAGAGGAAGATCGTCGTCGTCAGCCCGGCGGCGGCGAGGCGGGAGAAGCGGTCCTTGGCGTCGAGGGCGACGAGGATTCCCCAGCGCAGCAGCAGGGTGAAGCAGGCGAGCAGGAACAAGCCGCCGATCAGCCCCCATTCCTCGGCCATGGTGGCGAAGATGAAGTCGGTATGGCCTTC
>VBAE01000005.1 GCA_005882415.1 Alphaproteobacteria bacterium | reverse complement strand
CGCTCCCGCTGAACGTCCACAATGAGTGGATAGAGGAAGTCATTACGCATAGACCGGCGACATGAGGAGACCCCGAGCGGCCGCTATCTGCACCTCCTTCGCAATCGCCTTGCTCGGCTGCTCCATTCCCGAGCGACCATCCCCGCCCGCCGAAGGCTTCGCCAAAGCGATACCGATTTGCACGCTCATGGCGGATCCGACGCCTTACCTGAGCAAGCGGGTGCTGGTGCGGGGCTATCTAACGCAAGACCCCCATGGTCCAGAATTGTGGGACGACAACTGCCCGCTCAACGTCCTTCGGCTCCGCGAGCCGCCAGAGACCGCCAAATCACGCCGGTTCAGATTACGCCTTCAATATTATAGCTCGCTGTTCGGTGACAAGCGGCCAAGGGTGGCCGTCATCTGCTCCGCAGTGTTGACTTACCATAGCCCCGCGACCCGCTTCTATACGGAGAAATATACCCTTGAAGCAGCGGTTTTGGTGGCGGTGAGCCCTCCAAGAGCTTGACGCCTTCGTCGCCACCTTTCGCGGCAAGACTGCGGCGCCATCTGCTCGCTCTGAAGCGTTGAAAAGCCGAGGGCGGGTCGGGTCCGACGCGGGCTCAAAAGCTGGGCAGCAGGTCGGGGCCTTCCGCTTCGTTGGCCGCGTGCGCAGCGACAACCGGCGACAGCCCGGGCAGGCGTGAGAGCAACCGGCTGTCGGGCGCGCAGTCGTCATCGTCGTCCCCGGGGGCAGCCGGCTCGGCCTGCTCGTGGGGCGCCGGCGGCCGCTCCCCCGGGAGGCGCGGATGCCGCTCCTGCTGGAGCCCGCCGCCATCAGCGCCTTGCTCCTCCTCGTCCGCCACGGCCGGGTCGACCTGCGCGCGAAGATCGGCCCAGTCATTTCTGCGGGACATCGGGCGGTCAGCATAAGGGCCCTCCGCGAGCGCGGGCGCCTCCGTCAGCCGGCATCTGAACCGTCCGTCTTCGAAATAGCGAAGCTTCCGAGCCCGGATCGGCGGCAGGCCGGACACGAGCACCAGCTCGTCGGAGGCGGGGAGTTGCATGACCTCGCCCGGAGTCAGAAGCGGGCGCGACGTCTCCTGCCGGCTGACCATGACATGGGCGAGCCAGGGCGCGAGCCGATGGCCGGCATAGTTGCGCATCGCCCTCTGCTCGGTCGCGGTTCCAAGCGCATCGGAGATGCGCTTCGCGGTCCGCTCATCGTTGGAGGCGAACGCCACCCGCACGTGGCAATTGTCGAGGATTGCGTTGTTCTCGCCATAGGCCTTGACGATCTGGTTCAGCGACTGGGCGATCAGGAAGGCGCGGACCCGATAGCCGGCCAGGAAGGCGAGCGAGGTCTCGAAGAAGTCGAGGCGGCCGAGCGCCGGAAACTCGTCCAGCATCAGGAGCAGCTCGCGCCTGCTGCCGTCGGCGCCGTGCAGCCGTTCGGTGAGCCGCCGACCGATCTGGTTCAGGACTAGGCGCACGAGCGGCTTGGTCCGCGAGATGTCGGACGGAGGCACAACCAGATAGAGCGAGAGCGGCCGCTCGGCGGACAGCAGGTCGTCGATCCGCCAGTCGCACGCGGAGGTGACCGCAGCCACAGTTGGATCGCGATACAACGCCAGGAACGACATCGCCGTCGACAGCACGCCCGACCGCTCGTTGTCGGACTTGTTCAGGAGCTCGCGCGCCGCCGAGGCGACCACCGGGTGAACGCCCCCTTCTCCCAGATGCCGGGTCTTCATCATCGCGCGCAAAGTGGCGACGAAGCTGCGCTCGGGGTCGGAGAGGAAGGTCGCCACCCGGGCCAGGCTCTTCTCCTCCTCCGCGTAGAGGATGTGGAGGATGGCTCCCACCAAGAGCGAATGGCCGGTCTTCTCCCAATGATTGCGCCGCTCGAGCGCGCCTTCCGGATCGACGAGGATGTCGGCGATATTTTGGACGTCGCGCACCTCGTGCGTGCCACGCCTTACCTCGAGCAGAGGGTTGTAGCGGGCCGAGCGCACGTCGGTCGGATTGAACAAAAGGCAGTGCGAGAAGCGCGAGCGCCAGCCGGCGGTCAGCTCCCAATTCTCCCCCTTGATGTCGTGGACGACGACCGAGCCGGTCCAGGACAGGAGGGTCGGAACGACGAGGCCGACGCCCTTGCCCGAACGCGTCGGCGCGAACGCCATCACATGCTCGGGCCCGTCATGCCGCAGGTAGCGGCCGTGGAAGCTGCCGAGAAACACGCCGGCATCCCCGAGCAGACCAGCCGCCCGAATCTCGGCCTCGCCCGCCCAACGCGCGGAGCCGTAGGTGGTGACCAACGAGGACTGCCGAGCCCGCCAAAGGGAACCGGCGACCGCGGCGGCGCAGCCGAGAAAGCCGCTCCCCCCGGCCAGGGCCCCTGCCCTGTCGAAGACCCAGGGCGCATAGGCTTCATAATGATACCACCAGCCGAACAGCGCCCAAGGCCGGTAGACCGGCAGCCCCGCGACCATCAGCCAGGGCGTCCCGAGCTGCGGCTGGTAGCCGAGCATCGAGGCCGCCCACTGGGTGGCGGCCCAGACGCCCAGCACGATGATCGCGAGAACGACGAAGATCTGGCCGATCAGCAGCTTGGTAGGCGTCATCGCGGGGCTCCCCGGCCGGCTCCACTCCGGCGGCCCGAGAGGACTGGCCCAGGGCTCCGAGTCGGCTGGATTCCCTCACCGTCGCACCAGGCGTCGCCTCGACGAATCTCGCAAGGAGGGGAACGCCAACCATTCAAGCTGAACAAACTGCAGCAGGCGATCAGTCGGGCCCAGTAGCGTAGCGCTCGAGGCAGTATCGGGCTATATCGGCGGTGCGAGGAGAGACGCCTTGGCCATCGTCATCGATGATGAGCTCGCAGCGGCCAACAGCCGCCTGACCGCCATTCGCCTGGCCACCCTGACGCTTCGTCTGATGGAGAATTGGCGGAGAAGGTTCGACGATCACGAGTCCCTGATGGTGCTCCTCGCTGTGGTCGCGATCACGTCCGAGCGCTTGACCCGCACCGACCTTCCCTCGGAGCTGCGCAGCCTCAAACGTCCGATACCGACGGACCGGCTTGCGCGGTGCAGTGTCAGCTCGATCGCCGCGGCAACCGGACTGAACCGCGAGACGGCGCGCCGAAAGGTGAACGATCTGATTGCCGCAGGCATTCTGGTCCGCACGTCCAGGGAGATCAGGTTCGCGACCGGACACCTGCAGGATCCTTTGATCGACGATCTGATCCGCAATCAGCTCGACGCCGTGACGCGGGTCGTCAACGACCTCCAGCGGGATGGCGTGCTCAAGGCAAAATAGGCGCCAGAACGATTTCGAGGCTCCTCCGAACCAGCCGCGGGTCCGGGAACCCGCACAAAATGTGCGTGATTTTGTGCGCGCTCCACCAAAATCGCCTAGCGATCAATGCTAAGCCTTTGATTTGGTAAGACGGTCCAGCATGTTCCAGCAACCCAAAATAGTTTACATCGTCGATGACGACCGCGAAGCGCGCATATCGCTGCAGATGCTGCTCCGCTCCGCCGGCATGAACAGCTGGCCCTTCGGGTCCGCCACCGACATTCTGGAATTGCTTCCGCACCTTGCGGAGGGCTGCCTGCTCGTCGACCTCAGGATGCCCGGAATGGACGGCATCAGCCTGTTGACCGAACTCGAAAACCGCGGGGTCAACTGGCCGGCGGTTGTGGTGAGCGGCCAAGCCGATGTTTCATCCGCCGTGGCCGCGCTGCGCCTCGGGGTCGTGGATTTCCTGGAAAAGCCCTACTCCGAGGACGAACTGCTCGCCGCGATCGAGCGCTGCTTCGAGCGCGTCGAGGGAGACGAGACCATAAAACTGGGCCAGGCGCGGATCGCGGCATTGAGCCCGCGTGAGCGTGAGGCGCTCGAGGGCGTCATTCGCGGCGAGTCGAG
Source organism: Alphaproteobacteria bacterium (assembly GCA_005882415.1). GTDB lineage: Bacteria > Pseudomonadota > Alphaproteobacteria > Sphingomonadales > Sphingomonadaceae > Allosphingosinicella. Next base: position 5,093 of record VBAE01000005.1, on the reverse strand, counting down.
CAAGCAGGTCGCGAAGCGGCTGAACCTCAGCCCCCGGACCGTCGAGATGCATCGCGCCCGGATGATGCGGAAGCTCGGAGTACGAAGCGCCACCGACGCTCTCGGCATGGCAGCGGCCGCCGGTTATCGGATCGGAGGGCGTCCCGACGAGACGGCCTGACCGGCGCTCCCCGGACCTTTTCGACGTCCAGCTTTCTGCGCAGAGCGAGCCTCACCGGGCATGTGCAGCGGTTCCGGCTCTATTCCGCCTGGCGCCACGCCGTGCCCCATTCCAACCTGCAGCGCCAGCGACGGTGAGCACAGCGGGTTCCTGAGCCCAGAGATCCATCGCCGCTTGCTCGCGCAGAAGGGCGCGCGCCGACGCGGCCGGCGCGGCCTTTCCGAACAGCCAGCCCTGCCCCCGGTCGCAGCCCAGGCCCCGAAGCCTCAGGTCGGTCGCCCCGCTTTCCACGCCTTCGGCTGTGACGGGAAGCCCGAGATTATGAGCGAGATTGACGATGGCCCGCACGATCACTCCACTCTCCGCGTCCCGGTTGAGCGAGAGGCTGAAACTGCGGTCGATCTTGATGCCATCGAAAGGCAGGGCGCGCAGGTGCGCCAGCGAGGAATAGCCTGTGCCAAAGTCGTCCATGGTGATGGTGACACCAAGGCTCTTGTGATCTCCAGGTCCAGGCGATTGGCGGGGAAGCGGCCTTCGTCGAGAAGGTCGGCGATCCTGGCGGAAAATGATGTGTCGCGCAGTTGCACCGGCGAGATGTTGACCGAAAGCATGACCGCCGGGTCCCAGTCGCGGGCGTCGACCAGGGCCTGCCGGATCAGCGCCTCCGACAATTCCGAGATCAGGCCCGCTTCTTCGGCGACGGGGATGAAGAGGTCCGGCCCGATCAGCCTCCCCGAGGGATGCTTCCACCGCGCCAGCATTTCGAAGCCGACGATACGGCCTGTCGCGAACTCGATCTGGGGCTGGTAGAAAGGGACGAACTCGGATTTCGCGATACCTGCGCGCAGGCCGGACTCGGTTTCGCTGCGGGCACGCGCGACCTGGTCCATAGCGGGGTGAAACCAGGTTACGCACCTTTGATCCTTCTTGCCGGCGTTCATCGCCAGGTCCGCCTGCCCGAGCAGAGTGCTGATATTGGCACGGGCGGCCTCGAGAGAGGCCACGCCGATCGCGGGACGGACGCCTGTAGCCACTCCGGCTATCTCGAGCGGCTTCTGCAACCGTTCCGCGACCCTCGCTGCCAATGTTCCGAGGCTGCCGGTCTCGTCTTCGTCAAAGGGCAAAGCGAGCGCGAATTCGTCGCCGCCGAGCCGGGCACAGATCGCCGCCTGGGGCGCGACTTCCAAAACAGACTCGGAGACTCGACGGAGCAGCTCGTCGCCGAATTTATGGCCATGCGCGTCATTTATGCTGCCAAAGCGCTTTAGGTCGATGAGGAGGAGGCCGAGGCTCTGGCCGGGCCGCAATTCACCGATCAGGCGCTCGGCCCGATCGAAAAATGAAGCGCGATTGAGAAGGCCCGTATGGGGGTCCAGAGTCTCCAGCACGAGTGCTTCCGCCGACGCCTCTCCCACTGCCCGCCAGGCACGGAGCGCCTCTCTATATTGGCTCCAGGCGAAGAGCATGAGCGCGATGTTCAGGGATATGGCGGTCTCTGCGATTGCATGGACGTCGCCCGCGCGCGTGAAATCGTCCAGGCCCTGCCATACAGAAGCAGCCAATATCAGCGATGAGAACCCCAGGATTGCGACGGGAATGCGGGCGGAACCAGGTATATCGCATTTGCCTTGCATCGATTTTTCTCCCAGCACTCCAGCCTTTTTGGAACCTGGGTAGGGTCGTCCGGCTTAACCGCGGATACCGTATGGCTGCCGTAGAAAGGCCGCCATCGCGGGCAAGCATCTGTTAACATCTGCACTCGGAACGCCTGTGGTCGACTGCCTCGACGCTTCCGGGCGGTCGGACCGGTACCGTGGCCGTACCGTATTGATCGGTCGGCTCGCCGCGATAACCTCGTCCTGTTCGGCGATGGCCCCGACCAAGGAGTGAAATGTTCGGCATCCTCATCTCCGCCGCCTCGACCATCTTCATTGATCGTCCCGACCAATTTCGCTCCCCGGGCATGCCGATCACCCCGATCGCCGACAGCATCCGGACGGAGCGAGCTCCCGATGCGCGGCCCGATCCGCCGCGAGGCCGTTGACCTGACGGAGACGCTTCCGCCGGCACCATCGGCCACCTTGCCCGGCCGATACACCAACTCTCCCTGGAGCCGGTGCCGGAACGGATGAGTTGGCCCTGCGCCCCGGTCCGTCGGCAGGTTGCAGCGCGACAGTTGCTCGCGTCGGCGATCCTGGAGGTTCATTCTTGGCGTCGAGGGGCTATGGAGTCAGTCCTTGACCCTCGTCCGCGGGCGGCGGTCCATTTCCGCTCCGTTCCACGAAGAAGCATGGCCAGCCGCTCCAAAGCCGATTCCAGCAAGCGCCTTCAGCTCCTCGTCTCCTCCGGCAGCTTGGTGCTACTGATCCTGCTGTGGCTTGCCGCAGCGTCACAGCTGCGCTCGGAAAGAGCCGCGGCGATCGAAGCGGCGATCCGGGAAAATAGAAACCGGGCAGCCGCGTTCGAACAATATGTCACCCGCACGCTCGAAACAGCCGAGCTGGCCGCGAACGATCTCGCCCATGTCTGCGCGCGCCACTCTGCGCCCGCCGGATCATCGCCTGCCCCGGCACCGGCGGTAGACCCGCTGGGGCTCCACCCCCTGTTGGCCGGGGTGATGGTCGCCGATGCGAGCGGCAAGGTGCGATGCACGGACGCCCCTTCAGCGCCTGCCAACGTGGCTTCCGACCTGGCCTTCCGCCGTCTTCAGGCCGGTCCGACGGACGGGGTGATTCTCATCTCGGGGCCGGAGGCGGCGTCACCCAAGCTTAAGCCCCTCATCTCCCTGACTCGCGCCATTCGAACGGCGGACGGGCGCTTCGGCGGAATCGTCGTCGCCCGGATCGACGCCGAACGGCTGGTTGAATTCAACAAGGGCGCCACCAACCGCCCTCTCGATCTTATTTCGGTCATCAGGCTCGACGGCCTGTCGCTGGCCCGGCGCCAAGGGTCGCAAGTCACGTTCGGCCAGAACCTGCGGGGCAAGCGCGTGATGGCGGAGCAGGCGGCAAACCCCAACGGGACCTATGTCGGACCCAGCGGGCTCGACGGGATCGTGCGCTATTTCAGCCACCGCCGCCTCGAGAAATATGGAGCCTTCGTCACGGTCGGCGTTGGAGAGGAAGATGTCCTTTCGGGCGTGCGCAGCCGATCCAGGACGGTGTATTTCGGCATGCTCGCCCTGACATTGGCAATCATCGCTTTCGCCGTCTCCACGATCGTCGGCCTGCGCCGCAACGATCGCGCTACAGAAGAGACCAATGCCGCGAACCGGCGCCTCAAGGAGGCCCAACGGATCGGCCGGATCGGCGACTGGGAATATGACCTGCATAGCGGAAAGATCTACTGGTCCGACGAGCTTTGCCGAATGTACGGGCGCAGCCCCCAACAGGACGTGCTGACCGTCGACGATGCGTCCGCCTACTACACGCCCCGCAGTCAGGAGCTTTTGCGCACGGCCCTTGAGCAGGCGATCGAAACCCGCGAGGCTCGACAGTGCGAGGTGGAGGCGCGGCTGGCCGACGGGGACCGGTCGTTCCGGCGAGTCCGGATCGTTCCCCGATTCGGCCCGGACGGTAAAGTTGCGACGGTCGTCGGCACCGAACAGGATGTGACGAGCGAGAAGGAGCATGAGCGCCTCCGCGACGAAGTCGCTCACATGGCGCGGGTCGAGGCCATGAACGCCATGGCGGTTACGATCGCCCACGAGCTGGCCCAGCCCCTCACCGCCGCGTCCAACTACCTCTCGAGCGCCAGGAAGTTCGTTCATCGCCAAGGCGCGGGTGACGAGCGTCTCGTGAGCGAGATGCTCGAGCAGGTCGAAAAGCAGATCGGACTCACTCGCAACATCGTCCGCCGCGCGCGGGCGATGATCGCCAAGCGAACCGCCGGCGCCGCCACGGCCTGCCTTCCTGAAGTCATCGCGGATGCGGTGGCGCTGGTCAGGATGGTCAGCGAGCATCCGGAGGTCGAGATCCTCCAGCAACTCGACCCGGCCTCCCGCTTCGTCGGAGCCGATGCGGTGCAGATCCAGCAGGTACTGACGAACCTGCTTATCAACGCCGTCGAAGCCGCTGCAGAAGGCGAGGCTCCTCAGGTCGTCGTCACGACCCGGTCAATGTCCGACGGAACGGCGCTTATCTGCGTCTCCGACAACGGCGCGGGCATCTCGCCCGACCTCGGCGACATTTTCTCCCCTTTCGCGTCGGGCAGGGGCGGCGGGCTGGGCCTCGGTCTCTCGATCTCCCGGATCATCGTGCTTTCGTTCGGCGGCAGGATATGGGTGGACCGAGGCGCGAAGCCGGGCGCCAGGATTTGCTTCACCCTTCCCTTGGTGGCAGCTGGAACCGAGCCTGCATAGGGCCTCATTTGCCTCGCCGGCGAATGGCCGCCCGTGGCAGCTCGGCAGGGAGTCCGCCTGGGAGGACGTTCACTGCAGGGGGCGTCTCGCAAGCCGGCGGCCGGCGCTGACATCGCACTCAGGTCAGGGGTTCGATTCCCCTCAGCTCCACCAGCCTTCCAATGACTTAGCCGCCCCCGGGCGAAGGCCGTACGGAGAAAGTACGGAAAATATCCTCGGACGGCATGGGCGTTGATGACACAGGTTTCTTCAAAATCTCGCCTCAGTGGCCACCGCCCAACCTTCGCCCCTTCCACATAGCGGCCGCGCCTCGCTTCCGGGAGCAGCTTATCTCTTAATCAGCGGGTCCTAGGTTCGGCCCCTAGTGCATCCACCATCTTTCCCAAAAACTAGTTAGCCGCAGCAGCTAAGCGCAGTAACGCACGAGTATCTCATCCGCTAGAACGTGAAGTCGCCCGAGACGAGTGGTGCAGCGGTATGGACGTTGATGATGACGTCTGCGACTCCGTCGCCGTTGACGTCGCCCTGGACCTGCCAGACGCCGCCGCCCATGTCCTCGGCGCGGAGCTGGCC
>VBAE01000225.1 GCA_005882415.1 Alphaproteobacteria bacterium | reverse complement strand
TCCGCCGAGAGCTGGAATCTGCGCGACACCCACATGTTCGAGACGCTCTGCCAGATCCTCGACGCCAAGGGCCCGCAGTCCAAGGCGGTGGTGTGGGCGCATAACAGCCATATCGGCAACGCCGCCCACACCGAGATGGGCCAGCAGCGCGAGGAGCTGAACATCGGCCAGCTCGCCAAGGAGAAGTTCGGAGAGAAAGCGCGGCTGATCGGCTTCGGCACCCACACGGGGACGGTGGCTGCGGCGACCGACTGGGACGAGCCGATGGAGCTCAAGGACGTCCGCCCCTCGCTCCCCGACAGTTACGAAAGGATGTGCCACGACAGCGGTGTGCCCCGCTTCCTGCTCGACATGCGCACGGGAGTGAACGACGCCGCCGTGGAGGCGCTGATCGAGCCTCGGGTGGAGCGTTTCATCGGCGTCATCTACCGCCCCGAGACCGAGCGCTGGAGCCATTATGCGGAGGCCGTACTCCCCAACCAGTTCGACGCCTGGGTCTGGTTCGACGAGACGGAAGCCGTCACTCCGCTGGCAGGAGCGGAGCTTCGGGGGGAGGAAGAGACTTATCCGTTCGGGCTGTGACGCGCTCCTCCCCGCGCCGGCTCACCTTCGACAGCACCGCTTCGAGCAGTGGGGTCATCCGGCGCAGGCGCCGGGCCTTGATGACCATGTCCCAGAGCGGCTCGAACTTCTTCCACCCGGCGGCGTAGAAGAAGTGTTTCGCGCGGTGGCGGACGGTGTCGTGGGCGAGCGCTCCCCGCGCGATGTTCCCCCAGCCGTAAAAGTCGCGATAGGCGCGATGATAGCCCGCCTCCAGCGCCTCGGGGGAGAGGCGGGCAGGGCGGTAGACGACATGGCGGGTGTCGTAGAGGTCCCAGTTCGAGCTGAGGATCCGGCCCTGGGCGGCGAGCGACTGGTGGAGGCGGGTCCCGGGATAGGGCGTCTGGACGTGGAAGGTGGCGGTGGTGACTCCGTTGCGTACCGCCCAGTCGACGGTGCGGTCGAACACGTCCGGCCCGTCCTCGTCCATTCCGAAGACGAAGGAGCCGTTGATCATGATGCCGAGATCACTGAGGCGCCGCGCCACCGCCGCATAGTCGCGGGCGAGGTTCTGCTTCTTGTTGCTTGCCCGGAGGTTCGCCGGGTCGAAGGTTTCGAAGCCGACGAAGAGCGACCTCAGCCCCGCCTCCGCCGCGCGCTCTATAAGGTCGCCGCGAAGCACGGAATCGACGGTGGCGGCGCCCTGGAAGAGGCGTCCCATGCCGCGCATCCCCTCGAACAAGGCCTCGGCGAAGCGGCGGTCGCCGAGCAGATGGTCGTCGAGAAAATAGAGGTGGCGGCCGGGCAGCCGATCGATCTCGGCGAGGGCGGCGTCGACCCGCTGGGTGTAGAAGCTTCGTCCGCCGGCGAAGAAGGCGTCCTTGTAGCAGAAGTCGCAATGCTGTGGGCAGCCGCGGGTGACGACGATCGAATTGGGAACGAGGTAGAGCTCGCGGCGGATGAGGTCGCGGCGGATGGGAGGTATGCACTCAAGCGTTCGCCCGGCGGTGGAGACGTATCTCTGCTGGGGCTCGCCCGCCCTGAAATCGGCGAGGAAGCGCGGGAAGGTCTGCTCGCCGGGGCCGATGAAGATCGCGTCGGCATGGGGCGCGGCCTCGTCGGGAAGCGAGGTGACGTGGAGGCCGCCCAAGGCGACGAAGCAGCCCTTGGCTCGGTAGAGGTCGGCCAGTCTGTAGGCGCGATAGGCGTTGGTGATGTAGACCTGGATGACGACGAGATCGGGCGCATCGTCGGTGCGAAGCGGCTCGACATGGTCGTCGACCAGCTCGGCCTCGTCGTCGGGGCGGAGGAAGGCGGCGAGGGTGGCGAGGCCCAGAGGCGGGAAGAGCGAATATTTGATCGGCCGCCAGAACGGGCTCTTCGCCTCGGTCAGAGCCGGGAGGATGAACTTTACCTTGAGCGGGCCTCTTCGCATCGGAGCTTCTTAGCGGCGGGCGGAGCGGCGGGATCGCGGCGAAGCTGCGCGAAAGCGGTGCAGATCCCGCGCAGGCCAGGAACCGCCCGGCCCGCGAACGGTTGTTGATCCACGTTAAGCGGCCTCCGCTTCCCGGAAGACGCCGCGAGTGCAGGAGTATCGAAATGGGTGAATTCACCGACAAGCTCAAAGGCAATGCCAACCAGGCGATCGGCGACATGAAGCAGCACAGCGCCGACCCGGCCGTGCGCGACGAAGGCGATGCCCAGAAATTGAAGGGCTCCGGCCAGGAGCTCAAGGGCAAGGTCAAGGGCGTCATCAACAAGCTCTGACGATTCCGCGGCGCCCGTCCTGCCAGGCGCGGGGCGGGCGCCGCTTCCTTCTTGACCCGCGGACCTTCAAGGCAGAGCTTCCCCTGATGGCAGGGAGAGGCCCTCGACCATTGACGCTCGGCGAGCTTGCGCTGGCCAAGCAGGCGTTCGGCAACGACATGCCTTATGCCCAGGTGCGGCTGATCGACGGGGCCAATGGCAACCCGGCCGCAATGGCCGCCTTCAAAAACGGCAACACCGCGATCACTCTTCGCCGAAGTATCTATTTCGGCCCCGATTACCGCCCCGATTTCTCCGCCGCCGAACCCCACGCCCGCGGCCTTTTCCTCCACGAAATGACCCATGTCCGGCAATATGCGCGAATGGGGGTGGTGCGCTTCGGCATCCGCTACGCCCGCGACATGGCCTCGGTCCGGTTCCGGGCGTCGCGGATGTATGATTATGAGCCGGGGGTGACGCGGTTCCCTTCGGCCCGGCTGGAGGCGCAGGCGCAGATGGTTGGGGATTATATCGAAGCTGAGCTTGCGGGGGATCAGGAGCGGACGCGGCTGATCGGTGAGAGCTTGAAGGGCAGTGCGGTGTTCGGGCTCTAGCTGCCTCCCCGCGAGCGGCAGCTCGGGGGGAGGGGGACCACACGTAGTGTGGTGGAGGGGTGATCTAGCGTCGTGTTCAGTGGGTTCTCTCGGAACCGAAGAAGCCGAGCCTTGTCACCCCTCCACCACCTTCGGTGGTCCCCCTCCCCGCCGCTTCGCGGCAGGGAGGCAGGGCTAGCGCGTCACCAGCGCGCGCTGGTCTTCCCGGCCCATGGAGATGAGGAACGGGTCCTTCGCCTGCAGCTCCTGGAAGTCCGACTTCGACCGCAATCCCCGCCACTGGATCGCGATCAGCGCCTGGGCGATGGCGCCGCCCAGCGTGTCGCCGGGGCCTAGGAGGATGATCCTCTCCGGGGCGTATTCCTTGACGGCGACCTGGATCGAGCGGGTGAAGCGGTAGGTTTCGAGGATCTGGGCGGCGAAGGTGTAGTCGTGGAGCGCGGCTGAGGGGCTGGCGAAGGGGCGCCAGATATGGCCGCGGCCGTCGATCATCGGCGCTTCGGGGGCGTGGAACCAGGCGGCGGGGAGCTGGGCGAGCGCCCGTTCGGAGGAGCCGCGCATCAGGGGCGTGTGGAAGGGGCCGTGGTTGACCAGGCGGAGCGGCTCGCGGCCGGGGCCGGGCGGGGCTTCGGCGATCAGGGCGGCGAGGCCTGCTTCGTTGCCGGCGAAGACGATCATTCCGCCCAATTCGATCGAGACGTGGAGGGCGCAATCGCCCCTTGCGTCGATCGCCTCGGCAAGCCCAAGCAGCGTCTCGCGATGCCCCGGCGCCTCGTGCCAATTCTCGTCGACGAGGGTAAGGAGGACCTGGCCGCCGGGTTCTCCCGCCTGGCTGTTTTCGCCCATCGCATCCACAATTTCGAAGCCGTGCTCTGCGCTTACCGCGCCACCGACTGCTAGTGCGGTGTACCACCCCATCGAATTGCCGGTCACCGCCGCGACTTGAAAGCGTGCGCGGTCGATCGCGAGATAATCGGCGTAGGAGGCGGCGAAGATCAAAGGCGAGGCGATGTCGCCGCGCGTGTGCAGAGCGGGGCTGAACCGCTCGGCGCCATCGAGCTCGGAGATGGTTGGCTGCCCGCGCTGCGACCGAAGCCGGTCGAAGCCTGCAATCAGCGCCGCTTTGTCGCCATGGTGGCGGCGCAGATAGCCGAGCTCCGCCTTGCCGTAGGTGCCTCGGCCCGGGCAGACGATCAAAGCCGCCTCAGCCACGGACCAGCTCCAGCGCCGCGGCGACGATCGAGTCGCGGCTCGGCAGGGTCAGCGTCGCCGCGCGGCCGAGCGGGATGAAGCTGTCCTCGGCCGCGATCCGGCGGCAGTCGACGTCCGGCGCCCGTTCGGCGAACAGCGCCATCAACGCCTCGCTCTGCGATCCCGTCCTGCGGCACTCGTCGACGATCAGCACCTTGCCGCACCCGGCGGTTGCCTCGATCAGCCCGTCCTCGTTCAGCGGCGCCAGCCACCGCAGGTCGATCACGCGCGCATTCAGCCCGTGCTCGTCGCTCAGGATCTTCTCGGCCTGGCGGGAGAGGTAATAGCCGTTGGCGTAGCTGATTATGGCGAGGTCGGTGCCATCGCCATGGACGCCCAGTTCGCCGATCCGGATCGGCTTCGGCTCGCCGGGCGCGGCGTAGGTGGCGGTCCACAAGGCGTCGCCTTCCTCGTGGAGGTCGCGGGTCATGTAGAGGGCGATCGGCTCGAGGAAGACGATGACGCGCTGCTCCTCGAGCGCGAGGCGGACGCATTCGCGCAGCATCTCCACCGCGTCGGCGCCGTTGCTCGGGCAGGCGAGGATCAGGCCGGGAATGTCGCGGAAGATTGCGAGGCTGTTGTCGTTGTGGAAGTGGCCGCCGAAGCCCTTTTGGTAGCCGAGGCCCGCGATCCGCGTGATCGAGGGGTTGGTATATTGCCCGTTCGAGAAGAAGCTCAAAGTCGCCGCCTCGCCGCGCAGCTGGTCCTCGGCATTGTGGACGTAGGCGAGGAACTGGATCTCGGTGATCGGGAGGAGGCCGTTATGGGCGGCGCCGATGCCGAGGCCGAGGATCGACTGCTCGTCGAGCAGGGTATTGATCACCCGGCACGAGCCGAAGCGGTCGTGGAGCTTGGCAGTGACGTTGTAGACGCCGCCCTTGGGCCCGACATCCTCGCCCGCGACGATGATCTGCGGGTGAGCCAGCATCAGGTCGGCCAACGCCCAGCTCAGCAGCCGGGCCATGTGCTGGGGCTTGTCGATCATGTTGCGGTCGCGCTCGAACAGGGCGTCCCGCTGCTCGGGCGAGGGCGTGTTGACGCGCACTGCCTCTCGTTTCGGAGGCACGATGCTGGCCATTACGTCGCGGCTGGCGGTGAGCTTGGGGCGCTTGATCGCCTGCTCCGCGAGCCGGTCCAGAGTTGCCTCGGTCTCCTGGTAGATGTCGAGGATTTCCGCGCCGGAAAGCACGCCCTGCTCGACCAGCAAAGCGGCGCTGTAGACGAGCGGGTCGCGCTCCTCGTCCTGCTCGATCAGGGCCTTGCTGAGATAGGTCGCCTGCACGTCCGATCCGGCGTGGCCGTAGAGCCGGACCGTATCCATGTGGAGGAAGACGGGACGCCGGTGCGCGCGGGCGATCTGCGCGGCTTCCCGGGCGCCGCGATAGGCGTCGACCATGTCGAGGCCGCTGCACCGGATATATTCGAGGCCCGGGCGATTGCGGAAGCTCCCCTCGATCCAGCCCTTGGGCGTGCGGGTCGAGATGCCGATTCCATTATCCTCGCAGAGGAAGACGAGCGGCATCGGCGACCCTTGGTAAGCGGCCCAGGCGGCGGTGTTGAACGCGCCCTGGGCCGTGGAATGGTTGGCCGAGGCATCGCCGAAGCTGGCCAGCACGATCGCGTCCGACGCTAGAGCCGTCTCCTCGAGCTTCAGCATCTTGGCGATGCCGATGCTGAACGCGGCCCCCACCGCCTTCGGGAGGTGCGAGGCGATGGTGCTGGTCTGCGGCGGGATGTTGAGCGGCTTTGAGCCGATCACCTTGTGCCGGCCGCCGGAAATCGGGTCCTCGGCGGAGGCGGCGAAGCTCAGCAGCATGTCCCAGAGCGGGGTCTGGCCGGGAAGCTGCTTCGAGCGGTGGATCTGGAAGGCGTTGGAGCGGTAATGGAGGAAGGCCATGTCGCCGAGGCGCAGCGCGGCGGCGACGGCGGCGTTGTTCTCGTGGCCCGAGCTTCCGATCGTGTAGAAGCCCTCGCCGCGGGCCTGCAGCCGCCGCGACAGCCGGTCCATCTGCCGGCTCGCGGCCTGGCTGTAGAACAACTCGACCATCTCCTCGCGGCCGAGCCCGACGTCGCCCGGCTGCACGGCACTCACTCGCCTTGGGAGGTTGCCTCCCTTAACCTTGGCGACGAACTTGGCATGAATGGCTTCGGCAGCGTCCATGCCGCGCGACTAACCGGGTTGCGACGGATTGGGAAGCCGGGCTCCCTCCGGTCGCCCCCACTTGACCTGACGTTTACGTAAAGTAGGGAAGGGGCAACCCAGCGGGAGAAGATCATGACCAAGAGCGAAATGGCGGCTGCCCTGAACGAGAAGAACGCCTTCCTCCCGAACAAGCGCGTGAAGCTCGATTTCGGAAGCGAAGGCGCGGTCATGCTCGACGGAGTCGCCGGCGCGGTGACCGAGGAGGACGGCCAGGCCGACACCACGATCAAGGTTTCCTGGGATGATTGGCAGGCGATGACCGAGGGTAAGCTCGACGGCATGACCGCGTTCATGCAGGGCAAGCTCAAGGTCGAAGGCGACATGTCCAACGCGATGCAGCTCCAGGGCGTGCTGGCCAAGCTGAGGAGCTGAGGCCCTTCAATGACACGAAAACGCCCCGGCAATCGCTTGCCGGGGCGCTCCTCTCGAACCGCAAGGCGGTTTGTCGCTTAGCGCGGACCCTTGGGTCCCGAATTCCAGGTGGTCAGCTGCGGGTTGTGATCGCCCGAATGGCCCGGGGGCGGACCGGATTCCGGGCCGTTGCCGTAGCCGTTGTTGTTCTTGTGCTTCTTGCCGCCGGTTTCCGGGCACTCGCAGCCGCAGGACGGCGGGGTGGGGGAGCTTCCGGCGCCGCTGACGAAACCGATTTCGAACTGGTGAAGATCACGCATATTACAAACCTCCTGTTTTCGGCCGGTGCGGGCGGCCTGAACCTTGTTTCGGCCCGCATTCGGCAGCGGGTGAAACGGGGGCTGCCACCGCTTTCTCCCTTGCACAATCGGCAAAAAAAGCGGGTCCCTTTATGGGACGCGGGGGGTCTGGAGGTTAAGCTGCTCCGCGCAGCCAGCCGGTGACGGCGAAGCGGCGATGGGGCGCGGCGTCGGTCACATAAGAGACGCTGTGCTGGCGCGGCACCCGGAACAGGTCGAGCGTGTTGAAGCGGGGGACGTTGCCTTCCACGGTGCGGTCGTTCGGGCCGTGGAAGAGCAAAAGGCCGCCATATTCCAGCCGCCAATAAGGCGTCAGGCCGAAGACATAGGCGGCGAGCCGGTCCTTGCCGTCGACGTCGTCGTCGTGCCCGGTCAAGAAATCGCCGCATCCGTACGCCGTCGCCTGCCCATCGGTGAAGGCAAGCCCGTCATGCCCGGTCACCTCGCGCAGGAAATCCAGCATCTCGGCGCTCTGCATCAGCCTCGCGAAATCGGCGAGCGGGTCGTGGAGGTGGGCGAAGGCTTCCTTGGTCGGGACCCGGAGCGCCTGGTAGCGATACTGGAACGCGGTCCGCACCCGCTCGTGGGCATTGGCTTCGATCGCCGCCCATTCCTCGGGGGAAAGCGCGGCCTTCGCCTCCGGGTCGAGCTCGAGCACGCCGCCCTCGACGTTGATCAGGTGGATCCAGTCGGTCCGCTCGAGGAAATGCTCGTAGAGCTGCATCGCCCCGTCTTCGAGCAAACCGTAGACCCGGACCCGGCCCTCTTCCTCATAAGCGCGGCGAAGCGCCGCCCGGTCGAGATCGGGATTGAGCCGGTAGGGGGTGGCGAGCGGCGGGGCATCGTGCCTGAGCTTGAGCAAGTCTGGTCCTCCCGAGGGGGCGTTCACCCTTGAGTAGCATCTGCCGGTTGCGGGGCGGTTAAGCCGAAGTTGAAAACCCATTCAGGTTTTCTTGACCCGAGGCGGCTTCCCCGCCTATCGCGCCCGCAACCATAGCGGAGCGGTCCATGAAGAAGACTTTTCCCGATGCGGCGGCGGCGCTCGAAGGGCTGCTGTTCGACGGCATGACGATCTGCGCCGGCGGCTTCGGCCTGTGCGGCATTCCCGAGCGGCTGATCGACGCGATCCGCGACAGCGGAGTCAAGGGGCTGACGGTGGTCTCGAACAATGCCGGGATCGACAATGAAGGGCTCGGCAAGCTGCTGCGCACCCGCCAGATCGCCAAGATGATTTCGTCTTACGTGGGCGAGAATAAGGAGTTCGAGCGGCAATATCTGGCCGGGGAGCTCCAGGTCGAATTCTGCCCCCAGGGAACGCTCGCCGAGCGCTGCCGGGCCGGTGGTGCGGGAATCCCGGGCTTCTACACCAAGACCGGGGTCGGCACCCAGGTCGCCGAGGGCAAGGAGGAGAAGGTCTTCGACGGCGAAACCTACATCCTCGAACGCGGCATCCGCGCCGACCTCTCCATCATCAAGGGCTGGAAGGCGGACGAGGCCGGCAACCTCGTTTTCCGCAAGACCGCCCGCAACTTCAACCAGCCGATGGCCACGGCGGGCAAGGTCTGCGTCGCGGAAGTGGAGGAGATCGTGCCCATCGGCTCCCTTGATCCAGACGGCATCCACCTGCCGAGCATCTACGTGAAGCGGATGATCGTCGGGGCGCCCTACGAGAAGAAGATCGAGTTCCGCACCGTGCGGACGAGGGAGGCGGCGTAATGGCGTGGGACCGCAATCAAATGGCCGCGCGGGCCGCGAAGGAGCTTCGCGACGGCTATTATGTCAATCTCGGAATCGGCATTCCGACGCTGGTGGCGAACAACATCCCCGAGGGGATGGAAGTGACGCTGCAGAGCGAGAACGGGATGCTTGGGATCGGGCCGTTCCCGTACGACGACGAGGTCGACCCGGACCTGATCAACGCCGGCAAGCAGACGATCAGCGAGCTCGCCAGCTCATCCTATTTCGGCTCGGAGCAGAGCTTCGCCATGATCCGCGGCGGGCATATCGATCTCACCGTGCTCGGCGCGATGGAGGTGAGCCAGGACGGCGACATCGCCAACTGGATGATCCCGGGCAAGATGGTGAAGGGCATGGGCGGCGCGATGGACCTCGTCGCCGGGGTGAAGAAGATCATCGTCGTGATGGAGCATAATTCCAAGAGCGGCGATCCGAAGTTCATTCCGGAGTGCTTGCTTCCGCTGACCGGCAAGAACGTGGTCGACATGATCGTCACCGATCTCGCCGTCTTCCAGCGTCCGGACCACCAGAGCCCCTTCCGCCTCATCGAGCTGGCGCCGGGGGTGAGCGCGGAGGAAGTGGCGCAGAAGACGACGGCGCGCTACGAAAGCTGAGGTATTCAGGCGGGGGAGGGGGCGATGAGGGCTTTGCTGACGGCGCTGGCGGCGATGTTCGTGGCGGGATCGGCAGGCGCGGCTCCGCCGGCCCAAATGGAGCTCTGGCGGCTCGATTGCGGGACGGCGGTCGTCAACGATCTCGACATCTTCTCCGACACCTTTGCTTATGCCGGCAAGACTAAACGGATCACCGACAGCTGCTACCTGATCCGCCACGGCGAGAACTACTTGCTTTGGGATGCGGGGCTGCCGGGGGCGCTGCTCGGCAAGACGGTGAATTCGGGGCCCTTCACCATGTCGCTTTCGACGCGGATCGTCGATCAGCTCGCGCGGATCGGGGTGAAGCCGGAGCAGGTCACCCTGGTCGGGATCAGCCACCGCCATGACGACCATACCGGCCAGCTCACCGATTTCGCCAAGGCCACCTTGTTCATCGGCGCCGGCGATTTCGAGGCGATGAAGAAGGGCGAGTCGGCGGCCCTCATCGCCCCCTGGACGAAGACCGGCGCCAAGCTCGAGCTTCTGACGGGGGACAAGGACGTATTCGGCGACGGCAGCGTGGTGATGCTCGCCACGCCCGGCCACACCGAGAACCACCATTCGCTGCTCGTCCGGCTTCCGAAGACGGGACCGGTGCTGCTGACCGGCGACCTCTATCATTTCACCGAGAACAGGACGACCCGCGGCGTGCCCAGCTTCAACACCAGCCGCGCCGACACCCTCGCCTCGATGGACCGCTTCGAAGCGATCGTGAAGAGGCTGAAGGCGAAGGTGGTCATCCAGCACGAGCCGGATGACATCGCTAAATTGCCGGCTTTTCCGCAGTCGGCGCAGTGACTGAGACGTCACCTTCAGTGCTTCCGGCTGTCGTGGAGCTGAGACGCACCTCCACCGCCGGCCCATCGCAATGGGAGGGACGGCTGGCAGACGGGCGGAGCCTGTACATTCGTTTCCGGCACGATGAATTGTCTGTCCATGTCGGACCGATCGGCGGCAACGTCGACGCGGCAGTCGCGGCCTTGCCCTGGCTTGATCTCGACCTGAGCAGCAAGGAATGGGACGGGCTGATCGAAATCGATGACGTGCTGGCCGTGAGCGGTTTGACGCTCTCGTCAGCGCTGAAGGCCAACCGGGACCAATTATGAGCTCCGGCGCCCCCAGCCCTCACGAATGGATTGGAGGCGCTCTATGAAGGCCCTGCTGTCGCGGTCGCTCGGCGGACCGGAAACGCTCGAACTCGCCGAACTTCCGGATCCTGCCGCCGGCCCCGGCCAGCTGCTCGTGCGGGTGAAGGCATGTGCGATCAACTATCCCGACGTGCTGATCATCGAGGACAAATATCAGTTCAAGCCGCCGCGGCCCTTCGCGCCGGGGGGCGAGATCGCCGGGGTCGTCGAGGCGGTTGGGGAGGGGGCCGAGGGCTGGTCCGTGGGCGACCGGGTGATCGCGATGATCGGCCATGGCGGGCTTGCCGAGAAGGTGCTGGTCTCGGCCGCGATGGCGCTGCCGCTGCCGGCGGAGCGGAGCTTCGAGGAGGGGTCGGCGCTGATCCTCACCTACGCGACGTCGATCCACGCTCTGCTCGATCGCGGGCGGCTGAAGGCGGGGGAGACCCTGCTCGTGCTCGGCGCCGCCGGGGGCGTGGGGCTTGCGGCGGTGGAGCTGGGCAAGGCGTATGGCGCGCGTGTCGTGGCTGCGGTGTCGTCCGAGGAGAAAGCCGAGGCCGCGCGGCAGGCGGGGGCGGACGAGGTGCTCGTCTATCCCCGCGGGCCGTTCGACAAGGACGGTTCGAAGGCGCTGGCGCAGGCGTTCAAGGATTCGGTCGGGCCGAACGGGGCGGACGTGATCTACGATCCGGTCGGCGGCGACTATGCGGAGCCGGCGCTCCGCTCGATCGCCTGGGAGGGACGCTATCTCGTCGTCGGCTTCCTGGCCGGGATCCCGCGCCTGCCGCTCAACCTCACTCTGATCAAGAGCTGCGACGTCTGCGGAGTCTTCTGGGGCGCCTTTGCCGCGCGCGACCCCAAGGCGAATGCCGACCACATCCGGACCCTGTTCAGGCTGTGGGACGAGGGCAAGATCGCGCCGCGGGTCAGCCGAACCTGGCCGCTAGAGCAAGGCGGCGACGCCATCGCCCACATGGCCGCGCGCAAGGCGGTGGGCAAACTCGTCGTGACTATGGACTAGTCCGGGCGTCCACCGCGGCGATCGCCTGAGCGATGGCCGCGTCGACTCCGAGCTCGCTGGTGTCGAGCAGCACCGCATCCTCGGCCTGGACGAGCGGCGCCATCGCGCGGCTGCTGTCGCGCTCGTCGCGCGCGCGGATGTCGAGCAGCACGTCCTCAATATGGACCGCGAGGCCCATCCGCTTCAATTCGGCGAAGCGGCGCTCGGCGCGGATTTCGGGGCGGGCGGTGACGAACAATTTGGCGGTCGCGTCGGGCGCGATCACGGTGCCGATGTCGCGCCCGTCGAGCACCGCCCCGCCGGGCTGCTCTGCAAAGTCGCGCTGGCGCTTGATCAGGGCGGCTCGGACGGCGGGGTAAGCCGATATGCGGGAGGCGATCCCGCCGGCGGCCTCGCTCTTCAGCTCCGGGTCGGCGAAGTCGGTCTGCGAGAAATCGCAGGCCTTGAGCGCCTGGCGCTCGTCCCCCGGATCGCCGCCCCAGCGCAGCAGGTTGAGCGCGACCGCCCGGTAGAGGAGGCCGGTGTCGAGATGGGGGAGGCCGTAATGGCGGGCGAGCGCTCGGGCGATGGTGCCCTTGCCGCTCGCCGCGGGCCCGTCGACGGCGACGATCATCGCCCGCCCTCCTGGAGCGAGAGGAGGAGCTCGGCAAAGCCGGGGAAGCTGGTCGAAACCGGTTCCATGTCGTCCACTTCCACCGCCTCGCGGCAATTGAGGCCCGCCACCGCGAAGCTCATCGCGATCCTGTGGTCGAGGTGGGAGGCGATCCCCGCGCCGCCCGCAAGTGGCTCGCCGCCGCTTCCGCGGATCGTGACCCCGTCACCATGCTCCTCGATCCGCCCGCCGATCGCGCGCAGCCCTTCCGCCATAACCGCGATCCGGTCCGATTCCTTCACCCTTAGCTCGCCCAGGCCCTCCGCCCGAGTCTCCCCGTCCGCGAAGGCGGCGGCGACGAAGAAGATCGGGAATTCGTCGATCATCGACGGGATCAGCTCCGGCGGCACCTCGACGCCCTTGAGCGCGGAGTGCCGAACGACGAGGTCGGCGACGGGCTCCCCGTCCTGGTCGCGCGCGTCGGCGAAGTCGATGTCCGCGCCCATCGCCCGGAGCAGCGTGAACAGCCCCGTCCGCCGGGGGTTCATGCCCACCCCCTTGATGCGCAGCTCGGACCCCGGCACCACCAGCGCCGCCACCGCCAGGAAGGCGGCGGAGGAGGGGTCGGCCGGTACGCGCACGTTCTGCGCCCGAAGCTCCGCCTCGCCGCGGATCGAGATCCATTCGCCGCCCGCTTCCTGCTCCACCCGCAGGTCCGCCCCGAAGCGCTTCAGCATCCGCTCGCTATGGTCGCGGGTCGGCACCGGCTCGAACACGCGGGTGACCCCGGCAATGTTGAGCCCGGCGAGCAGGATCGCCGACTTCACCTGCGCCGAGGCGACCGTCATCCGATGCTCCAGCGGCGCCGCGGGCGAAATCCCCCGCATGGTCAGCGGCAGCCGCCCGCCCGGGCTTGCGCTGAACTCCGCCCCGATCCGCCGAAGCGGCCCCATCACCCGCTCCATCGGCCGTCGCGACAGCGAGGCGTCGCCGGTGATCGTCGCCGAGATCGGGTGGCTTGCGAGCAGGCCCATCAGCAGCCGCGCCGAAGTCCCCGAATTGCCCATGTCGAGCGCGCTTTCGGGCTGGAGCAGCGAGCCGGTGCCGACCCCGTCGACCACCCACGCCCCGTCACTACCCCGCTCGATCCCGGCCCCCATCGCCCGAAGCGCCGCTGCGGTGGCGAGCACGTCCGAGCCCTCCAGCAATCCCTCGATCCGGCTCGTCCCGCTCGCCATCGCCGACAGCATCAGCGCCCGGTGGGAGATCGACTTGTCGCCGGGCACGCGCACGCTTCCGCGCAGCGGCGCGGCGGGGCCGAAGGCCTCGGCACGGGCCTGTTCGATCCTGTCTGGGCGGAGCATGGGCTTGGCTTTTGACAGCGGCCTACCCATGTGGCAAGGCGCACCGCAATCCGGTCCCAGCCGCCTGGCAGGGCCGCTTTTTCATTTTTACGCTTGGAGACTTTTCACCGATGGTGAAGGCTGAATGGGGCACGAAGCGCAGCTGCCCGAAGTGCGGCACCCGCTTCTACGATCTTGGCAAGGACGATCCGGTGACCTGCCTCAATTGCGGCATTTCCTGGGAGCCTG
>VBAE01000004.1 GCA_005882415.1 Alphaproteobacteria bacterium | reverse complement strand
AAGTCGAGATAGAGCTTGAGAGCGCCCATGATCGCCGTCTTCTCCGCAGCGGCGGTGCCGCCGACGGCGAAGTACATGCTCTTGATCTTCTGCGTGTCGTAGGCGGTGAGGCCGGCGAAAATCAGCACGCCGATGGCGCTGATCGCCAGGCCCATCGGCCCGCTGTTCCAGAACATGTTGATGATCATCGCGACGATCAGGCCGACCAGGCCGACGAGCAGGAAGCTGCCCCAGCCGGTCAGATCCTTCTTCGTCGTATAGCCCCAGAGGCTGAGGCTGCCGAACGCGGCCGCGGCGGCGAAGAAGGTCTGCGCCACCGAGGATTCGGTATAGAGGAGGAGGATCGTCGACAGCGACACGCCGAGGAGGCCCGCATAGCCGAAGAACGCCGCCTTGGCGGTACCCGTCGACATGCGGTTGATCCCGTAGCTCAGCCAGAAGACGAGGCCCAAAGGCGCGAACATCGCGATCCAGGCGAGCGGCGTCGCGCGGCCGGTCATCGGATCGAACAGCGAGTCGACCGCGCCGGTGTAGACCATCGCCATCGCGACGATGCCGGTCAGCAGCACGCCCGAAGCCATGTAATTGTAAACAGACAGCATGTAGGACCGCAGCCCCGCGTCAAAGGCGACACCCGTTTCGGGGATCGTCCTCGCCTGCGGCGAAGCGGTCGCGCGCGGGTCAAATCCGTTAGCCATTTCTCATTCACTCCTTGGCGGCCGGCCGATGCCGGCGCTGTGGCCAATATCGTGAGATTGGCAGGAACATTCAAGGAAAAGCGGCGAAGCCGGTACACCTGCATTTGCGGCTGCTGTAGAGGGACGCGATGCACCGGCTGTTCGTCGCCATCCGCCCGCCGCGCCCGATCCTCGACCGGCTGCTCGCTTTGATCGGCGGCGTGGCCGGCGCGCGTTGGCAGAACGAGGAGCAACTCCACCTCACCCTGCGTTTCATCGGCGAGGTCGACCGGCACATGGCGCAGGACGTCCACGCGGCCTTGGGCGGGGTCCACCACCCGCCCTTCGACATGGCGCTGAACGGCCTCGGCACGTTCGATCGGCGGGGCGAGCCGGTCACTCTGTGGGCGGGGGTCTCTCCGCAGGAGCCGTTCAAGACGCTGCACAAGAAGGTCGACCAGGCACTCGCCCGGGTCGGCGTCGAGCCAGACCAGCGCGCTTATGTGCCGCACATCACCCTCGCCCGCCTCGGCCGGGGCGCCGGGCCGGTGGGCGGCCTGCTCGAAGCTTCGGGCGGAGTGACGACGCCCGCCTTCCCGGTCACCGATTTCCTGCTGATCGAGAGCCGCCTCACCCCCGACGGAGCGGTCTACACCGAGGTGGAACGCTACCCGCTCGCCTGACCGCCCTGCTCCCGCCGCCAGAGGAGGTAGGAATATGCGATCGGAACCCCCGCCGCGAGCAGCCCTGCCGTCAGCACGGAGGCGGCGAGCAATCCCGACGGCACCGGCAGTGCGGCGGTAATGACGACCAGGACGCCTCCGAGTACCATCAGCTTGCCGCCGAGCCGATGGGTCTTCACCCACACTTCCTCGCTCGCCAGCGTCCAAGGGGTGCGGATCCCGATCAGATACATGCTCCGCGACTTGCCGAGCTGGTTGCCGATCATGATGAACATGACTCCCAGGCCGGCGGCGATCAGGTGGAAGGCGTGGAGCGGCCAGTGAAGCGCGACCGCGATCACCGACAGCTCGATCACCCCTGCCATCAGCAGCATCGACATCCAGACCGCGGCGTAGAGGCCCTGGCTGCGCTTCAGGCCGTCGCCCCGTGGCTCGAGCGAGGGCAGGAAGTAGAACAACGCCGACATGCCGACCGCGA
This sequence comes from Alphaproteobacteria bacterium, assembly GCA_005882415.1. Lineage (GTDB taxonomy): Bacteria > Pseudomonadota > Alphaproteobacteria > Sphingomonadales > Sphingomonadaceae > Allosphingosinicella. Next base: position 3,907 of record VBAE01000004.1, on the reverse strand, counting down.
GCGCCACCGGGAAAAGCAAAGCCGGCCACTTGCCGCTAAAGCCGTCCGCCTCTCCGCTCACGCCCCAATGGGTGGGTAGCTCGGCGCCGGCCGGGAGCATGGAGCCGACCAGGAAGGCGGCGATCAGCATCGCCGCCACTGCCAGCGCGGAGGCGACGGCAAGGGAATTGCGGGTCATGCAATCTTCTCCTCTGCTTCGGGCGCGACGCCCATCCTGCCCATGAAGCCGAGCAGCACCTCCTCCAGCACCGACATGTTGATGCTGTAGACGATGCTGTTGCCCTGGGGGTCGGCCTGGATCAGCCCGGCCTCGCGCAACTTGGCGAAATGACCGGACATGGTGGGCTTCGAGACGTGGAAAGCTTCGGCCAGCTCGCCGGCGGTCCGGCTTCCGCCCTTCAGCATCTCGAGGATCGCGCGCCGGGTCGGATGCGCGAGGGCTTCGAACACCTGGTTCATTGCCGCCGCCTTTCGGTAATTAGCTAATAGGCTAATCAGAGACTAGGTCAAGCGCCGAGTGCGGTCAGGAGGCGATCGGCCATGCCCGCGTAGCTCTGGCCGAACAGGCGGAGATGAACCAGCGCCGGGAAGAGCTGGTACGCCGCCTGCCGCTCGCGCCAGCCGGCTTCGACGGGGCCGTAAGCATCCCAGAAGTCCTCCGGCGGCGAGTCGAACAGGGTCAGCATGGCGAGGTCGATTTCGAGGTCGCCATAGCAGCAGGCGGGATCGATCAGCGCCGCGACCCGGCCTTCCACAACAAGGATGTTGCCGCTCCACAGGTCGCCATGGAGGAGGGCGGGACGCGGCGAGGCCGGAAGCAGATCGCCGAGGCGCGCCGCGACCCGCTCGACCCGCTCCCGCCACGGGCGGTCGAGCACCGAGGCGGTGGCGACAAGGCGCTGCTCCCCCCAGAAGCGAAGCCAGTCCGAGCCTTGGCGATTGTCGAGCCGGACGCTTCCGATCTGGTAATCGACAGGCCAGCCGAAGCTGTCGCCCTCCTGCGCGTGAAGCCTGCGCAGGACCGCCCCTGCATCGGCCCAGGCGGATGGGCTGAACACCCGGTCGTTCTGGACATGCTCGAGGAACAGAGCCCCGTCCCATTCGCCTTCCACCATCGGCGCTGGGACCCCCGCGGCGGCAATGGCGCGGAGCATCGCCGCCTCGCTCGCCACCGCCGTTCCGCCTTTAGCGACGCTCAGCCGCCCATCGGCGCGCCGGACCAGGAGCACCTCCGAAAGGTCGCCGCCGGACAGGCGTTCGATCCGCGCCTCGTCTACCCCCGCGATTCCCGCGACCCTTCGGAGGAAGGCGCTCACCGCTCCTTCGCCATCCTGCGCGCCAGGCCCCCGGCCCCGGCGGAGACGTCGGCCCAGGCGGTATCGAAATCGGCATCGCCGCCATAATAGGGATCGGCGACCCCCTGCCCTTCCCGCCCTTCGACATGATCGAGGAGCAGGCTGAGCTCGGCCCTGGCGCCGGCCGGCCGGATCCGCTCCAGGTCGCGCAGATTCTGCGGATCGAGCGCGACGATATGGTCGAAGCGATGGAAGTCGGCGGGCGAGACCATGCGCGCCTCATAGTCGGAAATGTCGGCCCCGTTCCGCCGCGCGGCGGCGCAGGCGCGGGGATCGGGCGGGCGGCCGACATGCCAATCGCCGGTGCCGGCGGAATCGACATGGGCCTCGAGCCCGAGCCGCTCCGCCTCGCGTCGGAAGGCGGCCTCCGCCAATGGGGAGCGGCAGATATTGCCGAGACAGACGAACAGCACCGAAGCCGCCATGCTCATCCTTCGCAATTGCCAAAGCGCACCGCTCTGCTAGCCAGACGGGACGAGAAGCACAACGGGAGGGGCGGATGGCGAACGGGGCGGCGGCTGATTCAGGGGCCTCGATGGGCCGGGTCTCCCGCTACGGCTGGTACGCTTTGTTCGTGCTGGTCCTCGTTTACGTCATCAACTTCATCGACCGGCAGATCATCTCGATCCTCGCCCAGGACATCAAGCACGGCCTCGGCGTCGACGATGCTCAGATCGGCTTCCTCTACGGCACCGCCTTCGCCGTCTTCTACGCTTTGTTCGGGATCCCGCTCGGGCGGCTCGCCGACAGCTGGTACCGCGGGCGGCTGATCGCAGTCGGACTCGGCCTGTGGTCGACGATGACGGCGTTGTCCGGCTTCGCGACCTCGTTCGGGATGCTCGCTTTCGCCCGCATCGGAGTCGGCATCGGCGAGGCGAGCGCGTCGCCGGCGGCCTACTCGATGATCTCGGATTACTTCCCCAAGGAGAGGCGCGCGACTGCGCTCTCCATCTATTCGAGCGGCCTCTATATCGGCGGAGCGCTCAGCCTGCCGATCGGCGGCTTCATCCTCAGCCGCTGGAACACGGCCTTCCCGAACGCGTCCGAGGCCCCGCTCGGCCTCGCCGGCTGGCAGGCGGCCTTCCTCGCGGTGGGGATCCCCGGCTTGCTGCTTGCGCTGTGGGTGCTGACCCTTCGGGAACCGCAGCGGGGAGCCTCGGACGGGCTTCCCCAGCCGGTCGTGCGGCCGAACGCCTGGGCCGATTTCGGGCGCGAGCTCACCGCCATCCTGCCGCCCTTCACCCTCTTCACCGCGGCGCGGTCGGGCACATTGTCGGCGAACCTGCTCGGCCTGGTCGCGGTCGCTGCAGTGGCGGGCGGCCTGGCCTGGGTCACGGGCGACACGCCGCAATGGGCATCTCCCTCGCCATCGCCTTCGGAAGCATCTCGTTCATGACCTATGCGATCAGCTTCTGGGCGCCGCCTTACGCGATCCGCACCTTCTACGCCGCGCCGACCGCCGCCGCCCACTTCATCGGCGGGATGAGCGCTGCCGAGGAAGTGGCGACGATCCTGGGCTGGTCGGCGGCCTTCGCGGCCGCGACCGGCGTGATTTTGGGCGGGGTCATCTCGGACATCTGGCGCAGGCGAAGCCCGCGCGGCCGGATCTATGTGAACATGCTCGCGGTGGTGCTGCCGGCGCCGGCGGTCTGGACGATGTTCACCACCGACGACGTGGGCATCTTCTACATCGCCAGTCCGATCGCCCAGCTGTTCGGCTCGGCCTGGGTGGGCGCCGCGGTCGCGACCTTGCAGGACCTCGTCCTGCCGCGGATGCGGGCGACGGCGGGCGCCACCTATGTGCTCGGAACGACGATGGTCGGCCTCGCGCTCGGGCCCTATGCGGCGGGCAAGGTCTCCGCGCTGACCGGCGACCTCGCCACCGGCATCTTCGCCCTCTACGTGGTGCCGCCCTTCACTCTGCTCACCCTCTGGCTCGCCTCGCGCCGCCTGGGCGAGCTGGAAGCGACCAAGATCGAGCGTGCCCGGGCCGCGGGCGAAGAGGTTTAGCGCAGCACTCCGCAGGCGATGCGGGCGCCGGAATTGCCGGAGGGGTCGGTGCGGTAATCGTCGGCCGCCGCGTGGATCATCACCGACGCCCCGTCGGCGTCCATCAGCGCCGCCAGGCTCGCGCCGGGGATGAGATAATCGAAATTGCCGCGGCCGTCGGCGCCGACCAGCAAATTGGGCAGGTCGCCATTGTGCGGCCCCTGCGGATTGTCCTTGCCGTGCTTGGCGCCGCTCGGGTTCCAGTGGCCGCCGGCGCTGGCGAAGTCCGGGGGATCGCAGCGCCCGGTCGTGTGGATGTGCGTGCCGTAGGCGCCGGGTGCGAGGCCGAGCGCCTCGATATGGATACGCAGGGCGTCGGGCGCCGCCGTGATGCTCGCCCGCGCCTTCACCTGCCCGGACGCGTCGAGCAGCTCGGCGGCCGGACCGACCGGCACCGCCGGCGCCTCCACCCGTTCCTCCGAAGCCGTGCAGCCTGCAAGCGCAAGCGCGGCTATCCCGCCGATCCAGAGCCTCTTCATCTCGCCTCTCCTCTTCGCACCCAC
>VBAE01000003.1 GCA_005882415.1 Alphaproteobacteria bacterium | reverse complement strand
GATACCATTTCACCAGCCCGTGAAGCCGGTCGAGCCGGCCGCCGCCGCCTGCCACATGCGGCGCGAGCGCATCCACAAAACTGAACTGACCCGTCGATCGAACCGCCATCCGCCAACTCCTGCTCTACCCACAAGGAATCAGCATCCGAGCGATTTTGCAACGGTCCCCCGGGGGGAGAGGGTAGGGTGAGGGGGTTCGGCGTCTGAAGGTACTCGCGGACTCAGAACCCCCTCACCCCAACCCTCTCCCCCCTGGGGAGAGGGAGAAAGATGGCCAGCTCGGGGGATTGGAACCACCACCACCCTCCACGGATTTTCCCAATATGCCCGAGCATCTCTTCCACCAGCGCTGGGAAGCCTTCGCCCTCCTGATCGTCGCGGTCGGAATCGTCGCGACCTGCGCTTACGCCTTCTTCGAGAATTGGATCGGTTGATTCCGCCCGCGCCCGCGCCCTAAGCTCCTTCCCCAAAGGAGCCCGAACAATGCCCGAAGCCTATATCGTCGCCGCTGCCCGCACCGCCGGCGGGAAGAGGGGCGGGGCGCTCAGGGACTGGCACCCGGCCGACCTCGCCGCCGAAATCCTCGACGCGCTGGTCGAGCGCTCCGGCATCGACCCCGCGGCCATTGAAGACGTGATCATGGGCTGCGTCGGCCAGGCGGGCGAGCAGGCCTTTCACATCGGCCGCAACGCCGTCCTGGCCTCGTCGCTCCCCACCTCCGTCCCCGCCGTCACCATCGACCGCCAGTGCGGCTCCTCGCAGCAGGCGATCCAGTTCGCCGCCCAGGCGGTGATGAGCGGCACCCAGGACGTGGTCATCGCCGCCGGGGTCGAATCGATGACCCGGGTGCCGATGGGCCTCCCCGTCACCCTCCCGATGCAGCACGGCATCGGCACCGGCCCCTTCTCGAAGCGCATCCAGGACCGGTTCGGAGTGCCGATGTTCAGCCAGTTCGTCGGCGCCGAGATGATCGCCGAGAAATACGGCCATCGGAAGGAGGAACTCGACGCCTTCGCGCTCGACAGCCACGCCAAGGCCGCCGCCGCGACCGACGCCGGCGCGTTCGACGAGGAGATCGTGCCGCTGAAGATCGTGGACGGGGAGGGCAATGAAAGCCTCCACGCGAAGGACGAAGGCATCCGCCATGACGCCACATTGGAAGGCATCGCCTCGGTCAAATTGCTCAAGGAGGGCGGCCGGATCAGCGCCGCCAACGCCTCGCAGATCTGCGACGGCGCGTCCGGCGTGCTGGTCGTCTCCGAGCGGGCGCTCAAGGAGCACAACCTCACTCCGCTCGCCCGCATCGTCAATTTGACGATCACCGGCGGCGACCCGGTGATCATGCTCGAAGAAGTGATCCCCGCCACCCGCCGCGCCCTCGAACGCAGCGGCATGTCCATCGCCGACATCGACCTCTACGAAGTGAACGAAGCCTTCGCCCCCGTTCCCTTGGCCTGGCTCGGCGAGATCGGCGCCGACCCTGCCCATCTCAACGTAAACGGCGGCGCCATAGCCCTCGGCCACCCCCTCGGCGCCTCCGGCACCAAGCTAATGACCACCCTGGTCCACGCGTTGCGCGCGAGGGGCAAACGCTTCGGCCTCCAAACCATGTGCGAAGGCGGCGGACTTGCGAATGTCACGATCGTGGAGGCGCTGTAGGGGAGACAGCACAGTCGTCATGCCGGACTTGATCCGGCATCCATGAACACGGTTCGGGGAGAGTACTCACAAACCTGTGTTCATGGACCCCGGATTAAGTCCGGGGTGACGGCTTCCGACGGGCCTCCTACCGCCGCCCCAGCCCCCGCCTACCCATCCGCGTCAACAACCCCGGCCGAGCCCTCTTCTCGAACAGCTCGCGCGCCGCCTCCGGGTCGAGCGCCTCGCTCTTCGCCACTTTCTGCAGCAGCTTCGCCGGCTCCTTCGGCTCGAACGGGACCAGCGTCCGCCCCTTGCCCCTGAGCTTCTCGATCGCCGCGATCAGCGAGCCTGCTTCCTCGATGCACCGCGCCACCTTCTCCGGCTCCATCCCGAAATGCTCCGCGATGAGGTCGTGGCGGAGGCGTTCGATGGTCCGGCAGACTCGTTCCTCGCCCTGTGCGTCGATCACCAGGTCGCACTCGCTGTCGAGGCCCATCGAGCGGTTGTTGAGGTTGGCCGAGCCGACCCTCAAGAGCCGGTCATCGACGATCATGATCTTGGCGTGGACGTAGATGTCCGCCCCTTTTTCCGTGACCGGCGTGTAGATCCGGAAGCGCTTGTGCGGGTCGCGCTTCTCGAGCGCCTTCATCAGCAGGTATCGCGACGGGCCCATCACCGCCTCGTCGAGCCAGCCATAGGCGCTCTTCGGGTTGATGACGACGAATTCCGGCCCGTCCGGCTCCTCGAGCCTCTTGCCGATCGCCTCCGCCACCGCCCGCGAGGCGAAATACTGCGTCTCGATATAGACGAAGCGCTCGGCGGCAGCGACCATGTCGGCGAACAAAGCCTCGATCTCGCGCACCTCGCTGATCTCCCCGTCCTTGGCCCGTGTCCTCGCAATCCCGAGCTCCACGTCGGTGAAGTCGACCTCCAGCCCCTCCGGCCAGATCGGCCCCTCGCCCTTCGCCTTGGGAAGCTCCTTCCCCGTCGCCACCTTCCAGCGCAGCCGGGCGAGGTCGCCGATCGCCTCGGCAGCGCCGCCGTCCACCGCCATGATCGCGTCGTGCCACGGCTCATAGACGCGCCGGGTGAAGGGGCGCTTCCGCCCCGGCTCGTCGTCCTTGTGCTTTCGCGTGTCCCAGCGGTCGGCGGTGATGTCGATCCCGCCCGAGAATGCCACCTTGTCGTCGACCACCAGGATCTTCTGGTGGTGGCTCCCGTCCAGGGGATGGCTGCTGTCCCATTTGAGGCTGATCCGCGGGTCGAGCTTCCAGCGCAGCATCCGCAAGGGCGTCGAGCCGCGGAAGGGCACGCTCAGCATCCCCTCGTCCCAGACCAGGATGTAGATCTGAAGGTCCGGCCGGTGGTGCGACAGCCAGGAGAGCAGGGGGCCGAGCACCGTCGGCGCGCCGTCCTCCCGCGCCTCGTCGGACAGCGACACGCGCGTATCGAGGTCCCAGCCGATCAGCAGGATCTGCGACCTCGCCTTCACCATCGCGTCCAATGCGTGGCGGTAATAATCCTCCGCGTCGACGATCAGCGCCGCCTGGTCCGCCTTCGCGGTCCGCCACACATTCTTCCCCGGCCGAAGCAGCGGCGAAGGTCCCTTGCTTTTGTCTTTTGCTCCCACGCCCGGCGAACGCACGACGGCAAAGAGAGTTTCGCCTGCGTAACGGCGGCTTGCCGCTCCGCCCCCTCAGAGCCTAGGAGCTTTGCGAAATCATCAGGAGGAATCGATGCAGCTTGGACCGGATATTGCGGCAGTCGTCACCGGGGCGGCCTCGGGCCTGGGCGAGGCGACGGCGCGGGCGCTCGCGGCGCGCGGGGTCAAGGTCGCGGTGTTCGACCGCGACGAGGAGAAGGGCGCCCGGGTCGCCTCCGAGATCGGCGGAGTCTTCGCGCAGGTCGACGTCACTTCCGACGAAGCGGTCGAAGCCGGCTTCGCCGCCGCCCGCGAGGCCCACGGCCAGGAGCGTATCCTGGTCAATTGCGCCGGAGTCGCCAATGCGATGAAGACGGTCGGCCGCGAGAAGGCGACCGGCGAGCCCAGGGCTTATCCGATCCACCAGTTCGAGCTCGCCATCCAGATCAACCTCATCGGCACCTTCCGGATGATCGCCAAATCCGCCTTCGGGATGGTTGGCTTGGGTCCGCTCGAGGATGGGGAGCGCGGCCTGATCGTCAACACCGCCTCCGTCGCGGCGCAGGACGGCCAGATCGGCCAGGCGGCCTATTCCGCGTCGAAGGCGGGCGTGCTCGGAATGGCGCTGCCCATCGCCCGCGACCTGATGGGGGAGGGGATCAGGGTCAACACCATCCTCCCCGGCGTGTTCGAAACGCCGATGATGGCGATGATGCCGCAAAATGTGAAGGACGCGCTCGCCGCCCAGGTCCCCTTCCCAAAGCGCCTCGGCCGGGCCGAGGAATATGCGCGGCTCGCGGTCTTCATGGCGGAGAACCCGTATTTGAACGGCGAATATGTCCGTTTGGACGGCGCCATCCGAATGGCCCCGCGCTAAGTGAAGCATATCGGCATCCTCGCCCACAGCGCGGAAGGGGCCACCCTCTGCTACCGCACCTGCTGGCTTGAGGGGGTGCGGCGGCTCGGCGACCATAACCATCCGGAGATCACGCTGACCGGCGTGCCGATGCACGACGCGCTCGCCGCCTGGGAGGCGGACGACCGGGCGGCGCTCCGGGCGATCTTCATGGCCGACGCCGCAAAGCTCGCCGCCGCCGGCGCCGATTTCTTCATCCTCCCCGACAACAGCGCCCATATCGCCCTCGAAGCCTCCGGCGAGGACTTCCCCATCCCCTGCCTCCACATCGCCGAAGTGGTCGCGGCAGAGGCGGTCCGCCGCGGCTTCCAACGCGTCGCGATCCTCGGCACCGAATGGACGATGCAAGGCCCCGTCTACCCCGCCGCGCTGGCCCGTCACGGCCTCACATGGGCGGTCCCGGCCCCGGACGAGCGCGCCGAGATCCACCGCGTGATCATGGAGGAGCTCTGCCTCGGCATCTTCACCGACG
>VBAE01000224.1:13901-19517 GCA_005882415.1 Alphaproteobacteria bacterium | reverse complement strand
CGCGCGGCCGCGTAGCGGTCCTCCCCCCGACCGTAGCTGCGGGCGAAGGGCGGATTCATGACGATCAAGCTCGGCCTGCGGTCAACGGCAAGCAGGTCGTCGACCAGCTCGGCATCATGGGACGAGATGTCCGCCTCCGGAAAAGCGTCCGCCAAGCTCGCGAGCCGGTCGCCGTCGATTTCGTTGAGCATCAGCCGGGACCGTGCGCGCGCCGCGGGCCAGGCCAGCATTCCGTTGCCGGCGGAGGGTTCCAGCACCAGGTCCGCGGCCGTCGCTCCGGCGGCCAGCCCGGCAAGCCAGGCGAGCGGCAGCGGGGTCGAGAATTGCTGAAGCGCGACCTGGCCTTGGGAGCGGTAGCTCTGGACCGGCAGCGCGGCCGTGAACCTCTCCAGGCTCGCGAGTGTCTCCGCGTTCATTCCCCCCAGGAGCGGGCAGTCGGGCTCGAGCAGGAACAGAACCTGCGCCAGCTCCAGCGCCTCGTAAGGCTGGCGCATCGACCAGGCGCCGGAAGCGTCGGAGGCGCCTGTCTCCTTCTCGAACAGCCGGCGGAGGCGGTCCCGGTCGACGGCCGCTCCCGACCGGAAGTCTTCGAGCAGCATGAGGGCGACGGCGACATGCGGTAGTTGGGGGACGCAAGGTTCGAGAGGCAGGGTGGCCATGGCGTGTCTCCGGCCCGAAGCCGCACCATCGCCGCTCCGGGTCGGTCCCCGACCGCCCCCTCCCCTCTAGGGTCGAGCCGCTGCCGACTTCGCCCGGAGGACGTCATTCCAGTCGTCGCCGACGCGCGGCGGATAGTGCGCCTCGATCGTCGGAAGGTGCGCGTATGCGTCGCGGGCGAGCCGCTCCGCGCGCCGTCCGCCGGGGTCGTTGTCGAGGAACAGAACCAATTCCTTGACCTCCGCCGGAAGCGCGATCAGGCCGAAGCGCTCCGTCCCAAGCGTCGCCCAGCAGGGGAGCCCGAACAGGATCGAAGCGGACAAAGCTGTCTCGACGCCCTCCGCAAGCCCCAGCCTCGCAGCCGGGCCTCCAAGCCGAACGGCACCGCGCCCCAGCCGCCCCAACGCCAAGCGCGGCTCGGCCATATCTGCGAGCGTCGCGCGGCGCGGGTCCAGGAATGTGCGGTGAACCGCCACGAGCCCGCCTTCGTCCCGCACCGCGGCGAGCATGGCCGGCCTGAATCGCGTCAGCGGCCTCGCGCCATGCGGCGCGCGGGGATGGTAGCGCAGTTCCTCCGACGGGGTCCGGATTCCCCTGCCGGCGAGATAATCGTCGGCAGGCGTGCCGGCGAGACACCGGCCTCCGCCCCAGACGCGCAGCGCCGCGGGCGAAAAGGGGTCGGCCGCCGGAGGTGCCGCCGATGGGCACGAGCAACCCGGCCGCGGCTCGATCGCGCCGGAGCGGTGAAGCGCCCGCAGGATCTCGGACGCCGTGCAGCCGGCGAAGCAGTGAAGCAGCAGGCGCGAACGGCCGACGCGGACGCTCAGCGACGGCCGGCTATCGTCATGGGCCGGGCAGCGGCACAACCCGCTGCGCTGGGACCAGTGCCCGCCAAGCCGCTCCACCAGGGCCCGGCCCTCCTGCTCGAGCCCGGGTGCTGTCATGGTCAAGGTCATCGGCCGATCTCCCGCGATCCGCCGGACCCACGCCGCCTCCCCTCCCCGCGATCAGCGCGGCCCCGCATTGTCGAGGCGCACGAACAAAGCGCCTTCACCCGATCCTTCGCTGGCGCCGGGTTCGGTAGAAGCACTGTCGGATCGACCAACCACCGCAAACAGGACTGGCCTGGCGCCCGCCTGGGTCTCGATAGCCGAAGATCCCCCTGCGGTTACATTCGCCACATAGGCGACGGTCTCGGCAGGAAGCCGGCGGGCCCCGCTCAAATATCGTGAATAGCGTCCCGGCCCGGCATTGTAGGCGGCGAACAGGCCCGGATAGCCGAACCGGTCGTACATCGCGCGCAGATAGGCCGTTCCAGCAAGGATGTTGTCGCGCGGCTGGTGCGGATCGTCGCCGAGCCCGAGCAGCGATCGCATCTCGCGCCAAGTCTCCGGCATCAGCTGCATGAGCCCCATCGCCCCCGCCCCGCTGACGATCGGCCGACCGTCGAGCAGCGTCCGGCCGCCGCTCTCGGCGCGCATCACGCGGCGTATCCAGGGCTCGGGAACTCCGAAGCGAGTGGAGGCCTCCGCGATGTACGTATCCCAGCGATCCACCGGATCCGCCGCGGCCGGCGCAGCCCAGAGCAGGGCGGTCGCAAGGAGGGCCGTCCTCAACCCCGCCATAACAGCCTCCCTCGGCCGAGGATCTGCGAGCGCCTGGTGACACCGAAGTAGCGGCCGTCGAACGCGTCCGGAACGTCCCGGCTGAGCAGGAAGAGGTCGCCGACTAAGAGATCCTCGCATCCGGTCCACCAGGGCAGCGGCCGCCCGGCGGGGTCGTGCCTGCTCCGCAGGGTCTCCAGCCGGCCGTTGACGAGGATTGCTTCGCCGATTGCGCAGACCCGGTCGCCCGACACGGCCGCGACGCGCTTCACCATCGGCACATTCACCGGCAGATAGTGCCGCTCGGCGGCGAGCGCCCGTGCGCCCTCGGGCGGCCAGGCGACCACCATCTCCCCTACCCGAACATCATCTGCCGGAGCGATCCGGTAGAGGCCGACCGGGCTGCTGGCACTGGCATTCCAGAGCAGCGACGGCCGCGGCGGCCACAGCAGCGTCGCGACGGCCGCGGTGACTGCAACCGCGGCGGCGGCCGTGGCGAGCGTTCGAAGGCGGCTCCTGCGCTTCACTTGGCGGTGCCGCCGGAGCTCCTCTCCGAAGCGGAAGAGCGGCAGCTCGCGATGCTCAGGCATCGGCCGCGCCTTCGACTGAGACCCCTTTCGACCAGAGGTCCAGGTCGTCGATGTGATAGCGCACATAGCGGCTGTGGCGCCGGAACGGCGGCCCGCCGCCGGAAGCGCGCATCGCCTGCAGCTTGCGTGCGCTGAGGCCCAGGTAGAAGGCCGCCTGCTCGGTCGAAAGAAACGGGCTTCCCTTCTTGGCGCGAGCGGCGCGTGCGATTTCGTCTTCCATAAGTCCTCGGTGCGTCGGACAGGCCCCATGTCCGTCCGTTGCGCCACGAGTGCCGCTTGGCGCGGCCTTTGGAGAGGCTCGAAAATCAAAGGGCAGAAAAACGAGCCCCTTCGCGCAGATCGGCACCGAGAAGAGCGTAAGTCCGGCCAACGGATCATCTCGCGAAAGACCGGAGACCAGGGCAACGGTTCCTAGACCGGGTAACCACGACCAACGCCTCAAGCAGCGGGAGCCGCAGAAGCGCTTGAATAGATGCTTCCCGAGACTAAGCTGCCGAACGTGAAAATCGATCTGCCAATAGATGATGCAAGAGCCGAGAAGTTGCTCGACGGCATTCAGCAGGCCCGCGGCCGGCTGGCTGAGATCGAGCAGGAGATAAGGGAGGCTTACCGTCGTCCCGCTCCGCCATGCGGTGACGAAACTGCACTATCGCTGGCGCGCGCACTATTCCGCGAGAGGCGCACCCGGGAGCAGCACCTTCCCCGGACGCTCTTTGCCGAGCCGGCCTGGGACCTGCTCCTGGAACTCTTCATCTGCAGGCTGGAGGAGCGCGCAGTGCAGGTCTCTGCGGTCGGGCTTCGGGCGGGAATTCCGGCGACGACCGCTCTACGCTGGCTCGATGTCCTCGAACGCGAGGGATTGGTGAAGAAGATCGCGGCCCCGGTCGATCAGCGCGTCGTCCATGTGACGCTGACGGGGGAGGCATTCGAGCGGATGTCTGCGCTCTTTGCCGAGGATCACTCCCGGTGGCCGTGGGAGGTCCAGAACCAGCAGGCCGGGGCGGGGCCCGGGAACTAGCAGGACCGAAAGCCGACCCGTCCAGTGCTGACCTCGAGCATGTCTCGCAGCCGTCGGCGCCGACCGGCGATACGCCACCCGAGAATGGAAAGGCGGCAGCGATCGTCCGTATCTGAGCGACGGCAGCCACGACCATCAGCGTCGGTATCAGTCCAGGACGGAGTCGCTGAGCCAACGTCATGAATCGCTAGCGCGCAAGAAGAGGGTTACGCCTAGCCCGAGAATGCGGGCGGCTGAGTCACACGAAAGTGATCGGGCTCAACTTCCCAAAGCCTACTCCTCACTCCCGAGAGCGTGGGTGATGAGCGTTCGCCTCCTTCTGCATCGCGTTCACCTTATTGCCCCGCAGCCGCCGTCGACGCTATCGCGCATAGCCTGAGCGAGACTGCCGTCGTCCTGCGACGCTTCCCAGGCGAATATCCCGGCGAGGCCGTTGCGCACCGCCCATTCCCCCTTGGCGCAGATCGAGCGGCGGTCGTCGAACGAAAGGAAGCGCCTTTCGCCGACGAGATAAGCGGCACCCGCCGCTTCGTCATAGCCTTCGCGGAGCCCCTCCTGGTCCTTCAGCCCCTTGTAAGGAAGGGTACCGACGAACACGCCTTTGCTGGTGGCAGCAGGGAAACTACCTGCGGACCAGTCGACCTCCTTCCACTCGCGTGCGTAGAAGCCAGCGCCGATCACCATCTTCGCCCGCGGCACGCCGGCCGCGGCGAGGGTTCGGACCATCGCGTCGGCGCCGTAGCCGCCGGTCGCAGCCGACGCGTAAAGGTTGCTGTGGTGGCCCGGCGGACCGCCCCCGCCCGAATAATCCCCCCGCGCCTCGAACGCCTTTTCAGGCGTAAAGTCGTAGGTCATCACGAACAGATAGTTGAAATAGCCCTGGGTGCGCCGCCAGTCGACGCCACGGACGCTTCGCGGGTAGCCGGCAACGGCAGCGGTCAGCTGGTAGCTTCGGCCCGAGCCGCGGCCGAGGCGGTCGATCGCTGCCCGCAATTCGGCGGCGAGCGCGCGAAATGCTTCCGACTCGGCTTTGCGCTCGCGATCTCCCAGGAGCGGGCGAGCAGCGTCGCCACCGCCGGGATATTCCCAATCGACGTCGACCCCGTCGAACTCCCTGTGGGTGCGAAGAAAGTCGGCGACGGAGCGGACGAAGCGCGCCCGGGTGCCCGCAGTGCGGATCATCTCCGGGTACAGCGGCATGCCCCACCCGCCGATCGAGAGGATGAGCTTCAACGCCGGATTGCGCCTCTTCTGAGCGGCAAGCGCGTCCAGCTCAGCGCGAACCGGCGCATCGGCCGGAATCAGGATCTCGAAGGGCCGCCGGCCGCGGCAGAGCCTGGCGCGCTCCTTCGCGGCCTCCGCGGAGATGCTCGGGTGGGTCCCGCACATGGTGGCGAATGCGTAGATGAGGTGGGTGAGTTGCCCGGCCGGGACGGATGCGGCTGCCTCAGGCTTCCCGCTGGCCGCATAATAAGCGCCGACCACCGGCTCGGCGCCAGCGGGCATAGCGGCGACGACCAGTGCCACGCCGAAAATAAGCCTCGGCCGTGGCGCAACATGCCCCAGTGCGCGGCCGAAGGATCGAAGTGGCCGATCTGCCATCAGCGGGTTTTAAATGCCGAAGGTCGGCGGTGTCGATCCTCCCCCGCCGGGCCCGGAATCGCGGGATGTGCAAAAAAACGCAGGGGGTGGCACCCTCCACAGTCGTCATCGCACAGCAGAAACCTTCGTGGAGCTTTGACGATGC
>VBAE01000224.1:0-13886 GCA_005882415.1 Alphaproteobacteria bacterium | reverse complement strand
GCGCTGAACCTCCTCGACCGGGAGTCGGAAGCATCGCTGACAGCAAGTACGCAGCCGGATAAGCCAGCGACCGGCGGCTCGTAGCTCAGCGGAGTAGAGCACCGGCCCGCCGCCCCCCGCGGAGCGCCGGAGGTCCCCCGGTCGAGACGGGGCAAGCCGCCACCCTCTCCATGCCAGGCAGCCCTCTTCTCCTATTGTTAAGCCGGAAGGCGCAGACCGGCCAAGTCGGTGGCTGGGGAGAGAGATGCGTCTTGCTGCGGCTCTTGAGCGAAAGACGGAATATGACCGGCGCCGATATGTGCGCGTGCCGGTGCGTGTCGGTGCCGGCCTCACCGACAATGCGCGGCCCGCAAGTCCGATCACCGTCGTCGACCTCTCCTGCGGCGGCTGCGGGATCGAGTCCGACCTGGAGCTGGCGGTCGGCTCGAGGGTCTGGCTCAAGCTTCCAGGACTGGAGAGCTGGCCCTGCCTGGTGACCTGGTCCGATGGACCTCGGGCAGGACTGGCTTTCGACCGTCCCTTCCACCCCGCGGTGTTAGAGCGCTTTACCGGCGGATAGAGCCGGCGAGGCTTGACCCGCCGTTCACCTGCGAGTGCAATTCATCCGTCTAAGGCGACCCGCTCCAGCCAAGCCTTGAACCCAACTCTCACGGCATCGAAGCTTCCGAGGTTTATTCTCTGCGGCAGCTGATCGCCCGTGATCAGCCACACCTGTCCGTTCCGGTCAGGGGGAGTCAGCGTGAACTGCGGCTCTTCCCTCGCGAGCCCACCCTCCAATGCGTCCACTCATGCCCCTCCTGGCTATCTCAGCTTCGTCTAGCGGATCGGGAAAACCGCGGAAGGGGCTCGATCCATTTTGTACAAAATGGCGAGCGCGCGAGCCTGACGCCTGCGGCGGCGACACTTGGCCACGATGCAGGCGCACGCTAGTCTCCTCCGATGTGCAACCGATATCGGATGAGCGAGAAAGAGCGGGCGATCGCGGAGCATTACGGCCTTATCGTCCCGCCCGATCTTGCCTGGCCGCAGCCTGAGCTGTTTCCGAAGCGCGAGGGGCTGGTCGTGCGGCGAGGCGAGGATGGATCGCTGCTCCTCGACCGCATGCTGTGGGGGTTCCCGCCACCGCCAAAGAGCCGCGCCCCGGTCACCAACGTCCGCAACCTTGCAAGTCCCTTCTGGCGCTCCGCACTCGCGCGGCCCGACCGCCGCTGCCTCGTTCCAGTGACCGAGTTTTGCGAGTGGGAAGGCGAGACGGGCGCCAAGCAGGAGCGCTGGTTCAGCCTCCACGCTTCGCCCATCTTCTCGTTCGCAGGCATTTGGCGCCCACTCGACGAGGGCCGCCGGGCCTATGCCTTCCTCACCTGCGAGCCCAACCCTCTGGTGGCGCCTATCCACCCCAAGGCGATGCCGGTGATGCTCCAGCCCGAGGATTATGACCGGTGGCTCGGCGCGGAGACCTCGGACGCCTGCTCGCTCGCCCAGCCTTTCCCGTCACAGCTGATGAAGGTGGCATGATGGCCTCGCTGCCGGAGTGGGAGCTCTGGGCTTGCGCCAACGAGTGCCTGAACCAGCATGGCGAGGACGCCCCGATCCATGCTGCGATGCGCGCCGACGAATTGCTCGAAGAAGGCGACTATGACGGTGCACTCGCCTGGCAGCTGATCGTACGGCGAGTGCACCTGCTGATGTCGCGGGTCGGCGCTTCGCTCCACTGAGACCCGCTTTGCCCCCTACGACCAATGGAGCGCCACCCTCGTGTCCCCAAGGCAGGCGCACCCTCTAGATCCAGCGAAGATTCACAATTCTTACCCGGTGCGGCTTAACAGGCGGACCAAGGGGGTGTGCTCCCCAAAAAAAAGGGGGTATTAGGTTAGTGGGCCTCGACGCCATCCAAGCACCTCGCAACTTTGATGGAGTTCCACTGCCCATACCGACCGCGACGAGCTCAACGCCATCCGCTCCCGAGGTCCCCATCAAACAGATGAAAGCCTTCACTTTAACGTCTGCTCGAAATGCGGGCAGGCGGTGGATAAGCGGAACCTGGGAGACGTGTTCCACCATGAGGTGGAGGGGCATGAGAGGTTGCCGGAGAATTGAGCGTGCGGGCCGCCGTGGCCGAGGAATTCTCAGGATCCGGGCTTCTGATCTAGTTCTGGAGCGCGTACGTACTGCAGAAGCCTCAGGGCGTGCCGAGCCTCGTCGAGGGCCATTCGGGCGAGCCGCAGCGCTCCCGGCACCCCGCCTCCGCTTTCGGCTGCGGCCAGCGCCAGGGAAATGCCCGTCAGACGCTACGCCAATTCCTCATGCGCGTGTTGGAGCTGAGCGGCATGACCGTCTCTGACCTGACGCAGATCGCGGGCGATCCGCCGGCGCTCGCGCCTTGCCTTGAGCAGGTCGGTAATGTCCTCATGCGCGACGATGAAGCCCGGGAGCGGCATTCCGAGCGGCAGTGCGCGCATCCGGAACGAGTTCTCCGAGCAATGATAGACGAGGCCGAAGCTGTCGCTTTCCCCTTCGAGAAGACGGCGCAGCCCGGTTTGAACCCGAAGAGCGGACGTATCGCCGCGCGAATAGGCCGCGGCACACACCGCGAGATAATTCATACCGACATAGTCGGATTCGGCATTCCTCGCGGCACCGAAGCCCCGCCATCTTTCGTTGACCGCGACGATGCCGCCGTCCGCGTCCACTACGGCGACGCTGGCGTGGAGAGCCTCGATCGAGGCCCGGAGCACAGGCGAATTCTGAATAGGCGCTTTTTCCCCGTCACGGCATAAGGTGAGCGGCACGCCTAGGCCCGGGAAGCTGTCGAAGGCAACCGTCGCTATAGTCGACCTGCTCGACGAAGCGGCACATTCCCTCAAGGCCCGGCCGGGGCATGCGATGATGCACATTCTTTGATCCCGGCCCATCAATCGTCGTATCGTATTTCCGCCGCGCTTTAGACGAGTCCACCCACAGCCCGTGAGGCGTGATCAACTACCCGCGACATCTCAATAGCCGGAACGCCCCCTCCCCTATCGCGTTCGATCCGTCTGACAGAAGGAGTGGAAGATGCCGGACGACAAGAGCAAGCGCGGCGGGTCGGACAGGCGCCGGGTCGCGGCCGGAGAAGGCTATGAGGTCAGCTATTTTGCCCGAAAGCACGGCATCACCGCCGAACAGGCTCGGGACCTTATCGACAGGGTCGGCAACGACCGGGAGAAGCTAAACGCCGCCGCTCAGAAGCTGAAGGGCGGCCGCTAGAGCAGAACCGCAAATATGCCCCTGCTGCTTGCGATCTTTGGAATAGGCGGCGTCGCGCTCGCCGCAGCAATCCTCGTTTTTCCCTACCGCATCCGTTTTGTGAAGCGGGTGGACCGGCTCGCCTTCATCCTCTGCAGCCTGCTTAGCGGTGTCGTCGGGGCAGCGATGGTGGGCAGCTCCGGCGCCATCCTCTGGATGAGCCTGTGAAAAGCAGCGCCAGGCAGCGCCCGGCACGGGCCAGCCGAGGCATGCTGAACGCCCTGCCGGTCACCGCGCCCGACCTGCCCCAGGAGCACCAGCACTTCTATCATTGCCCGCAATGCGGCGACCTCGTCGACAGGCGAGAACTGGGGGACGTCCTGCTGCACGAGGAGCCGCACAGCCACTCGCTGCAGCATGCCTCTGAGGATCGGCTGTCATTCGTCGAGCCGATGGCCCCGACCCTCGCCGAAGAAGCCCCCGAAGGCGACGACTGGCTGCACGAGCTCAAATATGACGGCTACCGCACCCAGCTGATCGTCGATCGCGACGGGATACGTGCCCTGACCCGCACGGGCCTGGACTGGAGCCGCCTTTATCGAACCATCCTCGACCAGGCCCGTGCGCTCGACTGCGGGAGCGCCATCCTCGACGGCGAAGTCATCGTCCAGGGGCCGAGCGGCCAACCCGACTTCCACGCCCTGCGCCGCGAGCTCGGCCGAAAGAACCCGCAAGGTCTCGTCTTCATCGCGTTCGACCTCCTCCATCTCGATGGCCGCGACCTTCGTCGCCAAGGCGTTGAGCACCGCCGCGAAAGGCTGCGCGAATTGCTCGGAGAAAACGAGAGCGGACGCTGCCTCCAGTTCAGCGACCATGTGGTCGGCGGCGGCCCACAATTCTTCGAAGCCGCGGAGGGCATGGGCCTTGAAGGCATCGTCTCGAAGAAGCTCGGCAGCCGCTACCGGAGCGGCCGTTCGAAGGCATGGCTCAAGACGAAGAGCTTCGCCACCAGCGAGTTCGTCGTTATCGGCACCGCCACCGGGGACCTTGCCCCCGTGGCGCTCCTCGCCCGTGAAACGGAAGACCACAGGCTCGAATATGCCGGGGCAGCCATGGTGACCTTCGCCGAGGAGGAACGCGAGAAATTCTGGCGAGCGAACGAGCGCCTCAAGACCGAAAGGCCGGCGCTCCACATGGAGCCGCGCCCGAACACGAGCTGGCTGAAGCCGGAGATGCGGGTGATGGTGCGGCATCTGCGCGGCGAGGAGATGCTCCGCCATGCGACCGTCAAGTCGATCTCCAACCTGCCCGCCCCCGCGACGCCCAAGCCGTCCAAAGCGCGGCCGGCCGGCCGGTCGAAGGAGCCTGCCTATCACGTCGAACCCGGCGCGGTCCCTGGCCGCGGAGAACTCCTAGCTTATTACACCGCGCTTGCGCCGCTGATGCTGCCGTTCCTGGAACGCCGGCCGCTCAACCTGTTCCGCTGCCACGGCCGCCACTGCTTCTACCAGCGCAACCGAACCCACCCCGAGACCGAGCGCAGCTTCGACGAACCGATCCACAAGGTGCCGATCCTCCAGAAGAACGGCAGGACCGAGGACTATCTCTATATCGACACCGGCGAGGGGCTGCTCGCCTGCGTCGAGGCCGATGCCGTCGAGTTCCACGGCTGGGGGTCCCGCCTGCCGGACCATGAACGGCCGGACCGAATCGCCCTCGACCTCGATCCCGGAGAGGGTGTCGGGTTCGAGGAGGTCAGGGACGCTACCTTCCAGATGCGGCGCTCGCTCGAGGCGATCGGCCTCCAAAGCTTCCCCCTCCTCACCGGCGGCAAGGGCGTCCATGTCGTGGTCCCGTTCGAGCCGGAGGAGGCGTGGCCGCAAGTACGGGAGTTCGCGCGCGACTTCTGCGCCGCGCTCGCCGAGGCAGCGCCCGAGAAGTTCACGATCGCCCTTCCGATCGCCAAGCGCCGTGGCCGGATCTTCCTCGATTATCTGCGCAACCAGCGCACGCACACTGCGATCATGCCCTATTCGCTCCGGGCCCGGCCGGGGACGCCGGTCGCGGCGCCGGTCGACTGGGACGAGCTTGCGGAACTGGACAATCCGCGGCGTTACAGCGTCAGCGACGCATCATTACTGAGGACGCGATCGCGTAGACTGAAGGGCTGGGGGCTCGCTGAACAACGCCTCCCCCGGCTTGGAGCGTGAAATCGGCCGCAAGGAAGGTCACTCAAGGAGGCTTACCCAGCGATCCGGCTGCGCGTCTCTCCGCTTCAAGTGCATCAGACGACGAAGTCCCCGACCAGCAATGCGTGGTCGGACGCTACCGAAATGATTAGGTTGGCAGCCCCGTCACCGTCGGTATCCGCCTCGACGAACCATTCCGAACCGGACTGGTAGGCGCGAAGTTCACCCGCCGTGTGGCTGAAAGCGGCCGCTCCGACGAAAGAGAAAGCGTTGTTGCCTGCGGCAGTCGTGCTCGCGTCGATGCCCGACAGGTCGATCTTCTCGCCGGCGGTGAAGCCGAGGATGTGATCCATCGCCGCCGACGTGGAGTCCGACGTGTTGGTGTAGAGGAAGCTGTCGATCCCGCCCTTGCCGTCCAACGTGTCCGCACCCCCGCCACCGGCCAGGCTGTTGTTGGCGGAGTTGCCGGTGATGACGTTATCGAGGGTGTTGCCGAACCCATTCACGGCCGCGGAGCCGGTCAGCGTCAAATTCTCGACATTGCCGCCGAGGACGAAGGTCACCGAGCTCTTCACTTCGTCGGTGCCGCCGACGGCGCTGGTCTCCACCGCTTTGTCGGCAACGTTGTCGACGATGTAGGTGTCGTTGCCCAAGCCTCCGAACATGCCGTCCGCGCCGGCACCGCCGTCGAGAATGTTGTTGCCGCTATTGCCGTTCAGGCTGTTGTCGGCACTGTTGCCGGTGCCGTTGACGTTCGCGGTGCCGGTCAGGGTCAGCACCTCGAAATTGGTGAGCAAAGTATAGCTGATCGCCGACTGGACGGTATCGATGCCCTCGCCGGCAGCCTCGACCAAAGTGTCGCCGCCGTCGATGACGTACGTGTCGTTGCCGACTCCGCCGATCAGCGTGTCGTTGCCGACCCCGCCGATCAGCGTATCGTTGCCGATGCCGCCGTTCAGCGTGTTGGCGCCCGAGTTGCCGGTGATGATGTTGTTCAGATCATTGCCGGTGCCGCTGAGCGCGGCAGCGCCGGTCAGCGTCAGATTCTCCAGCGTGGCGCCGAGGGTGTAGCTCAAGGAGGCGATGACGGTGTCGGTGCCTTCACCGGCATTCTCGTTCACCACGTCGCCCACCTGGTCCACATAATAGACGTCGTTGCCGAGGCCCCCCGTCATGGTGTCGTTGCCGCCGCCGCCGACGAAGGTGTTGTTGCCCGAGTTGCCGATCATGAGGTTGTCGCTGGCATTGCCGACGGCAGTGGTGGCCGCGGTGCCGGTGAGAACGATCTTCTCGATGTTGGACGTCATGTAGAAGGAGATGGCGCTCATCACCGTATCGAACCCGCCCGCGGCGCTTACTTCGGTCGCACGATCGCCGAGGTCGGAGACGATGTAGATGTCGTCGCCGTTTCCGCCGAACATCGAGTCCGCACCCGCGCCGCCATCCAGGGTGTTCGCCCCCGCATTGCCGTTGAGGACGTTGGCCAGCGCATTGCCGGTGCCGTTGATGTTGGCAACGCCGGTGAGGGTCAGAACCTCCAGATTGGCGCCCAGCGTATAGCTGATCGCCGACTGGACGGTGTCCGTGCCTGCTCCGGAAGCTTCGGTGACCACGTCGCCGGCTTCGTCGACGACATAGGTGTCGTTGCCGATCCCGCCCGCCATAGTGTCCGCACCGAGACCGCCATTGAGGGTGTCGTTGCCGGCATTGCCGGTCAGCACGTTTGCGGCCGAGTTGCCGATGATGAAATTGTCGAGGGCATTGCCGGTGCCGTTCACGGCAGCCGTGCCGGTCAGAGTGAGGTTCTCGAGGTTCGCACCGAGCGTGTAGCCGAGCGCCGTCTGCACCGTATCCGTGCCGCCGCTCGCGCCTTCGGTGACGACGTCACCGGCATCGTCGACAATGTAGATGTCGTTGCCGAGGCCGCCGGTCATGGTGTCGGCGCCGAGGCCACCGGACAGCGTGTTGTTCCCCGAATTGCCGACGAGCACGTTGTTCAGCGCGTTACCGACGCCGGTGATGTTGCCGGTGCCGGTCAGGGTGAGGCGCTCCACTTCCGCGCCCAAAGTATAGCTGACCGAGGCGAGCACGATGTCGCTGCCGCCGCCGGCAACCTCATTGGCTTTGTCGCCGCTGTGATCGACGATGTAGGTGTCGTCGCCCGCGCCTCCCGCCATCACGTCCGCGCCGCCCATGCCGTTCAGGATGTTGTTGCCGGTGTTGCCGGTCAGCGCGTTGGCAAGTTCGTTGCCGGTGCCGCTGAGGTTGGCGGATCCCGTCAGCGTCAGCCCTTCAAGATTGGCGCCCAGAATGTAAGCCAGGTTCGTAACGATGGTGTCGGTCCCCGCATTGGCATCTTCCGTCACGGTGTCGCCGACGGAATCGACATAATAGGCGTCATTGCCGAGCCCGCCGGCCATCGCGTCGGCGCCGCCAAGCCCGTCCAGGACATTGTTGCCGGAATTGCCCGACAGGACATTGTCTACACCATTGCCGGTGGCGCTGATGTTGGCTCCTCCCGTCAGAACCAGATTCTCGACATTGGCCCCGAGGACGTAGCTGACAGAGCTGCGCACCTCGTCGGATCCCTCGCCGAGTACTTCCACGACCTTGTCGCCTACATTGTCCACGATGAACCGGTCGTTGCCGGAGCCGCCCGTCATCGTGTCGGCGCCGCCCGCTCCGTCGAGCACGTCGCTTCCCGCTCCACCGTTCAGAGCGTTGGCGGCGGAGTTGCCGGTAATGAGGTTATCAGCGTCGTTTCCGGTGCCCGCGGCCGCCGAAGCGCCGCTGAGAACGAGGTTCTCCAGCTCAGGAGCAAGCTGGAATGTGACCGAAGAGACGACGGTGTCGATTCCACCGCCGGCCGCTTCGATGATGACATCGTCGCCATTCACCACATAGACGTCGTCCCCGGCTCCGCCGGCAAGGGTATCGGTGCCGCCGTTCCCGTCGAGCCTGTTCGCGCCAGAGTTACCAAGAAGGATGTTGTTTGCCGAGGTGCCGGTGCCGTCGATCGAGGCGCTGCCGGTGAGGGTCAGATCTTCGACCTGATCGGGAAGGGCGAAGCTGACGCTGCTCTCGACCCGGTCATTGCCCTTGCCGGACTGCTCCTCGACGATGTCCCCCGTCGAATCGACGACGTAGACGTCGTCACCGCCGCCCCCGGCCAGCCGGTCCGCCCCGCTACGCCCGTCGAGACGGTTCGAGCCGTCATTTCCGACTATCACATTGACTGCCGAATTGCCGGTTCCGTCCAGCGCGGAGGAGCCGATCAATGTCAGATTCTCGAGCTCCTCCGCAAGGACGAACGTCAGCGAGGAATAGACGAGATCGGCACCTCCGCCCGCGACCTCGACCACCTGATCGCCGAGGGTGTCGACATGATAAATGTCGTTGCCCGCTCCCCCGTCGAGCCGGTCGGAGCCACCCTGGCCGTCCAGATCGTCGTCTCCCTCACCGCCGATGAGGGTGTTGGCTCCCGAATTCCCGATGATCACGTTGCTGAGGATGTTGCCGGTCCCGCCGATGGCGCCCAGGCCGGTCAAGGTCAGGTTCTCCACATTCGCGCCGAGCGTGAACGATACCGACGACACGACCGAGTCGGTCCCGCCGCCTGCAGCCTCGCTGGCGGTATCGCCGAGATTGTCGACGATGAAGACATCGTCTCCGGCACCGCCCACCATCGAGTCCGCCCCCTCCTGGCCGTCGAGGCGATCGTCCCCCGCGCCGCCGCTCAGGCTGTTGTTCGAGGCGTTGCCGGTGATGACGTTCGAAAGCGCATTGCCGGTGCCCGTCGTCCCGACCTGGAGGACCAGATTTTCCAGATTGGCGCCCAGCGTATAGTCGATCCGGCTGATGACGGTGTCCGTCCCCTCCCCCGCCAGCTCCGTGACCACGTCGCCGATATTGTCGACGGTATAGCTGTCGTCCCCCATACCCCCGCTCATGCGGTCTGCGCCGGCGTTGCCGTTCAGGATGTTATTGCCCCCGTTTCCGATGAGGATGTTCGCAAGAGCATTGCCTGTCGCGTTGAAGTCGCCGTTTCCGGTCAAGGTGAGGTTGTCGACCTCGAAACCGAGCACGAAGGATGCAGAGGCGAACACGATGTCCAGTCCACCTCCGGCGGCCTCCGTCACGATGTCCTGCGACACGTCGACGATGTAGGTGTCGTCGCCGCCCGCTCCTTGCATCGTGTCGCTTCCAGCGCCGCCGTCGAGTATGTTCGCCCCCAGATTGCCGTTGATGATGTTGTTGAGAGCATTGCCGGTGCCGTTGATCGCCTGGACGCCGGCAAGGTTGAGTCGCTCGAGATTGGCGCCGAGGACCCAGGTAACCGTCGAGACGACCGTGTCGGTGCCGGCATTTTCCTCCTCGACGACCATGTCCGAGGCATTGTCGACCCAGTAGAAATCGTTCCCGAGGCCCCCGATAAGGACGTCGGCGCCCTCCTTCCCGTCGAGCTGGTTCGAGCCTGAATTTCCGACGATCCGGTTATCGAGCGCGTTTCCTGTGCCGCTGTTCGAGCCGGTTCCGGTAAGTTCAAGCCGTTCCACGTCGGAGGACAGGGTATAGGAGGTGGCCGCGCTCATGACAGTGTCGAGGCCGCCGCCCGCGCTCTCGGTGACGACGTCGCTCGCGACGTCGACCACATAGGTGTCGTCGCCGCCCCCGCCGGTCATCGTGTCGGCGCCTGCTCCACCGTCCAGGAAGTCGTTGCCGCCCCCGGCATCGAGGACATTGGCCGCGCCGTTGCCGATCAGGCGGTTGTCGCTGCCATTGCCGGTGCCGCTGATCGCGTTCAATCCGGTGAGAGTGAGGTTCTCCAGATTGTCGGACAGGGTGAACGCTACCCCGCTCTGAACCGAATCCGTGCCCTCTCCCGCAAGTTCGACGACGATGTCGGCCGCACTGTCGACGACATAGGTGTCGTCGCCGGCGCCGCCCGTGAGCGTGTCGGCTCCGGCGCCCCCGTCCAGGACGTTGGCGCCCATATTGCCGCTGATGATATTGGCTACGGCGTTCCCGGTGCCGCTGACGGCAGCGGTTCCGGTCAGGGTCAGGTTCTCCAGCTCGAGGCCCAGGACGAAGCCGACCGAGCTCTTTACGAGGTCGATGCCTCCGGCGATCGCTTCGCTGACGGTGTCGCCGGAGTCGTCGACGACAAAGGTGTCGTTGCCTGCTCCACCGGTCATCGAGTCCGCGCCCGCGCCGCCGTCGAGCACATTGTTGCCGGCATTGCCTGAAAGCATGTTGGCGAGATCGTTGCCGGTGCCGTCGACCGCAAGCGATCCGGTCAGGATCAAATTTTCCAGCGTAGGCGAAAGGACGAAGGAGACGGCGCTGCGGACCGTGTCGATCCCCTCGCCGGCGAGCTCGGTGACGATGTCGCCGGCTTCCCCGACGACGTAGCTGTCATTTCCGGTCCCTCCGGCCATCCGGTCGATGCCCGCTCCGCCGTCGAGCGTGTCGTCGCCGGCGCCACCGATAAGCACATTGGCGGAAGCGTTGCCGGTGATGACGTTGTTGAGGCCATTGCCGGTGCCGTCGATTGCACCTGTTCCGGTCAGGGTGAGATTATCCACCCCGAGGCCGAGCTCGAAGCTCACCGAGGAGTTGACCGTATCGACCCCCTCCTCCGCAAGTTCCTCGACGATATCGAGGGTCGACTCGACCAAGTAGGTGTCGTTCCCCGCTCCGCCTCGAAGGGTGTCGGCCCCGGCACCCCCGTTCAGAAGGTTGGCGCCGGAATTGCCGTTGATGATATTGTCTAGCGAATTGCCGGTTCCATTGATGCCACCGGCGCCGGTGAGCGTCAGATTCTCGACATTTGCACCGAGGGCGAAGCCGACCGAGCTTCGGACCTCGTCGGTACCTTCGCCGGCCGCCTCCACGACCCCGTCGCCCGAATTATCCACGATGTAGACGTCATCGCCGCCGCCGCCCACCATGTAGTCGCCACCTGCCCGGCCATCGAGGACGTTGGCGCCCGAATTGCCGTAGAGCTGGTTCCCGTCGCTATTGTTGCCCGTCGCATTGACTGCGGCGGAGCCAGTCAGCCGGACGACCTCGAGATAGGCCGAGAGCGTATAATCTACCGAGGAGCGGACCTCGTCCCAGCCTTCGTTCAGGGCCTCGAAGATCGCGTCGGAGAGACTGTCGACCACATAGACGTCGTCGCCGGAATTTCCGCGAAGGGCGTCGGCACCGGCCCCGCCGTCCAGATAGTCGTTGCCGATTCCACCCCAAAGCGCATTGGCGGCATCATTGCCGATCAGCCGGTTGTCCAGCTCGTTGCCGGTCCCGTCGATCGCTCCGGTGCCGGTCAGCGTGAGGTTCTCCACCTCGGAGCCAAGCGTATAGGTGACGGCGCTGAGGACGAGATCTACGCCGAAGCCCGAATATTCCGTGACGACCTCGCCCGCTGTGTCGATGACATAGGTATCGTTACCGCCGCCGCCGCTCAGCTGGTCCGCCCCCTCCCGGCCGTCGAGCAGATTGTCCTCGGCGTTGCCGGTGATGACATTGGCGCCGCTATTGCCGATGCCGACCTTGGCGGGGCCGGTGAGCGTCAAATTCTCGAAATTGGCCGCGAGCTGGAAATCGATCGAGCTCTGAACCGAGTCGGCGCCTCCGCCGGCCGTCTCGACGAGAACGTCGCCGGCATTGTCGACGACGTAGATGTCGTTGCCATTGCCACCTTCGAGATAGTCTGCGCCTCCAAGCCCGTTCAGCGCGTTGCTGCCATCATTGCCCAGAAGGCGGTTCGATCCCGCATTGCCGGTCGCGGTGATGTCGAGCGTGCCGGTCAAGGTGACGTTCTCGAGTGTCGTCCCCAGAGTCCAGCTGATCGAGCTTCGGATCGTATCCGTTCCGCCGTCGACCGCTTCCGTCACTGCGTCCGTGAACACGTCGACCACATAGGTGTCGTCGCCGAGACCGCCGATCATCTGATCGGAGCCTGCGCCGCCGTCGAGGATGTTGTTGCCGGCGTTGCCGATCAGGATGTTGTTGAGGACATTGCCGGTGCCGTTCGCCGAGGCGGTGCCGGTAAGGGTAAGATTCTCGACGTTCGCTCCGAGCACGAACGTGGCGGAACTCTGGACGATGTCCGTGCCTTCGTTCGCCGCTTCCACGACGAGGTCGGAGGAATCGTCTACGAAATATGTGTCGTCGCCGAGGCCCCCGACCATCCGGTCCGCCCCGGCGCCTCCATCCAGGAGATCGTTGCCGGCCCCTGCAGTCAATATGTTCGCTGCCGAGTTTCCGAAAAGCTGGTTTACGCCAGCGTTGCCCGTCCCGTTCACGGCCGCGGTCCCGGTCAGGGTCAGCCGGTCGACGCCGTCCGCCAAAGTGAAGGTGACGGAGCTGTACACCCAGTCGACGCCCTGATCGTCGAAGACGACATCCCCGATATCGTCGACATAATAAGTGTCGTTGCCGCCGCCCCCTCCCAGATTGTCCGCCCCGGCGCCGCCATCGATTATGTTGTTCCCGGCGTTGCCGTTGATGACGTTGGCGAGGGCATTGCCGGTGGCGTTGACTGCGGCGTTTCCCGAAAGGACGAGATTCTCCAGGTTTGCGCCGAGGACGAAGCTGACGCTGCTGGTCACCGTATCGAAACCGCCGCCGTCCAGCTCGGTCACGGTGTCCCCGAGGCTGTCGACGTAATAGCGGTCGGACCCGGCGCCGCCGACCATGCTGTCCGCGCCGGCTCCGCCCTCCAGGTCGTCGTCGCCGTCGCCGCCGAGGAGGGTGTCGTCGCCGCCCTTGCCGGACAGCTGGTCGCGGCCTCCTCCGCCCGAGAGCGTGTTGCCCGCCTCATTGCCTATGATGAGATTGGAAAGCGCATTGCCGGTCCCGTTGATCGCGCCTGCTCCGGTCAGGGTCAGGTTCTCGACCTCGGATCCGAGCGTGAAGGTCACCGCGCTCTGGACCAGGTCGGTCCCGCCGAACGCGGCCTCCGTCACGGTGTCTCCGTTATTGTCGACGATATAGGTGTCGTTCCCACCGCCTCCGTCCATGGCGTCCGCCCCGGCGCCGCCGTCGAGGACGTTGGCCACGCCATTGCCGACGATGACGTTCGCCCCGGCGTTGCCGGTGGCGTTGATCACCGCGGATCCGGTGAGCGTCAAATTCTCCAGATTCTCCCCGAGAACATAGGTGAAGGAGGATTCGACGGTGTCGGTTCCTGCTCCTGCGAGCTCGACCACCACGTCGGCTACATCGTCGAGCGAGAAGAAATCGTCCCCGGCACCTCCCGAAAGCGTGTCCGCTCCCAGACCGCCGATCAGGCGATCGTTGCCGGCACCGCCGCTCAGCAGATTGGCGGCATCGTTGCCGGTGATCACATTGTCGAGGATGTTGCCTGTACCGCTGCTGGCGTCGAGGCCGGTCAGGACAAGGCGCTCGACGTTCGCGGTCAGGGTATAGCTGATGGAGGAACGAACCGTGTCGTCCCCGGAAGCGGCG
>VBAE01000002.1 GCA_005882415.1 Alphaproteobacteria bacterium | reverse complement strand
CCATCTTCAACATGCGCGCGCCGGGGATGACCCTGCACAAGATGCCGCTGTTCGTCTGGTCCGTCCTGGTCACCGCCTTCCTGCTCCTGCTCGCCCTCCCGGTCCTCGCCGGGGCGATCACGATGCTGCTGACCGACCGCAATTTCGGGACCCACTTCTTCGACGCGAGCGGCGGCGGCGACCCGATCCTCTACCAGCACCTCTTCTGGTTCTTCGGCCACCCGGAGGTGTACATCATGATCCTGCCGGGCTTCGGCATGATCAGCCAGATCGTCGCCACGTTCAGCCGCAAGCCGGTCTTCGGCTATCTCGGCATGGCCTATGCGATGGTCGCGATCGGCGTGATCGGCTTCGTCGTCTGGGCGCACCACATGTTCACCGTCGGCCTGGACGTGAACACGAAGATGTACTTCACCGCGGCGACGATGGTGATCGCGGTGCCGACCGGCATCAAGATCTTCTCCTGGATCGCGACCATGTGGGGCGGCAGCCTGACCTTCCAGACCCCGATGCTCTGGGCGCTCGGCTTCATCTTCATGTTCACGGTCGGCGGCGTCACCGGCGTCGTGCTCGCCAATGGCGGCATCGATAACAACGTCCACGACACCTATTACGTGGTCGCGCACTTCCACTATGTGCTGTCGCTTGGCGCCGTGTTCTCGCTGTTCGCGGGCTGGTATTACTGGTTCCCGAAGATGTTCGGGAAGATGTATTCCGAGCTGCTCGGCCAGATCCATTTCTGGCTGTTCTTCATCGGCGTGAACATCCTGTTCTTCGGGACGCGTTCGCCTACTGGAACCATGTCGCCAGCGCCTGGGGCTACACGACCATGGCCGCCGGCATGGTGTTCTTCTTCCTCGGCATCATCTGGTCGCGGATCGCCGGCAAGAAGGCGGAGGCCAATCCCTGGGGCGAAGGCGCGACCACGCTCGAGTGGACGCTGTCCAGCCCGCCGCCCTACCACCAGTTCGAGACGCTCCCGCGGATCGACTGATGGTCCTTAAAAGCCCCTCCCGTGGGAAACCCGCGGGAGGGGCTTAGAGTATGATATGACCGCCACCGTGCTCACGACCGAAACCTCCGTTCCCGCCGATTGGCGCGACCTGCTCGCGCTGACCAAGCCGCGGGTGATGAGCCTCGTCGTGTTCACCGGCCTGTGCGGGCTGCTGGTCGCGCCGGTGCACATCCATCCGGTGCTCGGCTTCACCGCGATCCTGTGCATCGCCCTGGGCGCGGGGGCGGCGGCGGCGCTCAACATGTGGTACGAAGCCGATCTCGACGCGATGATGAAGCGCACCGCCTCGCGGCCGCTTCCCGCCGGGCGGATGGACCGGCAGACGGCGCTTCACTTCGGGGTCGGCCTGTCCTTCTTCTCGGTGCTCCTGATGGGCCTCGCGACCAACTGGTTCGCGGCCCGGCGGCGCCGCCGGCGCCTTCCCGCCGGTGATCGGCTGGGCCGCGGCGACCGGCGACGTGACCCTGCTTCCGGTCCTCCTCTTCATCCTCATCTTCCTGTGGACCCCGCCCCATTTCTGGGCGCTGTCGCTATTCGTCCGCTCCGACTACGCAGCGGCCGGGGTGCCGATGCTTCCGGTGGTTGCGGGCGCCGCGGCGACCCGGCGGCAGATCGCGCTCTACACTCTGCCGATGGCCGCGGCCGCGGTCGCGCCCTGGCCGCTCGGCCTCGCCGGGCCGGTCTACGGCGCCGCTGCGGCTGCGCTCAGCCTCGTCTTCCTCCTGCTCTCGCTCCAGGTGCTCGCCAACCGCGCCTCCGAGCCGTCGGGGATGAAGCCCGAGAAGAGGCTGTTCGCATTCTCGATCCTCTATCTGTTCGCGATCTTCGGCGCCCTCGTCGCCGATCGCTGGCTGCTCGCATGATCGAACCACCCCCCCAGCGCCCCGACGATGCCGAAATCCGCCGCCGCCAGAAGAGCCGCGCCATCCTGATGGCGGTCCTGCTCGCCCTGTTCGTGGTGCTGGTCTACGCGATCACCATCGCCAAGATGACGGTCAACCAGTGAGCACGCTCGCCCGCCGCAACGGCCGCACCGCCGCGCTCGCCGGCCTCCTCGTCCTCGCCATGGTGGCATTGGCCTACGCCAGCGTGCCGCTCTACCGAATCTTCTGCCAGGTCACCGGCTTCGACGGCACCCCGCAGCGCGCCGCGAGCATCGACGTCAAGCCGGTGCCCGGCGAATCCGTCTATGTCCGCTTCGACGCCAACATCTCGCCCTCAATGCCCTGGGAGTTCCGCCCCGAGCAGAACGTCACCGGCTCGGCGAGCTTCAACGTCACGCCGACCCAGGCCGCGCCTTATTTCACCAAGGTCCAGTGCTTCTGCTTCACCGAGCAGACGCTGAAACCGGGCGAGGAGGTGCGGATGCCCGTCGTTTTCTACGTCGATCCGAAGATCCTCAAGGACAAGGACGCGCACGAGATCAGCGAAATCACGTTGAGCTATACCTTTTACCCGGTGGATTCCGGCAAAGAGCGGAGCTAGAGACGGCGCCAGCCGCTAAGACAGGGACGAGAAATGGCCGGAGCGAAGAACCACCAATACCACATCCTGCCGCCGAGCGCCTGGCCGCTGATCGGCGCCTTCTCCGCGCTCGGCCTGACCGGCGGCGGCGTGATGTGGATGCACAACAATCCGCTCGGCACCTGGGTGTTCCTGGCGGGCGTGATCGGCGTCCTGTTCACGATGTTCAGCTGGTGGGCCGACGTGATCAAGGAAGCCCATGGCGGCGATCACACCCCGATCGTCCAGCTCCACCTGCGCTACGGAATGATCCTGTTCATCGCTTCGGAAGTGATGTTCTTCGTCGCCTGGTTCTGGGCCTATTTCGACGCCTCGCTCTTCCCCTCCGCGGTCGACGCGGTCGGCGGCACCTGGCCGCCCAAGGGCATGGCGGTGCTGAACCCGTTTGGTTTCCCGCTTTTGAACACCCTGATCCTGCTCTGCTCGGGCACCACCGTCACCTGGGCGCACCATTCGCTGATCCATAACGACCGGCGCGGGCTGATCACGGGCCTCTGGTGCACGATCGCGCTCGGCCTGCTGTTCAGCAGCATCCAGGCCTGGGAGTACGCCCATGCCCCGTTCGGCTTCAAAGAGAACATCTATTCCTCCACCTTCTTCATGGCGACCGGCTTCCACGGCGCGCATGTCATCATCGGAACGATCTTCCTCACCGTCTGCCTGATCCGCGCGTACAAGGGCCACTTCCGCCCCGAGCAGCATTTCGGCTTCGAGGCGGCTGCCTGGTACTGGCATTTCGTCGACGTGGTGTGGCTGTTCCTGTTCATCTGCATCTACGTCTGGGGCGGCTGGGGCGCCGAATATCACGGCTGAGGCGGTTGAACCGCACCCCGCCGCCGCGGCGCTGGGCGGCCTGTGCCCGCGCTGCGGCGCGCGGTCGCTGTTCGCCGGTTGGTTGAGCTTCGCCGAGCGCTGCCGGGCCTGCGGGCTCGATTTCGCCGCGTTCAACGTCGGCGACGGGCCGGCGGCCTTCCTGATCCTGGTGATCGGCGGGCTGATCACCGGCCTCGCCATCGCGCTCGAGCTCTCGGCGAGCCCGCCTTTCTGGGTGCATATCCTGCTCTGGGTGCCGCTGACCGCGGTGGCGGTGATCGGATCGCTTCGGGTGTCGAAGGGGCTGCTCCTGGCATTGGAATATCGTCACCGCGCCCATGAGGGCAGGATCGCGGAGGACGAGTGATGCGATTCCCGCTCATCCCTACCGTCATCGTCGCGCTCGCCGTCGCCGGGATGGTGTGGCTCGGCTTCTGGCAACTCGACCGGGCGGAGCAGAAGGACGCCCTCCGCGCCCGCTACGAGCAGAACGCCAAGCTCCCGCCGATGGCGCTTCCGCAGGCGGCGGTTGCGGACGAGGCTTTGCTCTTCCGCCGGGCGACCGCCTTCTGCCTCGAGGTCGTCGAATGGCGCAAGGCTGGCGGCCAGTCGGCCTCGGGCAAGGGCGGCACCCGCTTCATCGCCGAGTGCCGGACGGGCGCCGAAGGCCCCGGCTTCGCCGCCGACATGGGTGTCTCCGAGGACCCCAAGGCCCAACCGCAGTGGAAGGGCGGCGACGTCAGCGGCGTAGTCGTCGCCGAGCCCTCCCGCGCCAGCCTGTGGGACCGGATCCTCCGCCGAGACTCGCCGCCGCGGCCGATGATCGTCTCCGCGCAGCCGGCGCCCGGGCTGCTCGCCAGCGCTCCGCCGAGCGCCGACAGCTTCACCAACAACAGCCTGTCCTACGCCGTCCAATGGTTCCTGTTCGCGCTGGTCGCGGCGGTGGTTTACGTGCTCGCGCTGAGGCGGCGGCAGTCGCGCGAGTTGCCGCCCGGGGGGTCAGACACTATTTCGCCCGGTAGATGAAGCTCACCACCCTCCCCGGCGGCCTCAAGGTCGCCAGCCGGCAGATGCCCGGAATCGAAACCGCGGCGATCGGCCTCTACACCGAAGCCGGCTCCCGCCACGAGGCCGCGCGGCTGAACGGCCTCGCCCATTTGTTCGAGCATATGGTGTTCAAGGGCGCCGGCGGCCGCTCCGCGCGCGAGATCAGCGAGGCGATCGAAGATGTCGGCGGCGATTTGAACGCCTGCACCGAGCGCGATGGCACCAGCTTCACCGCGTCCGTCCTGGCCGAGCATGTCCCGCTCGCGGTCGAATTGCTCGCCGACCTCGTCCTCCGCCCCCATTTCGACCCCGCCGACCTCGAGCGCGAGAAGGACGTCGTCCTCCAGGAGCTGGGCGAGGCGCGCGACACGCCCAACGACATCATCTTCGACGATCTCTGGTCTGCCGCCTTCAACGAGCAACCACTCGGCCGTCCCGTCCTCGGCGACGAAGGGAGCATCGAGGCGATTGCGCTGACCGACCTCGCCGACTGGCGGAGCGAACGCTACCGCTCGGGGAGCATGATCCTGGTCGGCGCCGGCAAGGTCGACCATGACGCGTTGGTCGCACTCGCCGAGGAGCGCCTGGCGGGCCTCCCTCAGGGAGCGGTCGAGGCGCCGGAGCCGGGGCGCTTCACCGGCGGAACGCGTGTCGGGCGCGGATCGTCCGACCAGGCGCATATGACTTTGGGCTTCCCCGCCCCAGCTCAGCGCGACCCCGATTATTTCGCCGCCCGCTTCTTCTCCGACGTGGTCGGCGGAGGCATGTCGTCGCGGCTGTTCCAAAAGGTGCGCGAGGACCGCGGCCTGGCTTACTCTGTCTACTCGCACCTCCAGCCTTATTCGGATGCGGGCCTGTTCTACATCTACGCCGCCACCGCCCGCCGCGAATCGGCCGCCGCCGCCCAGCTGATCGAGGAGACTCTGGCCGAGGCGGTGGACGGCATCACCCAGCGCGAGGTCGAGCGGGTGCGGACCCAGGGCAGGGCGGGCCTGTTGATGTCGATCGAGAGCCCCTGGGGCCAGGTGCAATATCTCGCCCGCCAGCTCGCCGTCTACGGCCGCCTGGTCGATCCGTCCGAGGTGATCGCCGAGCTCGAGGCGGTGACCCTGGAGCAGGTCCGCGAGGCGGGCCGGAAGATGCTCGCCGGACATGGACTGCGGCCACGGCCGCAAGCTCGAGCGCTACGGCCCCTACAGCTTCATCCGCCCCGAGCCGCAGGCGATGTGGGCGCCGGCGCTTCCCGACTGGGACGCCGACGGCGAGTTCATCCCCGGCTCGGACGAGGAAGGCGGCGGCCGCTGGCAGTTCGCGCGGCCGGTCCCGCCCGCGGGCTGGGAATTGTGCTGGGAGGAAGTGCGCTTCCGAAGCCAGTGCACGCCCTTCCGTCACCTCGCTTTCTTCCCCGACATGGCGCCGCAATGGGCGTGGATGCGGGAGCGGCTGGGGGAGGGCTCGGAGGCCCTGAACCTGTTCGGCTATACCGGTGTCGGCACCTTGGCGATGGCCGCGAAGGGCGCGCGGGTCACCCATGTCGATGCGTCGAAGAAGTCGGTCGAGGCGGGCAAGGAGAATGCGCGGCTGTCCGGAATGGCGGAGCGCCCGGTGCGCTGGATGATCGACGACGCCGCCAAATTCGCCGCCCGCGAGGTGAGGCGCGAGCGGCGCTATGACGGGATCATCCTCGATCCGCCTAAATACGGACGCGGCCCCAATGGCGAGATCTGGCGGCTGGAGGAGGGGCTTCCCGCCCTCATCGCCGATTGCCGCAAGCTGCTGGATGCGGAGAGTAAGTTCCTCGTCCTCACCGTCTACGCCGTCCGGATGTCGGCGCTGGCGATCGGCGAGCTTCTCACCCAGGCGATGGCCGGCCTCGGCGGAAGCGTCGAATGCGGGGACATGGCGGTCCGCGAAGAAGCCCGCGGCCTCCTCCTCCCCACCGCCATCTTCGCGCGCTGGAGCCGCTAACTTGCCTCCCCAAGCGGAGCTTGGGGAGGGGGACCGCCGAAGGCGGTGGAGGGGTGACCTGGCTCTGACTCCGAGTTCGGTCACCCCTCCACCAGCTTCGCTGGTCCCCCTCCCCATCGTACCGATGGGGAGGCAGCTAGTCGCGCGCTGCCCTTATAGCCGCCCCCGCCGCGAAAGGCGCGATTCCCCCTAAGAGAAGCGAGGCCGCGGCGAGGAGCTTCCAGGCGCCTTCGCTTCCCGTCGGGTCGATCATGCCGGCGCCGAAAATCAGGATCGGCACCGCCAGCGGCAGGATGAGGAGCCCGGCCAGCGCCCCCGTCCCGCGCAGGCCCGCAGTGAGCGCGGCGACCATCAGGCTGAGCGCTGCAAGGCCGGGGGTGCCGGCGAGAAGCCCGAGCTCGAGGCGGGCCAGCACCTGCTGCGGCAGTTTCATCAGCGCCGCCGCCGGGAGCGCCGCGAGCATCAGCGGCGGCCCGAAGCTCAGCCAGTGCGCGGCGAGCTTGGCCAGCGCGATGCTCTCCTCGCTCACCCCCCGCACCGCGAGCTGATCGAGCACCCCCGAGGCGCGGTCCGGCTCGACCAGCCGCTCGACCGGAAGCAAAGCCGCGAGCAAAGCCGCCATCCACAGGGCGCCGCCGCCGGTCCGGGCGAGGAGCGCCGCGTCGGGCCCGACCGCGAACGGGAAGAGGGTCGCGACCAGCAGGAAGAAGACCACCGGAAGCGCGGCCCCGGCTCCGGTGAAGGCGAGACGGAGATCGCGGAGGATCAGCGCCCTCACAGCGCGATCTCCCGGGCACCCGGCAGGGACAGAGGCTGGTGCGACGCGGCCAGAACCGCGCCACCTGCGGCACGGTGGGCGGCGATCGCCGCGGCGAGGCACTCGGCGCCTTCCGAGTCGAGGCCGTTGGCCGGCTCGTCGAGCAGCCACAGCTTCGCCCCCGACGCCGCCACCCGCGCCAGCGACGCGCGCTTCCGCTGGCCGGTCGAGAGCATGTGCACCGGCACGTCGGCGAGGTGGACGAGGCCCATCGCCGCCATCCCGGCTCCCGCGTCGCCGCCGTCGAGCCGCGCCCAGAAACCGAGCGCCCGGACGAGCGGCAGCCGCTGGTCGAGGGCAAGCGCCTCATCGGCAAGCGCGGCATCGGCAGTCCGCTCCACCTGCCCCGCCGCCGGCCGCAGCAGCCCCGCGGCAAGCCGGATCAGACTGGATTTCCCAGCCCCGTTCTGCCCGCTGACCAGCACCGCCTCGCCCGGCCCGAGCGCCAGGTCCATCCCCTCGAACAGCAGCCGCCCACCGCGGATGCAGGCGACGCCTTCCATCCGGAGAAGGGTCACGCCTGATCCTCGATCGCGTGCATCTCCGCGTCGGAGAAGCCGAAATGGTGGCCGGCCTCGTGGACGATGACATGGGTGATGAGGTCTTCCAGGGACACGCCGGTCTCCGCCCATTCGTCGAGCAAAGGCCGGCGGTAGAGGTGGATCATCGCCGGGAGCTCGCCCGAAATGGTGGAGGAGCGTTCGCCGATCGGGCGCCCGGTGTAGAGGCCGGTCAAGTCGAATGGATCCTCGATCCCCAGTTCGTCCAGCACCGCTTCCTCGGCGAAGTCGTCCACCCGGAGCACCACCCCTTCCAGATGGCGACGGAAAAAGTCCGGCATCCGCGCGATGGCGGCGTCGGCCAGCCGCTCGATCTCGGCCGCATCGGGCGCGAAGGTTTGACGCTGGCTCACCCCAAACGACATAGAGGGGAAGCGGCGGCGATGCCAAGGAGGACGAGGATGGACGTGCTGGACGGGGCTGGGCTGGAAGCGGCGCTTGGGGAGCTCCCGGGCTGGTCGGGGGCCGAGGACGGCAAGGCGATCTTGCGGAGCTTTAAGTTCGCCGATTTCTCCGAAGCCTTCGCCTTCATGACCCGCGTCGCCCTCGCCGCCGAGCAGGCCGATCATCATCCGGACTGGTCGAACGCCTGGAACCGGGTCGACGTCACCTTGAGCACCCACAGCGCCGGCGGGGTGACCCAGCGCGACCTCGATCTCGCGCGGCGGATGGACGGCTTCGCCGGCTTGCCCTGAACGCTTGCGCCCACTAGAGGGCTCTCCTTCCAGAGCATGCGGAGCGGTGGCCGAGTGGTCGAAGGCGCTCGCCTGGAAAGTGAGTATACGCCAAAAGCGTATCGAGGGTTCGAATCCCTCCCGCTCCGCCACTTCTTCCCAAGCCGAGGATCGAACCCGAGGGGCGGGGCGTTGGCGCTTGCCGCCTCCCCATCCCGAAAGGCGCCGGCGGCCAGGCGCGTAGAGAGAGCTAATGAATTTCCAAGCAATATTGCTCGTGACGGTCATCCTTGTCGGAGTGGCCGCTTTCCTGGTCCTGCCGAGCCTGTTCGGCGCCCATGCCAAGCGGCGGCGGCGCAAGCAGGTGGCGTTCACCGAGCGCCATCAGAGCGTCAATCTGTTCGCGTCCAACGCCGAGCCGCCCAAGGGGGATTGATCTCCTTGAGCCTGCGGATTGAGTTCGGGTCCGGCTCCTAAAGCGAGGCTCCCGTACCGAGGTCTCGAATCACAGTGTGAGTGGTCGTTCGTATCTAAGCCCGTTCGAGGATTCCAAAAAACATATTGAATCATTTCAACGATAGCCGATAGCCGGCGCGTCTGTCCGGCCGGGGAGCCGTTGACACCACGCCATTGTTTCGATTCAGTATGATCAAGAGGCGCAGAGGCGAATTTGAGGCTATCATTCCCTGATCAAGCGTCTTTACCCGGCGATCCACTGCCGGAATACGCTGCGCCGCCCGTGGCCGAAACAACGGTCGGCATTCAGTTTGATGGGCTCGATGCCTACAACAGCCTAGCAGCCGCAGACTTCTGGGCCGAAGTGAAGGCTCAGTTCCCGGCTGTTGAGGAGCGGCAGCCCTTGGAGCCCGCGTTTGAGACATTCGGACCTAGCGACGGCGCGAACGCTGTTGCCCGGATCGAGATGGTAACTGAGGTGATTCAGCCGCGCTTCTTTTTTGTCTCTAAGGACGAGGCACAGCTGATCCAGCTTCAGCGTGATCGCCTCTTTTACAACTGGCGTCGCACTGATGCTGCTTTAGAGTATCCACGTTATTCACACGTCCGGGGTTGCCTCAGCGAGAACCTAGACCGATTGTATCGGTGGGCAGCTCGTCTGGAATTGGGTGAAGTAGTTCCTACGCAATGCGAGGCTGTATACGTGAATAGAATCCCGCTGGCGGATGCCGAGGGGAACAAGTGTGGGCTTTCATTCATATTTCCGTGGCTAAACGGACTTAAGGGCATGACTGAGGACGGAATCTTCCGTTTCAGGCGGCGTTTGAACGATGAGACCGGTCAGCCGGTGGCGCGTCTGAATTTTGACCTTAGATATGGTACAGACGAAGAGGGCGGTCGGGAAGCACACCTCATGCTTGCGGTCCGCGGGCGACCCTCGGAGCTTCTAACGAAGGAGGCGTGTCTTGCGTTCATCGACGCTGAGAGAGAAGTGATCGTTCGAACTTTTACTGAGGTGACTTCGGAGGACGCGCACAAGCTCTGGGAGAGAACGAGATGAATCTGCAGGAGCTACGCTATTGCGATCCTTCTCCCGCGGTCGATTGGGAGTACATGCAGGAACCACAAAGGGTGGGCAGTTCCTTTGCGCTTGTGAACCTTGCTCGCTTCGTGCCCCCGCCCACGGCGTCAAGTTGGCGCGTAACGGTTGAGGGGCAGTTTTGTAATCTACTGAAGCTCGAGCGTGGCTGGGATGGCTATAATTCCGGCCCGATCTCCCGCGCTGTGGCTGCCTTCACCCGGGCCATCCTGAAGTCAGCGATGAAGCCAGATACCCCGGCTCCGACGCTTGTTCCCACTCGTGGCGGCGGTGTGCAGTTGGAATGGCATGAGCAAGGCCTGGACATCGAATTAATGGTCTACAGGCCG
>VBAE01000296.1 GCA_005882415.1 Alphaproteobacteria bacterium | reverse complement strand
GACGTCGATCTCCGCCAGCCGGGCGTCGGTCCGCGCCTGGTGCCAGTCGAGCCCGAGATGCTCGGCGGCGATGGCCAGCGTCTGAAGCGCCCGCCCCGCGGGCGACGACCACATCGTCAGCCGCGGCCTGGGCCCGAGCCGGGCGAGCAAAGCCTCGCCGATCGAATCCGCCTGGGCGAAGCCGGTGCGGGTCAGCGGCGTATGCGGCGCCTCACCCTGCATCCTTGCCGCGGCGTTGAACACGGTCTCGCCGTGGCGGGCGATGAAGAAGCGGCTCACCGGCGCGCGCAGGCGATGGCGGCGGCGTCGATCGCGGTCGCCGCGCCCCGCAGCCGGTAGCTCTCGCGCAGAGTGGCGCCCTGTTCGGTCCGGGTCTCGACACTCATCTCGAGCCCCGTCCGCATCGCCCCGACGATCTCCGCATCCGCCCGCACATCCGCCCCCCAGGCGTCGGCGCCGCCCGCGGCGAGTTGGAAGGTCTTGTCGTCGATCCTCAGCAGCACCGCCGATCCCGCCCTCTTCGCCCGCCCGAGCCGGAAATAGACCTGCCCCCGAGCCCCCCGCACGGGATCGAACGTCACCGTCATATGCGCCCGCCAGCCCTGCGCCTTCGGCCCGCGCCAGGGCTCGGTGATCGCATAGCAGCGCCCATTTTTCTGGAAGGCGCCCCAGGTTCCGAAGATTCCGAGCGACTGTTGCTGCGCTGCAGCACTGCCCGCAACTGCCGAGAGGGAAAGGAGGAAAAAGGCGGCCCGCATCGGCGCCGACTGATCCCCGGTCTGTGGCGTCATGGCAACAGAAAACGCCGTTTATCTGGGGTTCATGCAACATTTGTGGGCGGCGTGCGCTCGGCCCCCCACTTGTGCGTGGCAAGTAAGTTCAAGGAGTTAGTTATGAAGAAGTATCTCATCGCCGGCCTTCTCGCCGCCGGCATCGCCGCCCCGGCTTTCGCCCAGGATGCAGGCGCCGACAATGGCCGCTTCACCGGTTTCCGGGTCGAGGGCCTGGCCGGCTACGACCGGGTCAATTCCGACGGCCATTCCGACGGAGTCAGCTACGGCGCCGGCGTCGGCTATGATTTCCAGGCCGGCAACATGGTTGTCGGCATCGAGGGCGAGGCCGCCGATTCCACCGTCGACGAGTGCGTCAACGGCGCCGTCACGATCGCCGATCGCTTGTGCGTGAAGGCCGGCCGCGACCTCTATGCCGGCGGCCGCATCGGCGCCGTGGTCGGTTCCAACACCCTCCTCTACGCCAAGGCGGGCTATACCAACGCCCGGGTCAACAGCGAATATGAGGACGGCACCGCCGGAACCGCGGCCGATTTCAACCTCCACCAGAATCTGGACGGCATCCGCGCCGGCGTCGGCGCGGAGTTCGGAGTCGGCACCAATGCCTTCATCAAGGCGGAATATCGCTATTCCAACTATGAGCAGGGCATCGAGCGCCACCAGGGCGTGGTCGGCGTAGGCCTGCGCTTCTAAGCGCCGCGCCCATTCTACCCCCTAGCCGCGCGCCGGGAGCCGCTTTACAACCCCTCGAAAGCATCATTTCCGGGGGACCCGATGAAGGCGACGATAGAACGGGCTGCGCTCTTGAGGAGCCTTGGCCACGTCCAATCCGTGGTGGAGCGCAGGAACACCATCCCCATCCTCTCCAACGTCCTCATCGAGGCGCGGGAGAGCGGGGGCTTGCGCCTCATGGCGACCGATCTCGATCTCCAGATCAACGAGACGGTCGAGGCCGAGGTGCAGCAGCCCGGCGCCACCACCGTCTCCGCCCACACATTGTTCGACATCGCCCGCAAGCTGCCCGAAGGCAGCCAGGTCGAGATCTCGGCGTCCGAAGGCAAGATGCAGGTCAATGCCGGCCGCGCCCGCTTCAACCTCTCCACCCTGCCGCGCGACGATTTCCCGGTGATCGCGGAAGGCGACCTCCCGACCCGCTTCGAGCTCCCCGCGGCGACCCTTCGCCAGATCATCGACAAGACCCGCTTCGCCATCTCCACCGAGGAGACGCGCTATTATCTGAACGGCATTTTCTTGCACGTCTCGGACGAGGAGAAGCCGGTGCTGAAGGCCGCCGCCACCGATGGCCACCGCCTCGCCCGGGTCACCGTCGACCGCCCTGGCGGCGCGGAAGGCATGCCCGACGTCATCATCCCCCGCAAATGCGTCGCCGAGCTCCGCAAGCTCCTCGACGAGGCCGACGGCATGGTCCAGATCTCGCTGTCCGAGACCAAGGTCCGCTTCGGCCTCGGCAACGCGATCCTGACGTCCAAGCTGATCGACGGCACCTTCCCGGATTACAGCCGGGTCATCCCCACCGCCAACGACAAGCTCCTCCGAATCGACCCGCGCAGCTTCGAGGAAGGCGTCGACCGAGTCTCCACCATCGCCTCCGAAAAGACCCGCGCCGTCAAGATGACCCTCGACCGCGACCGAGTCACCCTCTCGGTCACCAGCCCGAAAATGGCACATCTGCTCGACATCCTCGGCCAGATCGAAGGCGACACGGTCGAAATGCACCTCGCCGACGCCGCCGCGCCGACCTTGCTCCGGGAGAATGACAAAGCCTCGGCGCTCTACGTGCTGATGCCGATGCGGGTGTAATTGGCTCGCTGTTGAATTTCGTCGGGCCGGATGCCACACTGACAGTGGTGTCAGTAGCGGAGCCGGCCATGGGGACCCAGAGCTTCAACCCTGCGATCCCCGCCAAGCGCGACTGGGGCGCGGCCTTGCGCGCGCTCAGGCAGCTGCTCGCCAATCGCGACGACACGGTGCAGGTGTTCCGGATCATGCGGGCGCTGAACGGCGGCAATGGGCGGATCAATTACGACCGGCTGCTGAAGAGCCCCGAAGGCGGGCGCTTGGCTTACGAACGGGCCGAGCTTGCCCGGCTGTTCGCAGACGATGCCTGGGTGGCGCAGTTCGCGGAAGGGAGCGTCGGCGCCGCCTATCGCGCCTTCCTCGGCCGCACCGGCTATTCCGCCGACGGGCTGGTCGACATCAGCACCGCCGACGGCGTCTATCCCCGCGACATCGAGCATCCATACGCCTGGTACGGCCGGCGCGAGCGCGACGTCCACGACATCTGGCACGTGCTGACCGGCTATGAAGCCGACGAGCCGCTGGGCGAGGCGTGCCTGGTTGCCTTCTCCTACGCCCAGACCAAGGGTCTCGGCTGGGCGCTGATCGCGGCGGGGGCGGCGCTGAAGAGCTTGAGAATCACCGGCAACACCGCCTTTTTTAAGGCGGTATGGGAGGGATACCGCCATGGCCGCCGAGCCGCCTGGCTCCCCGGCGAGGATTACCAGCGCCTGATGGCTGAGCCCATTGCCGATGCCCGCGCACGCCTCAAGATCGCCGACCCTAAGCGCTACCGCGAGGCCCAACTCCGGCTTCGGGAGAGCGGGGTGGCGGGGCTCTAGTCCTCCCCGCGCGAAGCGGGGGGAGGGGGACCACACGCAGTGTGGTGGAGGGGTAAGTGGCTCCGCCCCATCGGTTCTCTCGCGAACCTTCAGATTTCTGCGCCTTCTACCCCTCCACCACATTTCATGTGGTCCCCCTCCCCCCGAGCGACCGCTCGCGGGGAGGACATGGGTGCTCCTATCCGCTAGATAACCGCGATGGCGGTGGTTCGGCTTAGCCTTTCCCAGTTTCGCAATTATGCCGATGCGGTGGTTTCGCCGGGGGCTGGGCTTGTCGTCCTCACCGGCGAGAACGGGGCTGGGAAGACCAATATCCTCGAAGCCGTGTCGCTGCTTTCGCCGGGGCGGGGGCTGCGGGGGGCGTCCCTTCAGGAGATGGCGCGGAGCGGCGGGCCGGGCGGCTTTGCGGTGGCGGCTCGGCTCGGTGAGGTCGAGCTTGGCACCTTTGGGCGAATGGCTGTCCGTGCTGTGGCTGACCCCGGCGATGGACCGGCTGTTCCAGGAATCGGCCGGAGGACGGCGGCGGTTCCTCGACCGGCTGGTGCTGGCGCTGGAGCCGGGCCACGCCGTCCATTCCGCCCGCTACGAGGCGGCGATGCGCGCGCGCAACAAGCTGCTCGCCGACGAGCGCTGGGACGAGGCCTGGCTCGATTCGCTGGAGGCTTTGATGGAGGAGCATGGCGTTGCCGTCAGCCTTGGCCGCATTCGGACGATCAAGCGCCTCACCGAAGCCCTGTGGAGCGAGGAGACGGGCAGCTTCCCGCGCGCCCGCCTCTATCTGGATAACGTCACTCCGGACATGCTGCAGACCCGGCTCCGGGCCAGCCGCAAGGTGCATGCCGCGGCGGGGCGCGCGACGCACGGGCCGAACAATGAGGATTTGCGGGTGACGTTCGGCGATACCGACCGGCCCGCGTCGCAATGTTCGACCGGGGAGCAGAAGGCGCTTCTCCTGTCCATCGTCCTCGCCCAGGCCGACCTCGTCGCCGACCGGGCGGGGCGGCGGCCGATCCTGCTGCTTGACGAAGTGGCGGCACATCTCGACGCGCGGCGGCGGGCGGCTTTGTTCGGGCGGCTCGAGGCGGGCGGCGGGCAGGTGTGGATGACGGGCACCGAGGCGGCTTTGTTCGAGGGGGCGGTAGGGGACCGGTTCGAGGTCAGCGAGGGGCGGATCGTCCGCGCTTAAGGCAAAGCCTGGAGCCAGCCGATCACTTCCTGCTCGAGGCGGATTCGGGCGCCGGACCAGCCGTGGTCGGTGGCGGCGTGGACGGTGGCTACTCGGGCGCCGGGGGCTGCCTTGACCTTGGCGGCGAGGGCGTCGGCTTCGGGGGCCAGGCCGTCGTCGGAGGTGAGG
>VBAE01000001.1 GCA_005882415.1 Alphaproteobacteria bacterium | reverse complement strand
CTCGAATCCGGCCAGAGCATCTCCGCCAATATCGATAACGGCACGAACGAATGCTATTACGACCTCAAAGCCGTGATGGCGAACGGCAAGGCGTGGGAGAAGCGCAAGGTCAACGTTTGCGCGGCAAGCAAATGGGTGATTGGCGACAGCGGCGAAAGCCTGCAATAGCCCTGGATGGACCACGCCACACCGAACCTCCCGTCGAGGGATTTCGACGCCACTGAAGAATTCTACGCCCCGCTCGGCTTCGAACGGACGTGGCGGGATAAGGGCTGGATGATCCTCCGCTCGGGCTCGATCGCGCTGGAATTCTTTCCCTATCCGGACCTGGAGCCGGGAGAGAGCTCGTTCGGCAGCTGCCTGAGGCTGGACGATCTGGACGGCTTCTACCGCCGCTGCCTGGACGCCGGAATCCCGGAGAAGAGGTCCGGCGCGCCGCGGCTTAGCCCGCCCCGGCCGGAGCCGAGCGGGCTCACCATCGGCTATATGATCGACCCCGACGGCTCGCTGCTTCGTCTCATCCAGAACTGATCCCGCCGCATTGCGGGAACCGATTGATCTGGATCAAGTTATTGCCCGATGCCAGATTATCCGGTCCGATTGATCCCAACCGCCGACGGCGCGGTCCTGCTGACCTTCCCGGACCTGCCGGGCGTGGAGTTGGTCGCGGCCGACGAAGAGGCGGCGATCGCCGGGGCGCCCGCAGCGCTCCAGAAAGGGCTGGCACGCTATAAAGCGGAGTCGAGGCCCCTGCCCGCTCCGTCCGACATTTGCGGCGCGCCTACCGTCGCCGCTGCCGAAACTAGCCCGTAGGGCCAGTACCGATCCGCCGACCAGTATTCGCCGCCGGATTGCAGAGGAGTAAGAGCATGGCAGACGACCAATCGCGGCCCCGCAAGCTCGGCTGCTATATCTCGGA
The DNA here is from genome assembly GCA_005882415.1 of Alphaproteobacteria bacterium. Taxonomy (GTDB): domain Bacteria; phylum Pseudomonadota; class Alphaproteobacteria; order Sphingomonadales; family Sphingomonadaceae; genus Allosphingosinicella. The sequence continues at coordinate 10,203 of VBAE01000001.1, read as the reverse complement.
AAAAGTCGCCGAATTCTCCGCCCACCCGTTCGCGCAACTCGGCTTCATCGCGATTTGCGTCGCCTGGCTGGCGACCGGGTGGGGCGTCGCGATCCTGACCGCGGCGCTGTCGATCATGGCGATCACGCTGACCCAGATGGTCCTCAACCGCCAGGAGGAGCGCGAACGCGACGCCCACCGGCGGGATGTGGCGCTGCATGCGAAGCTGGACGAATTGCTGTTCGCGTCGCGAAGGGCGCGGGACGAGCTGGCCGGGATCGAAGAGCTGGAGGAGGAGCAGATCAAGGCGGTCAAGGAGCGTGGGGCGCTGCCGCTGCGGGCTGCGCGGGGGTAACCATTCCTCCCCATCGGAGATGGGGAGGGGGACCGGACGTAGTCCGGTGGAGCGATAGAAGGCGGTGGGATTGGGAGGTTTTCTCGCGAACCTCTGAAGCCGAGACACTTACCCCTCCACCACACTTCGTGTGGTCCCCCTCCCCCCGAGCTGGCGCTCGCGGGGAGGAATTTACCGCCCGAGCCTTTCCTCGGCTTTGCGCTTGCGGACGATCTGGCCCTGGGCTTTGGCGGCGCCGAAGAGGAGGCGCTCGGAGGTTTCCGCGGCGGCTTCGGGGGTGAGGTGCACGTCGACTCCGTCCGGTCCGTCGACGGACACGGTGCCGTCGTCGGCCTCAACCTCGCTGGGGGTGTCGTAGATCTTGTCGTCCATGGCGGAGTCAGCGCCTTGATCGGGGTTAGGTTCCCTCTTCGTCCTCGTCCAGGAGTGCGGCCAAGGCGGATTTGAGGCCGGCGATCGCCTTGGGATCGACGGTGCGCGCCTCGCTGCGGAGCTCCGGCGGGAGGTGGGCGAGCGGGTCGCCGTGCGACTCGAAGACGTAATAATCGTACATGCCGCGCCAGATCGCGCGCTGCCCGGGCGGCATGTCGCGGTAGAGGAGGAAGGCGGCGTGAAGCAGGGCGCCGTAGGGGTGTTCGGCGGCGACGGGGCCGGCGTTCCACCAATAATTGACCAGCAGGTTGAACGCGCCCTGCGACTGGACTCCGTGCCACCACATGTGCGGGATGAAGATCGCGTCGCCGGGCTCAAGCTCGGCGCTCTCGGCGGCTTCGAGGGCGTCGCGGTGGCGGGGAAAACGCTCCAGGTCAGGATCGTCGAGCGGGACCATGCTCACGGGCACCCCGGCAGGGGTGACGTCGAACGGTCCGAGATAGAGGTTGGGGAGCTGATCGGGCGGGAAGAGGGTGAAGCGGCGGCGGCCGGCGGCGACGCAGGCGACATTGTCGGCGACGTCGAAATGCGGGGCGACGGTGACCTGGTTGCCGATCCACAGCCGCGCGCCAGTGCCGGCGGGGACAAGGTCGATCGGGTTCTCGCCCTGGAGGCCGGGGAGATGATCGGCGGCGGAGACGCCCTGCATCGCCACCGCCCAGGGCGCGGGCGAGTCCATCTGCTTCAATATGCCCTTGAGCACGCTGGGCAGCTTCTCGGACGAGACGTTGAAGTTCAGCGCCCGCTCGCCCTCGCGGTAGAACAGGCGGCCCCCTTCTTGCGGCGGAGCGGTGACGGTGCCGACGAGGAGGCCGCTGTCGAAGGACGAGAGATAGTCGACCAAAGCCGCGGGCGAGGCGCGGCCGCGCTCGACCAGCGGCCAGTTCTCCACCGCGCCGCGAAGCACCGCCGGGCGGCCGAGCGGCACGATCTCGGAGCGGAAGCGCTCCGCCGAAATGCCGCGATACTCCGGGATCGTGCGCATCAGGGCGCTCCTAGGAAGCACCCACGGCAGGGTAGCTCAGATAAGCGAGGCGCCGCATTTCGCGGCGGCCGCGGACGACGGTGTCGAGGATCAGGCCGCACATGAAGCTCATGAAAGCGACGATCATCAGCCCGGTGGCGAGGATCGCGGTAGGGAAGCGCGGGACCAGGCCGGTCTGGACGAAGGTGACGACCAGCGGGATCGAGATCGCCACCGCGACCGCTGCCAGGAACAGGCCGAAGCTTCCGTAGAAGAGGACGGGCCGCTCGATCCGGAAGAGGTGCAGGATGGTCTTCATGATCCGCCAGCCGTCGCGATAGGTGGAGAGCTTGGACTGCGAGCCTTCCGGGCGGGCGCCGTAAGCGGTGACGACCTCAGCGACGGGCATCGCCAGCTCGAGCGCGTGGACGCTGATCTCGGTCTCGGTCTCGAAGCCGCGCGAGAGGGCCGGGAAGCTCTTGACGAAGCGGCGCGAGAAGACGCGGTAGCCCGAGAAGATGTCGGTGAAGCTTCGCCCGAACAGGCTGGCGAGGATCCCGGTGAACAACCGGTTGCCGAGGCGGTGGCCGCGCCGATAGGCCTCCTCGACCTCCGACTTGCGGGCGCCGACGACCATGTCGAGCCGTTCGTCGACCAGGCGCGCGACCAGGTCCGGGGCCGCCGAGGCGTCGTAGGTCGAATCGCCGTCGGCCATCACATAGACGTCGGCCTCTATGTCGGCGAACATGCGGCGGACGACATTGCCTTTGCCCTGCATCCGCTCGGACCGGACGGTGGCGCCGGCGGCGGAGGCGACCTCGACGGTGCGGTCGGCGCTGTTATTGTCGTAGACATAGACGTCCGCGCCGGGGAGCGCCGCCCGGAAGGCGGCGACGGTCTGGGCGATCGCCGCCTCCTCATTATAGCAAGGGAGGAGGACCGCGATGCGCAGTTGCTTCGGCCCCGTCACTGTCACTCCCCCGATGATCCGCCCTCCCCCGGTTCTAGGAGGGAGGGCTTAAGATCATCAATCCTTCTTCGCGGGCTTCTTGGCCACTTTCTTCTTCGGAGCGGCAGCGGGCTCCTCGGCCGCAGCGGCCGGAGCCTCCTTCGAAGCAGCGGGCTCGGCCTTCGCGGCTTTGGCCTTCTTCGGCTTCTCGGCAGGAGCGGCTTCCTCGGCGGGAGCGGCAGCGGCTTCCTTGGCCTTGGCCTTCTTCGGTTTCTCGGCCGGCGCGGTCTCCTCGGCGGCGGGAGCAGCGTCCTCGGCCTTTGCCTTAGCCTTGGCCGCCTTCTTCGCCTTGGGCTTGTGATCGTGGTCGTGATCATGGTCGTGGCCGCAGCCCGGGCCGTGAACGTGGGTGTCGTCCGACTCGATCTCGGCCTCAAGCTCGGCGCGGCTGGCGGTGCGCTCGGTCACCTCGGCCTTGTCGAACAGGAAGTCGACGACCTTGTCCTCGAACAAAGGCGCGCGCAGCTGGGCGGCGGCCATCGGATCGTTCTGGACATATTCGAAGAAGCGCTGGCGGTCCTCGGGACGGTATTGCTGGGCGGCCTGGGCGACCAGTCGGTTCATCTCGTTCTGGTCGATGGTGATGCCGTTGCGGTTGCCGATCTCCGAGAGGAGCAGGCCGAGGCGCACGCGACGCTCTGCGATGGCGCGGTAATCGTCGCGCTCCTTCTCCATCTCGGCCATCGCGGCCTCGGGGTCCGCCTCGTGGCTCGCCTCATGCTCGAGCTGGCGCCAGATCTGGCCGAACTCGGCCTCGACCATCGACGGCGGAACCTCGAAATCATGACCGGCGGCGAGCTGGTCGAGAAGCTTGCGCTTCATATGGGTGCGGGTGAGGCCGTTCAGCTCCTGCTGGAGCTGGCCCTTCAAGAGCTCGCGGAGCTGGTCGATGCCTTCCAGGCCCATCGACTGCGCGAAGGAGTCGTCGATCGCCGACTCGCGCGGCTTCTGGACCTCGTTGACGGTGACTTCGAAGGTCGCCTCGCGGCCCTTCAGATAGTCGACCGGATATTCTTCCGGGAAGGTGACGGTGACGGTGCGCTGCTCGTTCGCCCTGGCGCCGACGAGCTGGTCCTCGAAGCCGGGGATGAGGCGGCCCGAGCCGAGCTCGACCGACATGCCCTCGCCCTTGCCGCCTTCGAACGGCTCGCCGCCGACGCTGCCCTGATAGTCCATCAGGACGAGGTCGCCATGCTGAGCGGCATAATCGGCCGGGGCGGGATCGAAGCTCTTCTGGCCCTCGGCCATGCGCTCGATCGCGGCCTGGAGCTCTTCGTCGGTCGGGTCGACGGTGACCCGCTCCAGCTTGAGGCCGGCGAGGTTGGGCTCGGGAACGTCGGGGAGCGTCTCGAGCTCGACCTTGACGACCGCGTCCTGGCCGGGGCCGCCTTCCTCCAATTCGACGCTCGGCTGCATCGCCGGGCGGAGCTGCTGGTCGGCGATCAGCTTCTGGACGCTGTCCTGGACGGCGCTGTTCAGCGCCTCCTGCTCGAGCGCCGGGCCGTGCATCTTGCGGACCAGGTTCGGCGGAACCTTGCCGGGGCGGAAGCCGGGCATGCGGATCTGCGGCGCGACCTTCTTCAGCTCGCCGTCGACGCGGGCGTCGATATCCTTCTTGGGGATGGTGATCCGGTAGGCGCGCTTCAGGCCCTGGTTCAACGTCTCGACAGTCTGCATGATCTTGCTGGCTCTACTTTCTAGATTGGGTCCGGCTCTACGGTGCATCGGGGCGGGACCGCCCTCGCTTACGCTCGGGAGTTTCGCAAGCCGAAACCGTCCCCCGGACGGTTTCGAGTCTGGCGAAACTGGTGCGGGCGAAGGGACTCGAACCCCCACATCTTGCGATACCAGGACCTAAACCTGGCGCGTCTACCAGTTCCGCCACGCCCGCCGGGCCGCCGGTCGGCGCGGGATATAGCAGGGTGTGCGAAAGGGGCAAGGCGGATGGTTGACTGTACAAATGCAATGCTATGCATTACATAGACGCGATGGAGCCGACGCACCCTCTCGACAGAAGCTCTCACTCCGCTACCTCTGCTGCGGCAGGGTGCGGAGGGTTGAGTGGGCACATTCGACGATCAGAGGCTGCTGGAGATATTTCTCTATGGCCTGACCGCCGGCGTCAGTCCGCAGGATTGCGCTACGATCCGGCGCAAGCTGGTGATCTTCCGCGCGATCCGCTCCTGGACGACGGTGGGAATCGTCGGCGAGGTCTTCCTGGTGGAGGGTGGACGGCTTGCGGTGATGGCGACGGACGATTGGGGGATCAGCTTCGAATGGTGGGAAGGCCAGGGCGCGTCGATGATGCGCCTCGAACCGTAGGAGAGCTTCAATGAAGCACGTGCCTTTCGCTGTATCGCCGGGCAGCGTCCTGCGGGAAGAGATTGAGAAGGGTCTAGGGATCAGCCAGGAGCGGCTGGCGCGGGCGCTTGGGGTTTCGCGGCTGACGGTCAACGAGATCGTCAACGAGAAGAGGAACGTGACGGCGGAGATGGCGCTGAAGCTTGCCAAGGCGCTGGGGACGGAGCCGGAATTCTGGCTTACGCTTCAGCAGGGCTGGGACCTGTTCAAGGCGCAGGAGAAGTGCGGAGACCTGCCGGACGTGGAAGTGCTGCGCGCACCGGTCGAGTTTCCCGACGGTGCCGCCGAACGGCGCTACGCTGCGCGCTGACGCTATTACGCGTCGCTGGGCAGCGATAATGTTGCGATGAGCCCACCCTCGGGGCGGTTCATCAGGCGGAGTTCGCCGGCGTGGCTTTCGGCGGCCGCTCTCGCGATGGCGAGGCCGAGGCCGCTTCCGCCGGTGTCGCGGTTGCGGGATTGTTCGACGCGGTAGAAGGGCTCGGTGACTCGCTCGAGCTGGTCCGGGGGGAGGCCGGGGCCGGTGTCGGCGACGGCGATCACCACCCTCCCCGTCTCCCGGCGGACCTCGACGGTGGCGGAGCCGGCATATTTCACGGCGTTGTCGATGAGGTTGCGGATCGCCCGGCGGAGCAGGGTCGGCTGGACCTTGGCGGGCTGCGGGTCCGAAGGGAGCAGAGTCACGCTGCGGCCGAGGGCGCGCTGCTCTTCGACCAGGGCGTCGGCCAAGGCGGTGACGTCCATCGCGCGCTCGGGCTCGCGGGCGCGGCCGGAGCGGGCGAGGACGACGATGTCCTCCAGCATCGACGCCATTTCGGCGATCGTTGCAGCCATCGCCGCGCGCTCCTCCTCGTCCTCGACGCTCTCGGCGCGGATCCGGAGCGAGGCGAGCGGGGTCCGGAGGTCGTGGCCGATGGCGCCGAGCATCCGGTCCTTCTCGTCAAGGAGGGCGACGACGCGGCCGTTCATCGCGTTGAAGGCGTCTATGGCGCGGCGGAGGTCGGAGGGGCCGCGCGAGGCGACCGTGGGCGGCGCCTCGCGGCCGCCGAAGCGCTCGGCGGCGGCGGCGAGGTCGCGCAAGGGACGGGCGAGGCGGGCGGCGACGAACAGGGTCGCGCCGAGCACGATCAGATAGAGGAGCAGGGTCGCAAGGCCGAGGCGGGCGGAGAGCCACGGATCGGGACGCGGGGTCGCGATCCGTCCGTTCAGCCATGCGCTTCCGCTTCGGGAGGCGGCGCGGACCTCCGCCACTTTGAGGCCGGCATTGGCGAGGGACTGGCCGAGGCGCGCCTCGGTCGAGGAATCGCGCTCCTCGTCGGCGGCGACATTGCTCTCGGGCGCGATTCGGAAGCTGGCGCCGCGGCGGGGGGCGTCTTCGAGCACGGCGAAGCGGAAGTCTGGGGGGGCCTGGACGAGGTCGCTGGCCACCGTGACGAAGCGGGCGACGGCCGGGCCCTGGCTCTGGGCCAGGCTCGTCTTCTGGCGCTCGTTGAGGATCAGGGTGAAATTGATGAGCTGGGCGATGAGCAAAGCCGCCCCGATCAGCACCGCCATCTGGCCGATCAGGCTCTTTGGGAGAAGCCGGCTCACAGCCGCTTCACGTCCGACGCGAGGGTGTAGCCGCCGCCCCAGACGGTCTTGATCAGCTTGGGATCGGCCGGGTCCGCCTCGATCTTGCGGCGGAGGCGGCTGATATGGTTGTCGATGCTGCGCTCGAAGGCGGCGAGCTCGCGGCCCTGGCTCAAGTCGAGCAATTGGTCGCGGCTGAGCACGCGCTTGGGGTGGGTGACGAAGGCGAGCAGCAGATTGTACTCGCCGGTAGAGAGCGGCACCGCCACCCCGTCCTGCCCGACCAATTCGCGCTCGCCGGTCCTCAGTACCCAGGGGCCGAAGGCGTAGCCGGCGGCGTCGGGGGCGTGCACCGCCTCCCCTGCCCCGCCCGAGCGGCGAAGCACGGCCTTGATTCGGGCGAGCAGCTCCCTCGGGCTGAACGGCTTGGTGACATAATCGTCCGCACCCATCTCCAGTCCCACGATCCGATCCGTTTCCTCGGCCATGGCGGTGAGGAGGATGATCGGCGTTCCGGTCGTCGCTCGGACGAATCCGGCGAGGGACAGGCCGTCCTCGCCCGGCATCATGATGTCGAGGAGAAGGATGTCGATGGCGTGGGCGGCGAGCACCTGGCGCGCGGCGGCGGCGCTCTCGGCCTTAGTCACCCGCATCCCGTTCTTGCCGAGATAGGCGGCAAGCGGGTCGCGGATGTCGCGTTCGTCGTCGACGAGGAGGATGTGCGGCTCGCGTCCCATCGGGTCCCTGACGGCTGAACGGGCAAAAGGCTCCGGAAAGCTTGCGCTCCCGGAGCCTCTCATGCCCTGCTTAGAAGGCGTTGGCGAGAACCGCGCCGATCAGTCCGCTGACGACCGCGACCAGGACCGCGTCGTTGCCCGACTGGACCCAGCGATAGCCGCGGGGCGCGTCGTGGAGCCGGTAAGCGCGGGGATTGCTGATCACCCGGTAGTTGGAGGCATAGCGGTTGTCGAAACGCTGGCCGCGCTGCCACTTGCGGCTCTGGACCTGGCGGACCTTGACGACCTGGCGGCCGCGGTCGTTGCGGGTCACCACCCGGGTCTGCTCGTGGCGGACCTGCTGGCGGCCATTGTCGTAGCGGCCGTAGGGGGCGGCGGCAGCCGGGACCGCGAGGATCGAAGCGGCGGCGGCGGCGAGGATGAGCTTCTTCATTTCCATTCTCCTGTGTGGCGCCGTCGATCGGCGTTGATGGAGAAATGGACCCCGGGCGTCGCACACATATCTCCGCGGAGGCGGAAAAGTGTCGCGATTTGTATCAGACGAGGGTGGGCGCCTCGACCGCTCCGGCGGTGCCGAAGACCCGGCGGTAGCGCTCGACTTCCTCGGTGGGGCCGGTGGCCTTGGAGGGATTGTCGCTGAGCTTGATCGCGGGGTGGCCGTTCAGCGCCTTCAGCTTGCAGACGAGGGAGAGCGGCTTCAGCGCCTCGCCATCGCCGGGGAGGCAGCCCAGAAAATCGTTGGTCAGCATCGTCCCCCAGCCGAAGCCGAGCCGGACCCGACCGTGGAAATGGCCGTGGACCGACGGGATGTCGGCGCCGTTGGGGCGGAAGCCGGGAATTTCGACGTCCATTCCGTCCGAGAAAATGATCAGCTTTTCGGCGGGATCGACCGTCATCCGCTCCCAGAAGCGGATCAGCTCCTCGCCGCCCTCCACCGGGTCCTTTGAATCGGGGCGGGCGCCAGTCCAGTTCGACACCCATATCGGCGCATCGGCGAGGAACTGGCTGGTCCCGAAGGTATCGGGGAGGAAGACGAGCAGCCCGCCGCGATAGATGGTCTGCCATTCGTGCAGCACCTTATACTGCGCCTGCTTGAGGCACGCATCGTCGCCCGGCGGGCAGGCGGCGGCGAAGGCCATGGGCAGCTCATGGGCGTTGGTGCCCTTGGCATCGAGGCCATGCTTCATCGCCAGATACGCGTTGGACGTGCCGGTGAAGCCTTTGCCGAGCACCTCGGCAGCAGTGAGCACGCAATGCTCCTGCCACAGGAAGCCGTGGCGACGGCGGGTGCCGAAGTCGGTGAGGTTCAAATCCTCGAGCGGGGCGAGCCGCTCGAGCTTGGCGTAGAGCTTCACCTTGGCGCGGGCGTAAAGGATGTCGAGCTGGCTTCGGCTCAGCGTCTTCAGCACCGCGCGGTTGCGGAGCTCGTTGACGATGGACAGCAGGGGAATTTCCCAGAAGCTGGTCTCGCACCAGCGGCCTTCGGTCTCGAAGCGGATTTGGCCCGTCTCGGGATCGGCGGAAAGTACGTATTCCGGAAGCCGGAGGCGGCGGAGGAAATCGATATAGCCGGGCGAAAACATGTCGTTTTGGCCGTAAAATTCCTGGCCGCGCAGCCAGATCAGCTCGTTCGGGAGGAAGCGCAGCGACCGGGCATGGTCGAGCTGGGCACGAAGCTCATCCAGATCAATGATGTCGGCAAGGCGGACCGAGGCGGTCCGGTTGGCCAGCGCGAAGCGGGCGCGCTCGTTGAAATGCTTCTCCCAGATGAGCTGGCCCATCAGGAATTTGTAGAAGTCCGTGTCCATCAGCGTGCGGACGATGGGATCCATCGGAAAGCTGTGATCCCAGGCGCGGCGGGCGAAATCCATGTATCATCCTTCCGGGGCGCCCTCGTCGGAGGCGCTTCGGAAGGGGTAAATGACCGGCGGCGCAGGAGGATGCGCCGCCGGCCCGCTTGCTCAGGCGGCTTCGTCGAGCTGGTGCGGATTGTGGCGGCGGAAGAGGCCGGCGCCGGTCAGGCCGGTGTCGGCGAGCGCAAGGGCGGTGCCGCAGAAGCCGCACTCGGCCGACAGGCGGCCGATATACCAGTGGGTGCGGCCGCAGCCGGGGCAGCGGTTGGTCTCGCCGACATGATAGAGAAGGTGGAGCCCGCGCCGCGACGGATCGTGCGCATAGTCCCTGCCGGTGCCTTCGATTGCCCTCAACATCGTCTTCGTGCCTTGCTTCAGCGCAGATGATACTGCGATGAGTCGTTAGATATGAGCGATGAGTTGAATGGTATATGAACGTTGCGGATGGACAATGATGGCGCTGCGGGTGACGGTCGGGGATGAGCTTGACACTCTATTTCCACCCTTTCTCATCCTACTGCCAGAAGGTGCTGATCGCTTTGTACGAGCGGGGCGTGCCGTTCGAGAAGGTGAGCGTCGATCTTGGCGATGCGGACGAGCGGGCGGCGCTTGCCCGGCTTTGGCCGGTGGGGAAATTCCCGGTCCTTCGCGACGAGGCGCGGGGGGCGACGGTGCCGGAATCGAGCCTGATCGTCTCCTATCTCGACCGGGTGCACCCGGGGCCGGCGCCGATGGTGCCGGGGGATGCGGATGCGGCGCTTAGGGTGCATATCCTCGATCGCTTCTTCGATTCCTATGTGATGACTCCGATGCAGAAGGCGGTTGCCGACAACTTCCGGCCCCCGGAGGCGCGGGATGCGTTCGGGGTCGAGGAGGCGAAGGGGCATCTCGCCAAGGCCTATGGGATCATCGAGGGGGAGCTGGGCGACGGGCGGACGTGGGCG
>VBAE01000295.1:2219-5493 GCA_005882415.1 Alphaproteobacteria bacterium | reverse complement strand
GCAAGCGCAACATCGAGCCGCGCTGGGGCAAATGGACCTTGCCGGCCGGCTTCATGGAGCTGGGTGAGACAGCGGCGCAAGGCGCCATGCGCGAGACCGACGAGGAAGCGGGCGCGAAGATCGAACTGGGCGCGTTGCTCGCGATCCTGTCGGTGCCTCGCGTGGGCCAGGTCCACATGTACTGGCTGGCGAAGCTTCTCTCTGACGAATTTGCCCCGGGCACGGAGACGATCGAGGCGCGGCTTTTCGCCGAAGACGAGATCCCGTGGGACGAGATCGCGTTCAAGACCGTCTACGAGACCTTGAAGTGCTACTTCGCCGACCGGCACGCCGGCCGCGCGGGCCTCGTGCACACGATCGACATCACCTAGCCGCCGACCGAGCCGCCCTTCAGGTTCTCGCGCAGGCGCTTCTCGTCGCGCCACTTCACGCACAGCGGATGGTTGCGCGCGCCCGGCTTCTCGCAGGCCTCGGCCAGGCAGAACTCCTTGGACAGGAAGACCTTGTCCTTGCACGCCTCGGCGGCATTCGCGTTGCCGGCCGTCGACGGGACGGGAGCGGGCCGCGCGGCTGCAGGCTGCTGCGGCGGCGGGAAGAACTGCGGCCTTGCCGTTTCGACGGACGCGGGCGGCGCACTCGCCTTGGGCTTGGCCAGCAGCACTTTCGCAGGCGCCGAAGCCTTTGCCAACCCCGGCTTCGACGCGCCAGCAACCGCGGCCTGGCTGGCACCCGCGTGTGCGGGGCCGGCCGCAACTGCTGGCGCGCGGGCAGGCTCGCTGCCAGCCACCGCCGGAGCGACTGCGATCGCCGGCACCTCCGCGGAAGACGCAGCGGACGCAACATCCGCGGGAGCGGCCGCGGCTGACGCAACCGATGCCGCCCCGGATGCGGCAAGGGCGGCCGCGTCGACCGGCGCCTTGCCGCGGCCCATCATCGCGAACGCCGCAAGCGCCACCGCGAGCACGGCGCCGATGCCCGAGAGCACGGCCAGCGGTGCCACGGGCTTGTTCGCGGGCTTTGCCTCGCCCGGCGTCTTTGCGCGCGCGGGCGCCGATGACTTCGCTTCAGCAGACGCGAGCGGAATGGCGGCGGCGGCGCCAGCGGGTGCCGGCGACGGAGTCCTGGGCGGGGCCGCCTCCGGCTTGGTCTGCCGCTTTTGCGCATCGGGCCGGATGAAAGTGACCGTCTCGGGGAAATCCGTGCCCGAGCTGCTGGGGCTCGATTCGCCCTCGGGTGTGACCCGTGCGGCAACGGGAGCGGCGTCGGTGTGCACCGGGGCAGCGACAGGCGAAGAAGCGANNNNCTCCTCGTCGGGTTCGCTTTCGGCCTCGGCATTGCGGCCGAGCGAAGCGCCGCTCAGGACCGTCTGGTCCGGCGACGTGTTGTTGCTGCCGCCGGTGAGCTTGCGCAGGCGCTTGCGCGCGAGGTCGGCGTAGATGCCGCCCGGGAACTTGTCGAGGAAGGCTTCGAATTCGTCGGCGTCGGTCGAGTCCTTGATGTCTTTCCAGTAGACGAGCTCGACCTCCTGCGTGACGGTCGACGGCGTCGTCACCGCGCCGACGACGGATTGCAGCCCGCGCGAACCGGTGCCGCCCGCATCGGCCTTCTTCAGCGGGTTGGCCGCGGGAATGACGGTGACGTCCTCCGCGCGCCGGATCGCCGACTGCAAGGCGGCCGCGAAATCGCGCGCCGAGGCGAAACGCTCGTCCCTGTTTTTCGCCAGCGCGCGCGCGACGAGAGCGTCGATCGCGGTCGGCAGCTTCGGGTTGATCGTGACGCTTGTCGGTGAGCAGCTGGTAGAGCACGACGCCGACGGAAAACAGGTCGGCGCGCGAATCGATCTTCTGCCCTTGCACCTGCTCGGGCGCCATGTACTTCAGCGTGCCGACCATGCTGCCTTGCGTGCGCGTGGCCTCGCCGGAATCCTGGATGCGCGCCACGCCGAAGTCCGTGAGCTTCACGCGCCCGCCGGGCTCGATCAGCAGGTTCGCCGGCTTGATGTCGCGGTGGACGATGCCCTGCTTGTGCGCGTAGTCCAGCGCGGAGAGCAGGTCGCGGATCATCTTGAGCGACTGCTCCAGCGAGTAGCGCACGCCCTTGTCCAGGTGGTGCTTGAGGTCGTCGCCCTGGATGTACTCCATCACCAGGAAGGCGATGTCGCCGTCGCGGTCGGAGTCGTAGACGCTGACGATGTTGGGGTGCTGCAGCCGCGCGGCGCTGCGCGCCTCGGTACGGAAGCGGTGCTCGTATTCGGCCGCGGCTTCTTCCGAGAGGTTCTCGACCTTCACCGTCTTGATCGCCACGCGGCGGTCGAGGTTCGGGTCCTTTCCCTCGTACACGATGCCCATCGCGCCCTTGCCCAGGACGCGGACGAGTTCGTAGCGGCCGAGTTTCTTGAGACTCACGGGACTGCGGGATCCTGCCGGGAGGGAAAACCCATTCTAGCCTCAGGCTCAGCAGCGGACACCCGGGAAAGAACGCCCGGGTGGGCGCTTCATGCCTTGCGTGTCTCGCGCCGGATACGCAGGCTTTCGCGCAGGTAGGCCTCGGTGAAGTGGCGATCGAGCTGGCGCTGCGCCCACTTCTGCATGTCCGCGCCCTGCTCCTCGTACCACTTGGAGTAGGCGTCCCAGGCCCGCGTGCCTTCGAACAGCTTGGCCCCTTCGCCGAGCAGCTTCGTCTTCAGCGTGGCCGGCGCCAGGTCGCGCAACGTGCCTTCGACGGCGGCACGAGCAGCACCGGCGGAGGCCGTGTTGTGCGCCACCAGGTCCACCAGCACTTCGCGAATGGCGCGCTCCGCGGAGATGAAACCCACCGCTGCCAGGCGCCCGCCGAATAGGTACTTCAACTTGGTCTCGGCCGGCCACGTCGTCTTCAGCGGGTTGTTGTCCTTGGGCGCGACCATCGTGCGGTCTTCGGACCGCAGCTCCTGCTTCACGCCGGTCACGTTCGCATGCAGGTCCAGCACGCCCAGGACGAGCAAGCGCACCAGGCGCCCCATCGACTCGAGTTCGCCCTTGCTCATGGCGCCCGTCTCGACGCCCAGGCCCTGGAAGAACGAGGAGATTTCGCCCGCTTCGATCGACGTGGCGTCGAAGCCGCCGCCGCCTCCCGTGGCGTTCATGGGCCCGAAGGTGGTGGTGAAGCCCCAGTCGTTGCCGAAAGGGTCGTCGTCGGGCGCCTGCGCGGCGACGGGCATCGTCGCGGCAGCCGCCTGCAGTGCGGCCCAGGCATCGCCTCCCTTGGCCCTGGGTTGGGTTTCTCCCTCGACAAG
>VBAE01000295.1:0-2210 GCA_005882415.1 Alphaproteobacteria bacterium | reverse complement strand
GCACCGGGCGGCGCCTCGCCGAACGCCATCTCGACCCCGTTCACCGACGACACGACGTGGAACTGCAGCACGCCGGCGTCGGCCCACAGCGCAAGGTGACGTCGCGACACCGTGCGCTCGGGGTCGGGCAGGCACACGTCGCATTCGCTGTCGCGGCCGAGTACGAGCTGCGGGTCGCCGGGCGCGATGCGCCGCGTGACGTCGAGGCCCGGACCCGAGATATGGATTTCCAGCGCCATGGGCGGGAAGCGCGCGTCAGCCGCGCACGCTGAATTCGATGATGGGCGCGTCTTCGGCTTCGCGCTCGCAGCCCAGCGAAATCTTGCCCTGGCCCACCAGGTAGCACTCGGTGCGGCGCAGGACGACCGGTTCGACCTGGTTGCCGAAGTACACCCAGGTGCCGAAGCTCGATGCATCTTCCAGCACGAAATGGCCGCCCCGCCAGCCGGCCGTGCAATGCACTCGCGACACGCGGCCGTCGTTGACCGTGAGCGACGCGGTGATCGAACGGCCGATCGAGAGCTTCTCGCCGCGCGGCTCCAGGCGCAGCGTCTGCCCGTCGCGCGAGACTTCGAGGATGCCGTCCTTGTTCGACTTGAACATGGACACGCCCATCACGGTGGCTTCCGTGTCGCCCGCGGTGACGTTCCAGTCGACGCGGAACACCTCGGTCACTTCCTGCTTGCCGCGCAGGTACATGGGACCCAGGCTGCGCATCTGGCCCTGCTAGGCGCGCAGCGCTGTTCACCGCGTCGCCATAGCAGTCACCATCGATTTCGACGACCTCGCCGGCCTCGACACCCATCTGCATCTGGACGGGCTTGCCGTCGCCGCCGGGATAGACGGGCATTTCCTTCAGCCGCGTCTGGATCGCGATGCAGGCGTCTATGGCGTCGGATTCGGTCTGGAAGACGGTGAAGATGCCGTCACCCAGCAGCTTGACGACGCGGCCGCTGTGCTCCTCGAAGGTCTTGGACAGGGCCGTGGTGAGCTGCGTGACGAACCGGCCGGCGGTCTCGTCGCCGAGCCGCTCGAAAATGCCGGTGCTCCCGACGAGGTCAGCAAAGACGACCGTGGCCATGGTTGGGGCATTCTATGCCGCGCTTCCCGCGCGGCAACAAGGGCAACCCGGAGCATGCCAACGATTGCACAACAAAAAAAGGCCAGCAACCGGGAAGTTGCTGGCCTTGGGTGGCTTGGTCGGCGTGGCGGGATTCGAACTCGCGACCCCTTGCACCCCATGCAAGTGCGCTACCAGGCTGCGCTACACGCCGAAGCCCGCGATTATAGCTTGCAGCCCTGGCCCGGCCGCACATGGGCATCAGTGCGTGGACGACAGCAGGTCGCGGATCTCGAAGAGCTCGCGGCGCACCAGCATGATCTTCTGCGAGAACGAATCGCGCTCCTCGGGCGGCGCGCTGTCCTCGAAATCCTCGAAGGTGGAATCGTCGACCTCGATGACCTCGACGCCGTCGAGCATGACCTCGCCGGCACGGCGCTTGTCGCGCTCGACCTGCACGATCTCCTGCAGCTTGTTGCGCGCGCCGCTGATCGTGAAGCCCTGGTCGTACAGCAGGTCGCGGATGCGGCGGATCATGAGCACCTCATGGTGCTGGTAGTAGCGCCGGTTGCCGCGCCGCTTCATCGGGCGCAGCTGCGTGAACTCCTGCTCCCAATACCGTAGCACGTGGGGCTTGACGCCGCACAGCTCGCTGACCTCACCGATCGTGAAGTAGCGCTTGGCCGGGATGGCTGGGAGGCCTTTCTCCATTGAAATCAATGTTGTAGGAGAGAAAGCTCCAAGGTTACTCTAAGACCGGCAGGGGTGCAAAGAGGCCGCTGACAGGCGTTGCTTTTTGGCCGGTGAACGGCGACCGGCGACCGGGGGCGGTCAGCTTTCGGCGCTGCCGGTGATGCCCTGGATCTGCTCCTTGAGCTTGTGGCTGGCGTGGAAAGTGACCACCCGCCGGGCCTCGATCGGGATGGCCTCGCCGGTGCGCGGGTTGCGGCCGGGGCGCGGCGCCTTGGTGCGGATCTGGAAGTTGCCGAAGCCGGAAATCTTCACGTCCTGGCCGTCGACCAGGCTCGCGGCGATCAGGTCGAAGAAGGCGTCGATCATGTCCTTGGACTCGCGCTTGTTCAGGCCGATCTGCTCGAACAGCAGCTCCGCGAGCTGGGCCTTCGTGAGGGCGGGCGTCTCCAGGCTTTCG
>VBAE01000223.1:15282-26059 GCA_005882415.1 Alphaproteobacteria bacterium | reverse complement strand
CTCATAATGGTGCGCGATGATGTTGCGCAGGCCATAGATTGAGGTCCAGGCGATCTCGGGGTGCCGCTGCTTGGCAGGCAGCGACAGCTTGTTGGTCAGCTCCCCAATCTGGAACAGTCGGAAGGCGGTGGAGTCGAGCCGGTCCCGATCGGCGACAAATCTAGCTTCATCGAAACCTTCGAGGCTGCTCTGAATCAGGGCGATCAGTTCAAGAATTCGCTCAAGGTAAAGACCGTCGGCTTCGGGCCCGGGCGCCATCAGAACACCTCGACCATCTCGGCCTCGATCCGATTCTTGATCCTGGGATGAAGATAGTCCCGCTCAACCAGGTCGACGGGTTTACCGAGCAACTCTTCAATCCGAAGCATCGCGCCGGCCTGGGTAAGGAGGCTGAAGTCCGGATTGCCGCCGATTTCGAAGGCAAGGTCGACGTCTGCCGGCTTTGCATCCCCGCGGGCGATGGAGCCGAACAGGTATAGCTTCGCCAGCCCCATCGCGTGGAGCTCCTCGGCATTCTCCCGAAGGATGCGGATGACCTGATCGCGGTCCATGCCCTTAAAATAGGAGGATCGCCGCCGCCGCGCCAGCCGCCGCCGCAACGACCGCCGTCAGCACGTAGCGCCAGTAGCGGTGGGGCTGGACGACGACCACGTCCGCGAGCGGCGGATCGGGCGGGGCTGCGCCGGGGGGCGGGTAATAATGGTCGATCCGGCGGATCAGCTCGGGGATGCTCGCAAGCGTCCGGAAATCGAGGATGAGCTTGTCCGCAAGCGCCGCCTCGGGCCCCAGCTCGCCGCGCACCCATTCCCTCAGGAACGGCTCCGCCGTCTCCCACATGTTGATGTCCGGATCGAGCGCGTGCGCCACCCCTTCCTCCATCACCATCGTCTTCTGGAGGTGGTGAACAGCCCGTCGAGCATCTGCCCGATCGAGATGTCCTTGACCGGCAGGCCCCGGATCGGCTCGCCGACCGCGCGCAGGGCAGTGGCGAACTCGTCGACATTGTGGTGGCGCGGCACATATTGCGCCTCGAAATGGATTTCCGCGACCCGCCGGTAATTGCCGGTGAGGAGCCCGTAGAGGATCTCGGCCAGCCAGATCCGCGCCTGCCGCTCGATCCGGCCCATGATCCCGAAGTCGATCGCCGCAAGCCGCCCGTCGGGCAGCGCGAAGAGATTGCCCTGGTGGAGATCGGCATGAAAGAAGCCGTCGATCACCGATTGCCTCAGGAAGGCGCGGACCAGGATCGCCGCCAGTCTCTTCAGATCGTGCCCCGCCTCGACCAGTGCCTCGCGGTCGGTGTGCTTGATGCCGTCGATCCACTCGAGCGTCATCACCCGGCGCGAAGTGCGGGTCCAGTCGATCGCCGGCACGTAGAAGCCGCTTTCGGCGACGAGATTCTCGCGAAGCTCGGACGCCGACGCCGCCTCGCGCCTCAGGTCCAATTCCCGCGCGGTCCACTGCCGGAAATGAGCGATGACCGCCCGGGGCCGGAGCCTCGCCGCCTCGCCGCCCATCCCCTCGACCTGCGCCGCCGCCCATTCGTAGGTCTCGAGCGCCCGGGCGAAATCCTCCTCGATATTCGGCCGGAGCACCTTGACCGCGACGAGGTGGCCCTCGGTGGTGATCGCGCGGTGGACCTGTGCGATCGAGGCGGCGCCGACCGGCTCCTCGTCGATATGGGAGAAGATTTCCTCCAAGGGCTTCTCCAGCCCCAGCTCGATCGCCTTGCGCACTTCCTCGAACGGAGCGGGGGGGAGATTGTCCTGGAGCGACGTCAGGTTGCGCGCCGCCTCGGCACCGACCAGATCGGGCCGCGTCGCGAGCGCCTGTCCGAACTTGATCGCCGCCGGCCCGAGTTCCTGGAACGCCTCGCCATAAGTCGGCACTTCGGGAATCCGCGCCCCGAAGCGGGCGATCCGCGCCAGCCGGCGGACCGGGGGCGGCGTGTTGGGGTCGCGCTCGATCCCGCGCAGCGCGCCGTGGCGGGCGAGCACCCGGCCCCATTTGAGGAGCCGCCAGACATGGACGACCGGCCTGGTCAAATCAGACCTTCCAGCCGCTGTGGATAGCGACCAGCCCCCCGAGGATCGGCTCGACTCGGGTCTGGGTGAATCCCGCTTTCTCGATCATCGCCTTGAACGCTTCCATCGGCGGGAAGCGCCTGATCGACTCGACCAGATAGCGGTAGCTCGCCTCGTCGCGGGCGACATATTTGCCGATCTGCGGCACGACGTGCATCGAATAGCGGTCGTAGAGGCTGGCGAAGCCGGGCCAGGTGACGCTGGAGAATTCGAGGCAGTACAAGCGCCCGCCGATCTTCAGCACCCTGTGCGCCTCGCCCAGCGCTTTCTGAATGTCGGTGACATTCCTGATCCCGAAGGCGATCGTATAGGCGTCGAAGCTCGGGTCGGCGAAGCTCAGCACTTCCGCATTCTGCTCCGACCAGGCGAGCCCCTCGATCCCCCGTTCCGTGGCGCGCTTGCGCCCGACTTCGAGCATCTCCGGGTTGATGTCGGCCACGGTCACCGCGGCCCCGCTCGCGGCCAGGCGGAAGGCGATGTCGCCGGTGCCGCCGGCCATGTCGAGGATCGATTCGCCCCGCCGCGGCTTCACCCGGCGGACGAACTGGTTCTTCCAATGCCGGTGCATGCCCGCCGACATCAGATCGTTCATCACGTCGTAGCGCGCCGCCACGCTCGAGAAGACGCCGCGCACGCGCTGCGTCTTTTCTTCGGGCGCAACCTCTTCGAAGCCGAAAGAAACCTTGTCCATCGCGCCCGCCTCTAGCAGGGGTTTCGGCCTATGTGCACGTGGAGAGTTGGCGCCTTTTCGGCGCAGCGGGACGGGGGACGCGACCATGCCTGAGCTGCCCGAGGTCGAAACCACGGTGCGCGGCCTCGCCCCCGTCCTCGAAGGGCGGCGGCTGGTCTCGGTCGAAGCGCGCCGCGCCGACCTCCGCCGCGCCTTCCCGCCCGACCTCCGCCAACGCCTGACCGGCGCCCGCGTGACCGGCCTCGGCCGCCGAGCCAAATACGGCCTGATCGGCACTGACCGCGGCGACACTTTGATCTTCCACCTCGGCATGTCCGGCCGCTGGCGCATCGACCCGGCCGAGATCGGCGCCCACGATCATCTGCTGCTGGAGACGGACGAGGGCCGCCGCCTCGCCCTCAATGACCCGCGCCGATTCGGCTCGGTCGACCTCGTCGCCACCGACGCGCTCCACGCCTACCCAGCTTTCGCCGCGATGGGGCCCGAGCCATTGGGGCCGGAGTTCAGCCCCGCCTATCTCCAGTCCGCCCTCGAAGGGCGGAGCGCCCCGATCAAGGCGCTCCTGCTCGACCAAAGGATCGCCGCCGGTCTCGGCAACATCTATGTCTGCGAAGCGCTGCACATGGCGGGCATCGCCCCGTCCCGCGCCGCCGGCCGAATCTCCCGCATGCGCCTGGAGCGGCTGGCCGAAGCAATCCGCGAAGTGCTCGCCGCGGCGATCGAGGCCGGCGGCTCCACCTTGCGCGATTATGCCCGGCCCTCGGGCGAGCTCGGCTATTTCTCCAAGCAATGGCGGGTCTACGGCCGGGAAGGGGAGCTCTGCCACTGCGGCACTCCCGTGCGCCGGACCAGCGACTCGGGCCGCTCCACCTTCTTCTGCCCCCGCTGCCAGCGCAGCTAGGCGTGATTGAAGGGGGGCGGGGGGTCGTTCCCCGATTGACCTTTTCCTCCACCTTCAGTAGAGGGCGGCGCGAGCGGGTGCGGCGTTGATGCCGCGCCCTTTTCTTTCCATCGACAGAGGCTTTTGACAGATGGCGAATACGCCGCAAGCAAAGAAACGCATCCGCCGCAACGGCCGCCGCACCGAGATCAACCGCGCCCGGGTCAGCCGCATCCGCACCTACGTCAAGCAGGTCGAAGCCGCGATCGAGTCGGGCGACAAGGCCACCGCGCTGGCGGCGATCAGCAAGGTCCAGCCGGAGTTGGCCCGCGGCGTTTCCAAGGGCGTCCTCCACAAGAACACCGCGGCCCGCAAATTCTCGCGCCTGTCGCGCCGGATCGCCGCACTCGCCTAAGTCTCTCTAATGCTTGAATCGAGGCTCGCCGGAGCGAATCCGGCGGGCCTTTTCGTGTTTTAACGGCTTTTTCAGAAAGCCGAGGACTTCCGGCGATTCGCGGCCCGTGCCACCTCCGCCGCCACTGCGGAAATGGCAGTTTTCCGCCATTTCTACGCAAAGCCGCGGGAATCCATGTCAACGGATTTCTTTTCACAAAAGCGTAATTTTAGCGTTGATCGAGGGGCCCCCGGCTACCTAGAAAGGTCGCTCCGGCGGGACGAATCTCCCAAAGGACGCACACTGCAAGAGCGATTCAGGGATCGGCGCCGCCGGGGGGCGTTTTGCCGTGTGTGGAATAGCGTCCGAAGCGGCCCGGTAGACGGCCGCGAGAAGTAACAGAGGGGGTGCGTTTTGTGCCTGGCAAGTCGATGAATGCAAACGCTTCTTCAGGCGTTGGCGCGGGTGGCGCAGCGCCTCTGCAGGCCGCTTGGGAAGCGATTCGCGCCGGCCTCCGCCGCGATTGCGGCGCCCGGACCTTCGACGGCTGGCTTCGTCCGATCGCGCTCGGCGCCCACGATCCCGAGTCGGGCACGCTGCGACTCGAGCTCCCGTCCCAGTTCATGGCCGATTGGGTGCAGACGCACTTCGCGGAGCGTCTCGCCCTTGCCTGGCGCGCCGCTCTGCCCGACGTCCGCCAGATCGTCATCGGAGTAGGCGCCGCGGCGCCCAAGACCGCCGCTGTGGTCGAAATCCCCGCGCCGCGCGAGGAGCCGCAGGAGGCCAAGCCCGGCCTCTATGCCGTGGCTTTGGAGCCGCGCTACCGGTTCGAGAATTTCGTCATCGGCAAGGCGAACGAAGTGGCGTTCAACGCCGCCCGCACCCTCGCAGTGGCGGAGAATGTCGTGTTCAACCCGCTGTTCATCCATGGCGGCACCGGGCGCGGCAAGACCCATCTCCTTCACGCCATCGGCCACGAATTCCACCGCCTGCGCCCGCGGGCGAAGATCATCTACATGTCGGCCGAGAAGTTCATGGTCGAGTTCGTCGCCGCTCTGCGCGCCAACGACACCATCCAGTTCAAGCAGCAGCTCCGCGCCGCCGATCTTCTGATGATCGACGACGTCCAGTTCATCGCCGGCAAGGAATCGACCCAGGAAGAATTCTTCCACACGATGAACGAGATTATCTCGGCCGGCCGCCGGCTGGTGATCTCGTCGGACCGGGCGCCGCAGGACCTCGACGGCATCGAGCCCCGCATCCTCTCGCGGCTGTCCTGGGGCCTCGTCGCCGACATCAACCAGGCCGATCTCGAGCTCCGCCTCAACATCATCCTCAAGAAGCTCGAGGCGCTCCCCGACGTCTCGGTGCCGCAGGACGTGGTCATGTTCCTCGCCAAGCGGATCAGCTCCAACGTCCGTGAGCTCGAGGGCGCGCTCAACCGCATCGCCGCTTATGCGACGATGCAGAACCGTGTGATCGACCTCGATTTCGTCACCGAAGTGCTGGCCTCGACCCTTCGCGCCAACCAGCGCCGAATCTCGATCGACGAGATCCAGACCCGCGTCTCCGAGCATTACCGGATCCGCAAGGCCGAGATGACCTCGGCGCGGCGTGCGCGGGAAGTTGCGAGGCCACGCCAGGTCGCCATGTACCTCTCGAAGCAGCTCACCCCGCGCTCGCTGCCCGAGATCGGCCGCCGCTTCGGCGGACGCGACCATACGACGGTGATCCACGCAGTCCGCCAGATCGAGAAACTGCGCTCGCAGGATCCGGAGCTCGATTCCGACATCCGGCTGCTCACCCGCCAGCTCGAAGGCTGACGGGCCGCCGCGGGGGGAGGGGGGAAGGGCGATGAACCCGATTGCCCTTGCCGCCCTCGTCGGCGCTTTCGTCAGCGGTACCCTGATCGCGCTCCAGGCGCCGACCAACGCGATGCTCGCCCGCGGCGTCGGCTCCCCGGTCAACGCCGCCCTAATCTCCTTCATCGTCGGAAGCGTCGCTCTGCTGCTCGTCGCGCTCGCGCTGGGCGTGCGTCCGACGGGCGGCGGCATGCGGAGCCTTCCCTGGTACGCCTGGACCGGCGGCTTCTACGGCGCCGTCTTCGTCGCCGTCGCAGCCTTCGCCGCGCCCCGGCTCGGCGTCACCTTCTTCCTGATGGTCGCCATCGCCGGCCAGCTCGCAATGGCCCTCTTCCTAGACCGAGTCGGCGCCTTCGGCATCGAGCGCGTCGAAATCAGCGGCATCCGAATCCTCGGCGTCCTCCTGGTCGTCGCCGGCGCCTTTCTCGTCCGGCGGTGACCTGGCGAGGCCGGGGAGCCCCCACGCGCCGTCATTGCGAGGAGCGTAGCGACGAAGCAATCCATGGGCCTCCGACCCAGCACTGGATTGCTTCGCTCCGCTCGCAATGACGGTGGGGGTCATGGAAGCCAAAAAAGAGGGCCGGTTTCCCGGCCCTCTTCTCGTTCGTGTCTTCGACCCCGTTACCGTGCCCGGGGGGGCGGGGGGACGGTGATGCGGATCTGCTCGCCCGAATTGCCGGGGAAGCCGGTGAACATCGCTTCCACCAAATTCGGCACCAGGAGCTGGAGGTCGTCGCTGCGCGAGCGGGCCTTGGCCGTGCCTTCGAACACCGACTGGCCGTCCGCGGCGCGCTTGATGTCCATGTCGAGGAAGCTGGTGAAGACGGTGTAGACGTCGATATCGTCATAGCCCGCGCCCCAGAAGGGATCGTCCCAGCCATAATAGAATGGCGAGCGGAAGCCTCTGCCATAGCCGAAGCGCGAGTAGTACGGCCGGTGGAAACCCCATGGGCTGTAGCCGAAGCCGCCATAGCCGCCGAAGCCGGGGGTCGAGCGGACCTGCTGCCGGCCGTCGTCGACGCCGTATTCGAGCGAAACGATGAGCGTCGCGGCCTGCGGCGAGGGCGCCTCGGCATAGCCCTGCGCGAGCAGGTGCCGGCGGACGAGGTCGGCATAATGGGAGAATTCCAGCCCGCCGCGATCCTTGGGATCGGCAGCCTGGATGACGAAGCTCTGGCCCTGCGGCGCCGGAAGCGCCTGGAACCGGGAGACCTGGGCCGGGAAGCCGGTCGCGCAGGCGCTGAGCATCAGCAGCATCGCGGGCGCGAACAGAGCGGCGAATTTCTTCCAGAAAGGCATGATAAGCGGCTTTCTCAAAAGAGGGATATCGGACAAATATAGTGGATACAGGGACTTGTTACAAAGCCGCGGCTGAACCGGGGGTGAAGGGAAGGTGAACGTAACGGCGGGGAAAGGAAAGCCCCCAGCGCAAATGCGTCAGCGCAGCCCGAGTGCCCGGTAGGCGCCGTCCAGCGTCGGCCGCCCCATCTGCGCGGCCCGCTCAGAGCCACGCTGGAGGATCCGGTCGAGCTCGTCCGGATGGGCGCCGAGCTCGTCGAGCCGCGCCTTGACCGGCCGGAGGGTCTCGACGAGCAGCTCGGCCAGCGCCGGCTTGAACGCCCCGAAGCCCTGGCCGGCGAAGCGGTCGAGCACGGACTGGGGCGCCGAGTCGGAGAGGGCAGCATAGATCGTGACGAGGTTCAGCGCCTCCGGCCGTCCGCCCAGCTCCTCCATCGACGCGGGAAGCGGCTCCGGGTCGGTCTTCGCCTTGCGAATCTTCTGCGCGACCATGTCGCTGTCGTCGGTCAGGTTGACCCGGCTCATGTCGGACGGGTCGGACTTGGACATCTTGGCGCTGCCGTCGCGAAGCGACATGATCCGCGCCGCCGTCGCGCCGATATGCGCCTCAGGCAGGGTGAACAGCTCGACATTGTAGTCGGTGTTGAACTTGGCGGCGATGTCGCGGATCAGCTCGACATGCTGCTTCTGGTCCTCGCCCACGGGCACATGGGTCGCCTGGTAGAGCAGCACGTCCGCCGCCTGCAGCACCGGGTAAGTGAACAGGCCGACGCTGGACCCCTCGCGATTCTTCCCGGACTTTTCCTTGAACTGGGTCATCCGGTTCAGCCAGCCGATGCGGGCGGTGCCGTTCAGGAGCCAGGCGAGCTCGGGATGGGCGGGGACCTGGGCCTGGTTGAACAGGACCGAGCGTTCCGGGTCGACCCCGCAGGCGATCAGGGCCGCCGCCATCCCGCCTCGTCCTGCATCTTCACCCAGCGCACGATCGCGCCGAGATAATTGCCCAAATGGAGGTTGCCGGTCGGCTGGATGCCGGAGACGACGCGCATTCTCTTCGGAGTGTCAGACGGCATCGGATCCGGGCCTCTTGCGCCTCAGCAGCGCCTTGAACGCGTCCTTGTCGAGCCCGCCGAGCAGCCAGGCGACCGGAAAATAGACCGCCATCCCCGTCCCGACAATCGCCGCCACTCCAATCATCCGCCGCCCGACTCCGCCGGTGAACCAGCCGCCGAGCAGCATCCTGACCGCGATCAAAGCCGCCACCATCGCCGCGCCTGCGATCAGCTGCCGAACGATCCGGCTGGCAAGCCAGCCCTCGATCCGGAAATGGCGCCGCCTGTGCAGGATGACGTAGAGGATGATGCAGTTGAGCCAGCTCGCGATCGCGATCGCGGCTGCGAGGCCGGCGATGCCGAAGGGCGGGATCAGCACGAAATTCAGCACCACGTTCGCGACCAGCACCACGCCGGCGGTCTTGACCGGGGTCGCCGTGTCCTGGCGCGAGTAGAAGCCGGGGGTCAGAACCTTGACCAGCACATAGGCGGGAAGGCCGAGGACGATGATGCTCAGCACCATCGCGGTAATCCGCGAATCCTCGGCGCTGAAATGGCCGCCCTGGAACATCGCGCCAATCAGCGGACCCGATGCGACGCACAGCGCAAGCGCGGCCGGAAGGCAGAGCAGCATGGCAAGCTCCGCCGCCTCGCCCTGCACGCGCGCGGCCTTGTCAGGTTCGCCGGCGCCGACATGGCGGCTGACCTGGGGGAGGATTGCAGTGCCGAGCGCCGCCCCAATGACGCCCAAAGGAAGCTGGTTCAGCCGATCCGCATAGTTGAAATAGCTCATCGCGCCGGTGCCGATCCGGGCGAGGAAGAATGTGTCGATGAAGGCGCTGATCTGGTAGACGCCGGCGCCCAAAGTCGCGGGCACCACCACCCGGACGAACTGCCGAACCCCCGGAGTCATTCTCGGCCGCCTGAGCTTCAGCGACACCCCCGCCCGCCGGCACGCGGCGATCAGCAAAGCGAGCTGGATCACCCCGCCCACCGTAACGCCGATGGCAAGCGCGGTCGCCGTCTTCTCGCCGCCGTCGCGGACCAGCAGCATCGCGGCGAGCATCGACAGGTTCAAAAGGGCAGGGGCAAAGGCCGCCGCGGTGAAGCGGGTCAGGCTGTTCAGGATTCCCGAGAAGAGCGAGACCAGGCTGATCAGCAGCAGATACGGAAAGGTGATCCGGGTGAGGAAGGTGGCGAGCGCCAATTTCTCGCCCTGATAACCCGAGATCGCCGCCACGAAGAGCGGCATGATGATCTCGAAGAACAGGGTGAAGAGCAGAAGCGTCGGCAGGAACACCGCCAGCACCTCTTCCGAGAAGCGCCGCGCGTCCGTCTCGCCGCCCTCGCCGTGCAGGCGCTGGCTGTAAAGCGGCACGAAGCCCGCCGAGAAGGCGCCCTCGCCGAACAGGCGGCGGAAGGTGTTGGGCAGGCGGAAGGCGACGAAGAAGGCGTCGGCCGCGGCGCTCGCCCCCATGATGCGCGACATCAGCATTTCGCGCGCGAAGCCGGCGATTCGGCTGACCATGGTCAGTCCGCCGATCGTGCCGGTCGCCATCAGGAGGTTCATATGGCGTGCGCCGCCTGTGCCTGCGTTTGGAAAATCAGGCCTGGCCGGTGATCTCGCCGACCGTGCCGCCGCTCGCCTGCGCCTGCTGCTGGGCAAGCTGCTGGAGGTAGAGGCCGCCGAAATCGATCGGCTCGAGCAGCAGCGGCGGGAAGCCGCCGTCCTGCACCGCCTGCGCCACGATCTGGCGGGCGAACGGGAAAAGCAGGCGCGGCGCTTCCGCCAGGAGGAACGGCTGGAGTTGGTCCTCGGGGATGTTGCGAAGCGCGAACAGGCCGGCATAAAGCAGCTCGAGCTGGAAGGCGGTCTGGTCCTCGGTGCGCGCCGTGACGTCGATCTTGAGAGCGACCTCATGGACGCCTTCGCCCAGCGTCTGGGCGCCGATGTTGAACTCGACGTCCATCTGCGGCTGGCCCTGCCACTGGTAGACCGCCGGCGCGTTCGGATTCTCGAACGAGAGTCCTTCACATATTGGGAGATGACTCCGACCTGCGGCATCGAGTCCGCGCCGTTCGGCTGCTGCTGCTCGGCTTCGTTGGTCGCGCCCGTTTCTTCGGCCATGTCGCTCGCCCTTCGATCTTGTATCTGATTGAGAAAGGCCGCCTGAGCGGCCCATGTTCGCAGCGGCGGGTAGCAGGAGGCGCAGGGCCGTGCAACATGGCGGCGGACCTTTCCGGGCCCTGCGGCATTTGAATCCGCGGCGCCCTGAGCCTATGTAGGTCCTCAAGGCTTGTGACTGGAGAGTTGGCGTGACCGTTGGGATCGTATTGCTGGCAATGGTGGCGCTGTTCGTAGGGCTTCGGCTCTATTCGGTGCTCGGCCGGCGTACCGGCCATGAGCAGCAGCCGATCCTCCGCCCCGCCGAGACCGCGCCCGCCGCCGAGGCTTCGGCTCCGGTCCAGGACGCCAGCCCCGCCCGGCCCGAAACCTCCGACCTCGTCTACGAGC
>VBAE01000223.1:0-15242 GCA_005882415.1 Alphaproteobacteria bacterium | reverse complement strand
CGACGCCTTCTGGAAGGGCGACAAGGAAGAGCTTCGCCACCTCGTCACCGGCGACGTTCTCGCCACCTTCGAGCAGGCGATCTCCGAGCGCGAGGCGGCCGGCGAGAAGCTCGACAACCGCCTGGTCGGGATCGAGCGCGCCGTGATCGAGGGTGCCGAGCTTCGCGGGCGGGTCGCCGAGATCACAGTCCGCTTCGACGCCGACATCGTCGCCGTCACCCGCGATGCCGCCGGCGAGCTGGTCGCAGGATCGCTCTCCGACGCGATCGAGACCCACGACGTCTGGACTTTCCGCCGGACGCTCGGCAGCCAGGACCCGAACTGGGTCCTCGTCGAAACCGACGACGCCGCCTGATCCGCTTCCTCTCGCACGCACCCGGGGTTATGCCGGGGCGTGGCGGGCGATTCGAAACAGCTTCTGAGATTGAGGCACGGCGCCCTGGCGCTGGCCCTGGTCGCGCTCGCCAGCTGCGCCCCGCGGCTGGTGCCGCCCGCCAAGCCCATCCCGCCCGTCACCGAGCCGGCCAAGCCGCCGCCCCCCGCCAACGCAATCGCAGCCGGAGTCGCCGCCGTCGCGCTCCCCGAGCTCGATCCGGTCAGTGCCGCGCGGGCGCTGCAGGCGTTCCGCATCTCCTGTCCCGCCTTGGTGAAGCGCCAGGACGCCAGCGGCCTCACAACCCCCGACGACTGGCGCGCGCCTTGCGACGCAGCGATGGGCGCGGTCGTCCCGTCCGAATTCTTCGCCGCCCAATTCGCCGGAGTCCGGGTGGGGGAGGGGGCCGCTTTCGTCACCGGCTATTACGAGCCCCAGATCCGCGGCTCCCGCGCCCGCATGCCAGGCTATGAAGTTCCGATCTACGCCCGCCCCGCCGATCTCAGCGTCACCGATCCCGTCACCGGCGAGACCAAGACCGGCCGCATCGTCGACGGCCAATATTCCCTCTATTTCGACCGCACCGAGATCGAGGAAGGCGCGCTCGCCGGCCGCGGCCTCGAAATCGCCTGGGCGGCCGATCCGATCGAGCTCTTCTTCCTCCAGATCCAGGGCTCCGGCCGGCTTCTGCTCCCCGACGGCAGCATCATGCGCATCGGCTATGCCGGTCAGAACGGCCGCGAATATACCGGCATCGGCAAGCTGATGAAGGAGCGCGGCCTGCTCGGCCCCGGGCAGACCAGCATGCAGGGCATCGTCGCCTGGCTCCGCGAGCATCCCGACGAAGGCCGCGCGATCATGCGCGAGAATAAGAGCTTCGTCTTCTTCAAGGAGCTGACCGGCGCCGGCCCGCTCGGCGCGCTCGGCCTCCCAGTCACCCCCCGCGCCAGCGTCGCCGCCGATCCTCGTTTCATCCCGCTCGGCGCCCCCGTCCTCCTCAACCTCGACCGGGCGGAGGCGAGCGGTCTCTGGGTGGCGCAGGACACCGGCGGCGCGATCAAGGGCGCCAACCGCTTCGACACCTTCTGGGGGGCGGGCGAGGAGGCGGCGCTCGTCGCCGGCGGAATGCAGGGCAAGGGCGAGGCTATCCTCCTGCTCCCCAAGGCAAGCGTCGCCAGGCTCGATGCGCGACCTCAGCGCTGAAGAGCGGGCGCTCTGGGCCAAGGTAGTCGCGACGGTGCAGCCGCTCCGCGCAATGCCTGCCGTTGTGGAGTTCGCAGAGCCCGAGCCTGAAGCGCCGGCCCCTGCCCGTAAAGGCCGCGTCCCACCCGCGCGTCCTGCACCACCCCCTCCGCCCAAGCCCAAGCCGCAACCCGGAACCACCCTCGACGGCACCTGGGACCGCCGCCTTTCCCGCGGCCTCGTGTCGCCCGATTTCACCGTCGACCTCCACGGCCACCATCTCGCCTCCGCCTACGACCTGCTCGACGACAGCCTCGACCGCGCCATCGCGTCCGGCGCGCGCGTGATCCTGCTCATCACCGGCAAGCCGCCCAAGGGCGAGCCCCCCATCGCCCGCGGGCGGATACGGGCCGCGGTCGGCGACTGGCTCGCCGCCTCGCCTTATGCCGGGAGCATCGCCGCCGTCCGCGGCGCCCACCCGCGCCATGGCGGCGTCGGAGCCCTCTACATCGTCCTTCGCCGCCGCCGCTGAAGGTTACCAAATCGAAACTATCGCCGGTGTAGTTTCGCCACGCGTATCGGTGCGGCCTGCCGCCCGGGCTTGGGGGGAAGGCGACGCTCGCTTCGCAATGACGAACTCGGTCCAGACCATCAGCAATTGCCTATTGTCCGTCCTCGCCGGCCTTTCTTCGTTCGTCTTCACCCTGCTCGCCTTCATGCTTTTGACGCGGGTCGACTATCAGCTCGCCGCCTCGGTGCTGATCGGCCTGTTCGCTTTGCTGATCGTCTGGGTCGCGGCGGAGCGGCCGAACAGCGGCCAGGCGCGAGCGGTCGCGGCCCTGATCGAGCGGCTGATGGCGGTGAGGAGCGGCGACCTCGTCTCGCCCGCTCCGCCGGCTCTGCGCAGCCAGATGCCCGACCTTGCCTCCGCGGTGGACGTCCTCTTCGACCAGGTCCGCTCGACCCTCGACAGCGCCCAGACGATGGCGATGTACGATCCCGTCACTTCGCTCCCCAACCGCCTCCACTTCAAGCGCGAGGCCGAGCGGATCCTCGCCGCCCGCACCCCCGACGACCGAACCGCCCTCCTGTTCATCGATCTCGACGGCTTCAAGGAAGTGAACGACCGCCTGGGTCATGCCCATGGCGATCAGGTGCTGGTGATGGTCGCGAACCGCCTCCGAGTCGTCATCCGCGCCGAGCGCGACCCCTCCGGACCGCTCCAGCCGCTCCTCGCCCGCCTGGCCGGCGACGAGTTCACCGTCCTCCTCCCTTCGATCGTGACCGCCGCCGAGGCGCAGCGCATCGCGGAGCGGGCGCGCTCGGCCCTGTCCGAGCCGTTCCGGGTCGGCGACCATCGCGTCAACATGGGCGCCTCGATCGGAATCGCGATCTGCCCCGATCACGGCACCGATCTCACCAGCCTGATGAAGGCGGCCGACATCGCCATGTACCACGCCAAGGGCAGCGGCCGAGCGCGCGCCGAGCTGTACGAGCGCTCGCTCGCCGCCGCGTCCGAGGAGAAAGCCGCGGCCGAGGCTGCGCTCCGCAAGGCGCTCCAGGAGCGCGAGTTCCAGATCGGCTTCGAGCCGCGCGTCTGCGCCCGCACCGGCTTGCTCGCGGGCGGCGAGGCGCTGATCCGCTGGAACCGCGCCGGTGTCCCCGTGCCGCTCCCGCCCAGCTTCATCACCGTCGCCGAGGATTCGAGCCTGATCCTCGACATCGGCGATTGGCTGATGGAAGCCGCGGTCGAGTCGCTCGGCCGCGCGAAGGCCGCCGGCCTCAGCCAGCGCCTCAGCTTCACCGTCAGCCCGCGCCGGATCGAGCGTCCCGATTTCTTCCGCCGGGTCGAGGACGCAATCGAGCGCTCCGGCGCCGAGCCGACGAGCATCGAGCTCGAAATCGCCGAAGCCACCGCCATGCAGTGCGACAGCCGCGTGTTCGGCGAGCTTCAGGCGCTCCGCGAGCGCGGGGTCTCGGTCGTGCTAGGCGGCTTCGGCTCCGGCCGCTCAAGTCTGGCGCGCCTCAAGGACATCCCGCTCGACCGCCTCAAATTCGATTCCGGCCTGATCCGCGAGATCGACTCATGCGACGAGGTCCGCGCCATCGTCTCCGGCCTCGTCCACATCGCCCATGGTATCGGCTGCGAAGCGGTCGCTAGCGGGGTGGAACGGAGCCAGCAGCTCGACGTCCTCCGCGCCATCGGCTGCGACTACGCCCAGGGCCCCGCCTGCGTCCCCGCAATGTCCGAAGACGTCTTCATCGCCTGGGCGGCCGAACGCCGCGAAGCGGAGCGGCTCGCCTCCTAGGAGAGGGCGCCGCGGATCACCCGCGCATAAATCCGCGCCAGCCCGCGCAGATCCTCCACCGAAGCTGCCTCGTCGACCTTGTGCATCGTCGCATTGGGCAGGCCAAAATCGACCACGGGGCAAAGCGCGATCAGGAAGCGCCCGTCCGACGTACCCCCCGTCGTCGAAAGCTCCGGCTCCACCCCCGTCTCCTCGCGGATCGCATCGGTCACCAGCTCGAACAGCCGCCCCGGCGGCGTCAGGAACGCCTCGCCGGAAATCTGCGCGGTCACCGTCGCCCCGGGCGCCGCCTGCTCAACCGTCCGCCGCACCAGCGCGACCAGATCCTCGCCGCGTTGCTCGTTGTTGAAGCGGATGTTGAGCCGCGCGGTGGCCTTGGAAGGGATGACGTTGCCCGCCGGGTTGCCGACATCGGCCGTGGTGACTTCGAGGTTGGACGGCTGGAAGCTTCCATTGCCCTCGTCGAGCTTCAGAGCGTCGAGCGCGACCAGCACTCGGCCGAGCTTGGTCACCGGATTGTCCGCGCGGTGCGGGTAGGCGACATGGCCCTGCGTCCCCGGGATTTCGATCCACATGTTGACCGATCCGCGCCGCCCGATCTTGACGATGTCGCCGAGCCTGCTTTCCGACGTCGGCTCGCCGATCAGGATCATGTCGGGCCGGATGCCCCGCTCCGCCATCCACGCCATCAGCGCCTTCGTGCCATAGGTCGCCGGCCCTTCCTCATCGCCGGTGATGATCAGGCTCAGCGTGCCGTCATGCCCCACAGTCTCGGCGCAGGCGGCGACGAAGGCGGCGATCCCGCCCTTCATGTCGACCGCGCCCCGGCCGTAGAGCAGGCCGCCGCGGATCTGCGGCTCGAACGGGTCCCCGACCCAGCCAGGGCCGGGGGGCACCACGTCGAGATGCCCGGCAAAGGCGAAATGCGTGCCGCCCCCGCTTCCCCGCGTCGCGAACAAATTCTCGACCGGCCCGTCCGGCGCCTCGCCGGTGACGAACCGATGAACCTCGAACCCCAGCGGCCGAAGCGCCTCCTCCAGCACGTCGAACACCGCGCCGGTGGCGGGGGTGACGGAAGGGCAGGCGATGAGGCGGGAGGCGAGGTCGACGGGATCGATTGCGGCGGTCATGCCGCGGGCCTAGCAAGGCCTAGCAGGGCTTCCCACAGGAAAAGACGATGCCGAAGCTGGACCTCACCGCCATCCCGTCCACCAACCGCACCACCTATCCGGAGCCTTATGCCGCCGGGATGACCAAACGCAGCTTCCGCCGCCTGGGCGCCGCCGGCGGTCTAACCGACTTCGGAATCAGCCACGTCACCGTCGAGCCAGGCGGCATGTCGAGCCAGCGCCACTGGCACAGCGACGTCGACGAATTCCTGGTGATGCTGGAAGGGGAGGCGGTGCTGGTCGAGGAGGGCGGCGAAACCATGCTTCGCCCCGGCGACTGCGCGGCCTTCCCCAAGGGCGCCGCGAACGGCCACCACATCGTCAACCGAAGCGCCGAGCCCTGCGTCTTCCTCGCCTTCGGCCGCTCGGAAGGTGACTGTCACTATCCCGACGCCGACCTCCACTGGGACTCGGCGAACAATTGCTACACGCGCAAGGACGGGACGCCCTACGCCGCCGGGGTCTCGTAGCGCTCGATCACCCAGGGCTCCTCGCGCGCCGCCTCGATCCACTCCTGCATCCAGGGGTGGTGGAGGATCGCCTCCATATAAGCGGCGGCGAAGCGGGGCACGGGGATCGACCAGGTGACGAGCCGGGTCACCACCGGCGCGAACATGATGTCGACCGCGCTGAACGTCCCGAACAGATAAGGCCCGCCGTCGCCGTGCCGCGCCCGCGCCTCGGCCCAAAGCTCCATGATCCGCACGATCTCGGCGGTCACTTCCTCGGGCAGATCGCGAGCCGGGAATTGCTTGCGAAGGTTCATCGGGCATTCGCGGCGGAGGTTGGCGTAGCTCGAATGCATCTCCGCCGCCATCGACCGTGCCATGCCCCGAGCGACCTCGTCCTCGGGCCAGTAGCGCGCATGGTCGGTCTTCTCGGCCAGCCATTCGATGATGGCCAGCGAATCCCAGATCACCGCCTTGTCGTCCCAAAGCACCGGCACCTTGCCGCCGGACGGGGCGAACTCGCTCCCCTGGCGCGTCTTCTCCCACGTCTCGTCGAACATCGGGACGGTGATCTCCTCGAACGGGAGGCCGGATTGCTTGGCGGCCAGCCAGCCGCGCAGCGACCAGGAGGAATAAGCCTTGTTGCCGATGATGAGCTTCAGCATCTTTTAGACGATCGCCTCCATGACCGAACGGCGTAACCGCTCGATGCCCAGCCCGGTTTCGCTCGACGTGACGATGATCTCGGGGTGCGCCGCCGGATGCTTGCGCGCCTCGGCCGCGGTCGCCGCCTCCACCGCCTGCAATTCGCTCGCCTTGATCTTGTCGGCCTTGGTGAGGACGAGGTGGTAGCTCACCGCCGCGTCGTCGAGCATCTTCATCACCTCGAGATCGATGTCCTTCACCCCGTGGCGGCTGTCGATCAGCACCAGCGCCCGCTTCAGCACCGCGCGTCCCCGAAGGTAATCGTTGATCAGGAAGCGCCACTTCCTGACCACGTCCTTGGGCGCCTTGGCGAAGCCGTAGCCGGGCATGTCGACCAGCCGGAGCCGAAGCGGCTCGCCGACGTCGAAGAAATTCAATTCCTGGGTCCGCCCCGGCGTGTTCGACGTCCGGGCAAGGTCGCGCCGGTTGGTGAGCTTGTTCAAGAGCGACGACTTGCCGACGTTGGACCGCCCGGCAAAGGCCACTTCCTCCACCGCCGGATCGGGCAGGAATTGCAGCGTCGGCGCCGATTTCAAAAAGGCGATCGGCCCGGAAAACAGCTTCCGGGCCGTCTCGTCGAGATCGGGTGCGTCCTCGCTCACTTCACCCCTGCCGTCGGCGTGGCGGGCGCCTTCATCCCCGGATAGCGGCTGTAGAGCCACTTCTGCTGGAGGATGGTGAGGCAGTTATTGGTGATCCAGTAGACCACCAGGCCCGCCGCGAACGGCGCCATCACGAACATCAAAACCCAAGGCATCAGCCCGAACACCTGCGCCTGAACCGGGTCGGCGGGCGGCGGATTGAGCTTGAACTGGAGGTACATGCTGATCCCGAGCAGGATCGGCAGGATCCCCAGCGCCAGGAAATGCGGCGGCGTGAAGTCGAGATAGCCGAACAGATTGACCGGCGTCAGCGGATCGGGCGAGGACAGGTCCTTGATCCACAATACGAACGGCTTGTGCCGCATCTCCACCGACAGGAGCAGCGTCTTGTACAGCGCGTAGAAAATGGGGATCTGGATCAGGATCGGCAGGCACCCGGCCATCGGGTTCACCTTCTCCTCCTGGTACAGCTTCAGCATCTCCTGCTGAAGCCGCGGCTTGTCCTCCTTATGCCGCTCCTGGAGCGCCTTCATCTTGGGCTGGAGGACGCGCATCCCGGCCATCGACTTGAACTGCTTCTGCGCCACCGGGAACATCAAAAGCCGGACGATGAAGGTCAGGCAGATGATCGCGAGGCCGAAATTGCCGATCGTCGCGTAGAGCCAGCGCAGCAGGCTGAAGATCGGCTTCATGAACCATTCGAACCAGCCCCAGTCGATCGCCTTGTCGAACTTGGCGATGCCGAGCTCGTCCTGATAGCGGTCGAGAAGCTCGATCTCCTTGGCGCCCGCGAACAGATGCGAGCGGTAGTTCGCCGCCTTGGCCGGAGCGAGAACCACCGTCTCGGGCGTGAAGATCGCCTGGTAAGGCTGATTGGCGCTCTTCAGGAAGCCGGCGTCGATCTTCGAGCCCTGCGCCGGGGCGATGGCGGTCAGCCAATATTTGTCGGTGAAGCCGAGCCAGCCTCCAGTCGAATTGAAGCGCTGGTCGCCCGATTCGTCGAGGTCCTTGAAACCCCATTCGTAATTGGCGGCATTGTTGAACACGCCGACGGCGCCGACATGGGCGGTCCAGGGATCCGGGTCCTTGGACGCGCTCGCCCGGCTGATCAGCGAGAAGGGACGGACTGCGAGCGGCGCCTTGCCGGCGTTCATCACCACCTGGTTGGCGGTAAACATGTAACCGTCGTCGATCGACAGCGCGATCTGGAAGCGCTGGCCCTGGCCGTTGTCCCAGCTCAGCGTCACCGGGCTGCCGGGGGCGAGGCGGGTGCCGCTCGCCTTCCACACAGTGTCCGCGCCGGGCAGCGCGGGGCCTTCGCCGGTCCAGCCGATCGTCGCATAATAAGCGTCCGGGGAACCCGCCGGGGAGAGCAGCCGGATCGGCGGCGAATCCTTGGCGATGCTCTCGCGCTGGGTGGTGAGGACGAGATCGTCGATCCGCGCGCCCTTGAGGTTGATCGAGCCCTTGAGCCGCGGCGTCTCGATCGCCACCCGCGGGCTCTCGGCGAGAACGACATTGCGGTCGCGGATCACGTTGGAGGCGGCCACGGTCCCCGGGACAGCCGCAGGGCCCCCGGGGCTCGCCTGCGGCTTGGGAAGCGGCACCTGCTTGCCATCGACAGTCTTGGTCGCCGGCGGGTTGGCGGTTGGAAGCCAGCGCTGGCTCAGCACGCTCCAGCCGAGCAGGACGATCGCCGACAAGACGATCGCCAGGAACATGTTGCGCTGTTCGTTCACTTGAATTCGTCCCCCTAAGGTACCGGGTCGGGCCCTGAGCCGCCCCAGGGGTGACAGCGCGCAAGCCTTTTGGCTGCGAGCCAACTCCCCCGGAGCGCCCCATAGCGCTGGAGCGCGGTGATTGCATAGGCCGAGCAGCTCGGCTGGTAGCGGCAGCTCGGCGGCAGGACCATTGACGGGCCCTTCTGCCATGCCTTGGCGATGAGAATGAGGAGCTTCGCGATCACCGCGCCAATTTCCCCAAAGCCTTGGTCAGCTCGATGCGGAGCAGCGCATAATCGCGTTCCACCCCGCCGGCGCGGCCGATCAGGACATGGTCGGCTCCCGCGACTCCGCGCTCGGGCAGAAGCTCGCGGGCGAGCGAGCGGAACCGGCGCTTCATCCGGTTGCGGACGACCGCGCCGCCGATCTTCTTGGTGACGGTGATGCCGAGCCTGATCGCCGGATCGCCATCCTCCCGGTCGCGGACCAGAAGAACGAATCCGGGCATCGGCGCCCGGCGGCCGCGATTGGCCGCCAGGTAGTCCGCTCGGCGGGTGAGGGTGGTCAGGCCGGAGAGATTGGTCAGGCCGGAGCCCGTGCTCAGGCCGACAGCGCTCAGGCCGACAGCGTCTTGCGGCCGCGGGCGCGGCGCGCCGCAAGCACCTTGCGTCCGCCCACCGTCGCGGTCCGGGCCCGGAAGCCGTGACGCCGCTTGCGCACGAGATTGCTCGGCTGGAAGGTGCGCTTCATCGCTCATCCTCAGTAATCAAAATTGAAAAGGGCCACCCCAAGGAGGCGGCCTGTGTGGGGGCGCGGATAGGCAAAGCGAGCCCTAAAGTCAATCATCTTGGCTCTCCAGCGCCACCTGCTCGCGAAGCTCCTTGCGGCGGCGGGCGCTCGGGCGGCGAAGCCCCCAGTCGGCCCACTCGCCTTTATTGGGGTGCTTGCGCTTGAACCGCACATAAGCGCGCTTCGCCCAGGCGCTGTAGCGGAGCACGAGGCTGAGCCCCGCCGCGAACACGATCACCCCGCCGGGCCCCGGAATCGGACCGACCACCGGGGTCAGCCCGATAAGGATGAACCCGACCACCACCAGCGCGCTTCGCACTGCCGGATATTGGGTGAGGTGGCGCCAGTCGATCTTTCCCATGCTTTATCATGTGGGAAAGCTGTCTTACTGGTGCAAGACGCCTAATCTCCGATGTCGAACGCGCTGCCGGTCACTTCGGTCAGCACGCCCGGTATGTGGGGCAGGGTGCCGAAGCAGAAGTGGGGCTTCCCCGGCTGGACGTCGTAATGCTTAAGCGTCTCCTCGCCCAGCTCGCTGACCGCCTCTGCGCCCGCCTGGCCGAGCACCTTGTCGACCTGCGCTCGGGCGTCCTCCATCGTCTTGGAATTCACCATGTAGAATCTATTCGTGCCCCCGAACTGGGTTCTCACCATATATCCGCTCATCCGACCCTCCCGCTGTTCCCTCCGACGTTCGGCCTGTTTCGGGGCCCCGTCAAATCGGCCGCAAGAGCATGGCGTAAAGCGTTGACTCTTATGCTTCCGCCCGTTGAAAAGGAGTGAGGGGGAGGGCTTGATGGTCGCTCATGTCGCAACGGTCGCGTTCCTGGGGCTCGAGGCGCGGGCCGTGGAGGTCCAGGTCCAGATTTCCGCAGGGCTCCCCAAATTCCTCGTCGTGGGCCTCCCCGACAAGGCGGTGAACGAGAGCCGCGAGCGCGTCCATTCCGCACTCGCCGCCATCGGCCTGTCGCTCCCGCCCAAGCGGATCACCGTCAACCTCTCGCCCGCCGATCTCCCCAAGGAGGGCTCGCACTACGACCTCCCCATCGCGCTCGGAATGCTCGCCGCGATGGGCGCCGTCGATGCCGAGATGCTGTCGGGCTATCTCGCGGTCGGCGAGCTTGCGCTGGACGGCAGGATCGCGCCCTCACCGGGAGTCCTCCTCGCAGCGATGCATGCTTCCTCGCGGAGCCTCGGCCTGATCTGCCCCGCCGCCCAAGGGCCCGAAGCCGCCTGGGCCGGCGACATCGAGATCCTCCCCGCGCCCGACCTCATCGCCCTCCTGAATCATTTCCGCGGCAGCGCCGTCCTCACCCCGCCAAAACCGGGGGAGGCTGAACGCACCTCCTTCGGCCCCGACCTCTCGCAAGTGAAGGGCCAGGAGACCGCCAAGCGGGCTCTCGAAATCGCCGCAGCGGGCGGCCACAACCTCCTGATGACCGGCCCCCCGGGCGCCGGCAAGTCGCTGCTCGCCGCCTGCATGCCCGGAGTGCTCCCGGAGCTGACCCCGTCCGAAGCGCTGGAAGTGTCGATGATCTCCAGCGTCGCCGGCGAATTGACCAACGGCCGCCTCACCCGCACCCGCCCCTATCGCGCGCCCCACCACAGCGCCTCGATGGTCTCGCTGGTCGGCGGGGGCTTACGGGTCCGCCCCGGCGAAGTCAGCCTCGCCCATCTCGGCGTCCTCTTCCTCGACGAGCTCCCCGAATTCCAGCGCTCCGCCCTCGATTCGCTCCGCCAACCGCTCGAGACGGGGACGGTGCAGGTCGCCCGCGCCAATGCCCATGTCACCTTCCCGGCCCGGGTCCAGCTCGTCGCCGCGATGAACCCGTGCCGCTGCGGCCATCTCGGTGACCCGGCGCTCGCCTGCTCCCGCGCCCCGCGCTGCGCCGCCGATTACCAGGCCAAGGTCTCCGGCCCAATGCTCGACCGCATAGACCTCCATGTAGACGTCCAGGCCGTCGCCGCCGCCGATCTCGTCCTCCCTCCGCCCGCCGAAGGCTCCGCCGAAGTCCGCGAGCGCGTCCGCGCCGCCCGCGAAGTCCAGACCCGCCGCTACGCCGCCCACGCCATCCGAACCAACGCCGAGGCAGACGGCGACCTCTTGGACGAAGTCGCCACCCCCGACGATCCCGGCCGCCGCCTCCTCGCCCAGGCCGCCGAAGCAATGCGCCTCTCCGCCCGCGGCTTCCACCGCATCCTCCGCGTCTCCCGAACCATCGCCGACCTTGCGGCAAGCGAAGGCGTCGGCCGAATCCACGTCGCCGAAGCCCTAAGCTACCGCCGCCAGGCCCCGCGCAACTGACATTCGAGCCCCGTCATTGCGAGGAGCGAAGCGACGCGGCAATCCATCTGACTCTGAGTCAGCACTGGATTGCTTCGCTTCGCTCGCAATGACGGTGGCAAGCCGGGGGTCCGCGCGGTAATTACGCCCCCATGCACCCGCCGCCCGCGCCCCAGACCGAGGAAGAGACCCTCGCCGCAGTCTCGGCCGATCTCCCCTACGAGCTCCAGTCGAAGATGTTCGATCAGCTCGCGGCGATCGGCCTCGGCGGCGCCGGCCTCACCATCACGCTCGTCGGAAGCCTGCTCAAGGACGCCCCCTTCTTCATCTGGTTCGCCGCCATCGAGTTCGGCCTCGCCGCCCTCATCGCCCTGATCGCGCAGGTCCACCTCATCGACGGCCTTTTCCGCCGCACGCCCATTCAGAAGCGGAGCCGGCTGATGACCGCAATCGCAGTCATGCTGATCGGAATGGGCGTCGGCAGCCTCGCCACCAGCGTCTTCCTCGAAGGCAAGAAGGACGCGAAGCACGAGGCCGCCGCCAAGCCGACGCCCTAGCGCCGCGCCGCGATCCAGTCGTTCACCCGCCGCTCCAGGACCGACAGCGGCTGTGAGCCCGATCCGATCAGCAGGTCGTGGAAGCCCTTCAGATCGAACTTCGGCCCCAGCTGCTTCTCCGCCCGCGCCCTCAGCTCCATGATCTTCAACATCCCGATCTTGTAGCCGGTCGCCTGGCCCGGAAGCGTGATGTAGCGCCGCACTTCCGAACGCGCCTGTTCGGGCGGGCTCCGGCCGGTCTCGATCATATATTGAACGGCCTGTTCCTCGGTCCAACCCTTGGCATGGATGCCGGTGTCGACGACCAGCCGCGCCGCCCGGAACAGCTCCGCCTCCAGCCGCATGAAATCGGCGGCGACGTCCGGGAACGCCCCCATCTCCTTGCACAAAGCTTCGGCATAAAGCCCCCAGCCCTCGCCGAACGCGACATAGCCATAGCCGCGGCGGAACTTGGGAGCGCCGGTCTGGCGGACCTGGATGTCGCCCTGCATGACATGGCCCGGAATGCCCTCATGGCACATCAAATCGTAGACCGCCGCCGGGTCCTCGCTGGTGCCGAGCAGGTGGACGTAGACCCGGCCCGGCCGAGTGCCGTCGGGGCTCGGAGGCGCGGCATGGGCGGCGCCGCCTGCGACTTC
Organism: Alphaproteobacteria bacterium; assembly: GCA_005882415.1. GTDB lineage: Bacteria > Pseudomonadota > Alphaproteobacteria > Sphingomonadales > Sphingomonadaceae > Allosphingosinicella. The sequence goes on along the minus strand of VBAE01000223.1, from coordinate 2,464 downwards.
GCTGAACGAAGGCTCGCGCACCACCTCGACCTTGTACGCCGGCAGCAGCCCGAAATAATTGGGCAGGAGCTCCCTCGTATGGGCGATCGCCGCGTTCGCTTGGCGGAGGTAAGCGGTCCGCGTCTCCTCGGTCCACGGCACTGGAGGCGCCACCCGGGCGCGCTCGGCGTAGAAGGCGTGGCGGTCCTTGAAGCCGGCCTTGCGGGCAAGCGCGTCCTGCTCGCCCTCGATCCGCGCGACCTCCCTGAGGCCGATCCGGTGCACCTGCTCCGGCGTCAGATCGGTGGTGGTGTTGAGCTTGAGCGCCGCCGCATAATAAGCCGCGCCGCCCGGCAGCGAGATCGCGCCCACCCGGCCGCTCGGCGCCGTCGGAAGCTCGCTCTCGGCCCAGGCGATGACGCGCTCATAGGCCGGTCGCATCGCAAGCAATGCCGATCGCGCCTCCGCCCGAAGCGCCTCCGCCTCGGCCGGAGTCACCTTGCCCGCCGCCTGCAGCTTCTCGATCTTCGCTTTGGCGTCGGCCCAGAGCGGGGAATCGGCGCGGTCGCCGAACGGCGTTCCGGCGATAATCGCCTTGCTCCCCTCGATCACCCGCTCGATCTCGAATTTCGGCGCCCTCACTCCGGCTGCGTCCGAACGCTTGCTCTGCGCGATCGCCTCGTCGAGCACCGCCGGGATCGCCCGAAGCCGCGCATTGTAGGCGCGCATGTCCGACGCATCCTGGACGTTGTGGGTGTTGACCAGGAAGTTCGGCAGCTGCGAATGCGCCGAATAGAGGAAGGAATAGAAAGGCGGCGAATAGACCCGGTTGCGGTAGGCGAGCTCGGCCCGCTCCAGCTCGTAAGCCCAGATGTCGTAATTGGCCTGCGCCTCGGGCGACAGCTTTGCCCGGCTGAACCCCGCCTTCATCTTCGCGACGCTGCCCCGCCGCCATTCCAAGAGCCGCAGGGCCGCGGCATCGCTGATATCGTCGAGCCGGTCCTCGCCGACCTTGCTCCCGAGCCGCGTGGCGAGCTGCGGCCGCATCTTCAGCTCGGCCTCGAACTCCGCATCCAGAAACGCGGTCAGCCGCGCATCCTCGGCGGCACGGTTCGCCGAAGCTGCGGTCTTGACCGGCGCCTTCGCAACCGCGGGAAGCGCCGAAACGCCGCACAACAAAGCCGCCGCCGCCGCGGCCCGAATCACGTCACGCATAGTCTCTCCCTAATTGTCGCCCCCGCTTAACGCCGCCCGCGGCCCCGCGACAGCCTCCAAGATGTTCCTTATCTGTTCTGCTCACCGCTCAAATCTGCTAAGCTGCCCCGATGCGCCCTTCCACCTTCACCCCTGCGCAAAGCTCCACCGCCGGCCTCGAAGGTTCGGCCGTTTTTCGCGCTCATGGCAAGCCGAACCTTCCGAACCTTCCGCGGCGAAAAAGGGGAGGCCGACACACACGGATGGCAAGTGTAAGCTTTGTAAGCTTCGCCCGCCCGCGGCGCCCCGCTTGCCCCCGCCCGGCGGCTCGGCTAGCAGCGTCTCGGCGTTGCCCCTGTGGCGGAATTGGTAGACGCGCTCGACTCAAAATCGAGTTCCGCAAGGAGTGCCGGTTCGATTCCGGCCGGGGGCACCAACGCCTATTGGATGACGTAGCGGAACTGGAGCGTGAAGGGGTGGGCACGTAGGTCCAGGTCGACCCCCCATTGTTCGAGAATTCGACGTCGTCCGTCGTGCTGGCGAGACTGGTGAAGCTGTAGGTCAGCGCGCTCGTCGGGCTGCCGTCCTGGAACAGCACCGGGCCGCTCGTCCCCGCACCGACATTGCCGACGTAGAGCTTGAGCTTGGCCGGGGTGGCGTCGATGACGATGATCGAGTTGGAATCGACCGTGGTCGTGCCTGGATTGGCGACGGTGATCGTGTAGGCGACGGTGGCGCCGGGGATCAGCTTGGCGTTGGTCGTGCCGTTCCTCGGGTCCGAATATGCCTGGCTCGCCTTGACGATGGTGAGGGGCAGGGGGACCTGCACCACCGCGCTCGCCGCTTCCAGCGACGCGACGGAATAGCTGCCATAGCTTCCGGTCACCGCCCCCACGGCGATGCTGTTGGTCTTGTCGCCGCCGGTGGTGACGGTGGTGTTGACCGAATAGGTGCAGGTGGAAGCGGCGTTGATCGTGCCGGCCGAGACGGCGAGGCTGGTGCCGTTGGCAGCCGCGGTGATGATCGCCGCCGTCGCGCAGCTCTTCGTCGCCGCGGGCGTAGCGGTGTTGACCAGCCCGGATGGGTAGGCGGATCGGAGAGGTGGCGAAGGCCTTGGTCACCGTCGGCGTGCATTCGCCGCCGCTGGACAGGCCCGGGATGCTCGCCCCGGTCACCGAGATGCCCGTCCCGCCATTGCCGTTGCCGGCGCCATATTGGGCGCCGTAAGTGCCGCCATTCTGGGTTGTGCCCGAGCTTCCGCCCGAGACGCTGGTCGAGAGGGTGAGGGTGG
>VBAE01000063.1 GCA_005882415.1 Alphaproteobacteria bacterium | reverse complement strand
CGAACAGCACGGTCAGCGCGAAAATCATCGCATAAAGCAGGTTCGACCGCCAGAAAGTGACCGTCGGCAGAAGGAAGAAGATAAGCGCTAGGAGCAGCACCCCCAGCGAAACCGCCACCACCAGCCGCGCCGCCGCGACCCGCATCGACTGGAGCGCGTCGGCGCCATAGGCCCCCACGCCGACCATCGCGAGCTGGAGGGTGACTGCGAAGGTGAGCAAATGCGGAAGCCGAGACACGTCTGGATCGGCGACCCCGGAAATCTGCCAGAGCCTGAGGATCCACCCGGCTTCGGCGGCGACGACGAGCAGGACGAAGTCGAGCAGGCCGAGGAACAGCACGGTATGCGGCACATAATGTTTGAACAGCCGGATCACCGCTCCGCCACCCCGGAATGTGTAAAATCTGCCGACATGGTGGAGGGTGTCGCTCAAATTGACAAATAAAGGGTGAAAGAGGCGTTTGCCACGGCGGGTGGCGCGGCGCGGAGGCGGCGGCTAAACCTGCGACATGACCAGCCGCCGGATAACCCCGATCATCCTCTCCGGAGGCTCCGGCACCCGCCTCTGGCCGCTGTCGCGGCTGGGACGGCCGAAGCAACTCATCGCGATTTCCGGCGAGGAGACGATGCTCCAGGAGACCGCCCGGCGCGCCTCGGACCCGGCGCTGTTCGAGGCGCCGCTGGTGGTGGCGAGCGCCGACCATGCCGAGGCGATCGAGGCCCAGCTCGCCGGCACCCCACCCGCCCGGCTGATCCTGGAGCCGGCCCCGCGCAACACCGCCGCCGCCATCGCGCTCGCGGCGCTGAACGCGGCCGAGGATTCAGTCCTGCTCGTCATGCCGAGCGACCATGTCGTGGCACGCCCCGACGCATTCCGGGCCGCGGTCGAAGCCGCCCTCCCCTTCGCCGCCGATGGCTGGATCGTCACCTTCGGCGTCACGCCCGACCGGCCGGAAACAGGCTACGGCTATATACGCCAGGCCGAAGCGCTCGGCGCCGGCCTGTTCCGCGCCGCCCGCTTCACCGAGAAGCCCGACCGCGGCACCGCCCAGGCCTGGCTGGACGAGGGCGGCTGGTATTGGAACGCCGGCATCTTCCTCCTCTCCGCCGCTTCCTGCCTCGAAGCGCTGGCCGAGCAGGCGCCGGACCTCCTCGCCGCGGTTCGCGCCTCGGTGGAGGCGCAGCGGATCGACGGCGCCCGCGCCCTTCCCGAGCCCGTAAGCTTCGCCCGCGCGCCCTCCCTCTCCTTCGACCGGGCGGTGATGGAGAAGGCGCCGCGCGTCGCCGTGGTGCCGGTCGACATGGGCTGGTCGGACATCGGAAGCTGGGAGGCTCTGCACGCCCTCGGCCCCGCCGACCCGGACGGCAACGTCCTCGCCGGGGACGTCGTCGCGGTCGACAGCACAGGCTGCCTGATCCGCTCGGACGGCCCCGTCGTCGTCACTCTGGGCGCGCGCGACATGATCGTCGTCGCGACGGAACGCGCGGTGCTGGTCGCGCCTTTAGGCGAGGGCCAAAGGGTGAAGGAGGCGATCGACGCCCTGCTCGAACGGCGAGATCGACCCGCTAGCTAAGGAGTTCAAATGCCCCAGACCCGCACCCTCGGCGCGAGCGGCCTCGAGACTCCGCGCCTCGTCCTCGGCGGCAACGTCTTCGGCTGGACGGTCGACCGCTCGGATGCCTTCCGGATCCTCGACCGCTTCGCCGAGGCGGGGGGCACGATGGTCGACACCGCCGACGTCTACTCCGCCTGGGTCCCCGGCAATCGCGGCGGCGAATCGGAATCGATCATCGGCGAATGGCTGAAGCAGCGCGGCAGCCAAAGCGGCCTCCTGGTCGCGACCAAGGTCGGAATGCTGCCCGGCGCGGGCGGCGAGAAATTGGAGCCCGCGCGCATCGCGGCCGCCGCCGAGGCGTCGCTTCAGCGGCTCGGAGTGGAGGCGATCGACCTCTATTACGCTCATCAGGACGATGCGAAGACCCCGCTCGAAGACAGCCTCGCCGCTTTCGGGCGCCTCGTGGAGCAGGGCAAGGTGCGCGCCCTCGGTGCCTCCAACTACAGCGCCGACCGGCTGGCCGAGGCGCTGCGCATCTCCGCCGCCCGCGGCCTCCCCCGCTACGAAGTGCTCCAGCCCGAATACAATCTGATGGCGCGGGACAAGTTCGAAGGCGACCTGCAGGCGCTGTGTGTGGCCGAAAACATCGCCGTCCTCCCTTATTACGGCCTCGCCTCGGGCTTCCTCACCGGCAAATACCGCTCCGAAGCCGATTTCTCAAAGAGTGTCCGCGGCGGCCGGATGGAGAAATACATGAACGCGCGCGGCTTCGCCGTCCTCGCCGCTCTGGACGAGGTGGCTCAGGAAGCGGGCGCGACCGTGTCGCAGGTGGCCCTCGCCTGGCTCGCCGCCCAGCCCGCGGTCGCGGCGCCGATCGCAAGCGCCCGCACGCTGGACCAACTGGAGGACCTGATCGGAGCCCTCAACCTCGACCTCAGCGAGGACCAACTGGCCCGCCTCGACGAGGCCTCGCTTACAGTCTAGCCGCCAAGGAACTGGTGCTGGACGAAGATCTTCACCCCGAGGAGGATCAGCACCGCCCCGCCCGCCAGCTCCGCCGGCTTGCCCAGCCGAGCCCCCACCGCCGCGCCGATATGAACGCCCGCAGCGCAGAGGATCGCCGTCGCGGTGCCGATCACAGCGCATGCCAAGAGCACCGGCTGCCCGAGTAAAGGCAGCGTCACCCCCGCCGCCGCCGCATCGACGCTGGTGGCGATGGCGGCAACGAGCAAAGCCCAGCCGCGGATCGGCTGCGGGCAATCCCCCTCCTCCCGCGCCAGCCCCTCGCGCAGCATCTTGATGCCCAGCCCGCCGAGCAGGACCAGCGCCAGCCAATGGTCGAGCGACGCCGCGACGGTCGCAAAGAGCAGCCCGAAGCTCCACCCGATCAGCGGCATCAGCCCCAGCGCCAAGCCGAAGGCGCCCCCGATCCGAAGCGCCTCGCCCCGCACCGATCGCACCACCGCCCCCTGGCAGAGGGCCGCCGCGAACGCGTCCATCGCCAGCGCGAGGGCCAGGAAAATCAACGCCGCCATCAGCCCCGGTTCGCCTCGACCGTGACATGGGCGAGCTTCTTGAGGCCTGCCAGCCGCGCCCGGTAGACGTCCGCCGCCTCCGGCTCCGCCGCCTCCAGAGCGACGATCGCCGCATAATGGCCCGGCCCCACCTGCCACAGATGGAGGTCGGTCACCCGAGCGTCCCCATCCGCTTCGATCGCCTCGGTCACTCGCCGGGCAAGGTCCACGTCGGGCACCCGGTCGACCAGCACCGCGCCGGTGTCGCGCATCAGCCCCCACGACCAGCGCGCAATCACCGCCGCTCCGACCACGCCCATCACCGGATCGAGCCACACCCAGCCGAGATAAAGGCCCGCGAGCAAAGCCACGATCGCCAGCACCGAGGTCAGCGCGTCGGCGAGGACGTGGAAGTAGGGCGAGCGAAGATTGTTGTCGTGATGATGATGGTCGTGGTGATGATCGTGATGATGCCCACCAAGCAGCCACGCGCTAGCCAAATTCACACCGAGCCCCAGGACCGCCACCGCAATCGCCTCGCCGAAGGCGACGTGCGAGGGCTGGAACAGCCGCTGGAGCGATTCCACCCCGATCGCCAAAGCGATGATCGCAAGCGTCAGCGCCGAAGCGAAGCCGGCGAGGTCCCCCACCTTGCCGGTGCCGAAGGTGAAGCTCCGGTCCCCCGCCCGCCGCCGGGCGAAGGCGTAAGCCCCCGCTGCAACCGCAAGCGCGCCGGCATGGGTCGCCATGTGCCAGCCGTCGGCGAGCAGCGCCATCGACCCGAACACGGTTCCGGCGACGATCTCGCCGACCATCATCACCGCAGTCAGCCCGACCACCCACCGGGTCCGCCGCTCGTGCGCGTCGTGGCCATGGCCGAGGAAGGCGTGGCTATGCTCTCTGTCTTCGGGCCGGCGGGGGTTCATTCGAATGTGCTCGCGTTCGATTCAGTGAAAGACCCCCCGCGCTACGGGGGTTCCCGCCAAATATGTTGATGGAAGGTTCGCCCCGGAGCGTGAAAAGGCGGCTAACCCCTTGAAGCAGGCTGCGCAAGGTCGGCCACGCCAACCCACTCGCGCGGCGCCGTGGTCCATCCTATGTTAGGCGCACCATGAAGCAGCCCCTCTTCCTCGCCGCGCTCGCGCTGGCCGCATGCTCGCCCGACTATCAGCCGGAAGTGCCGAAGGGGGAGGCGCATCCCGCGGCCGGAGGCAAGCTCGAAACCGCCGTGTTCGCCGGCGGCTGCTTCTGGTGCACGGAGAGCGACTTCGAGAAGGTGCCGGGGGTGAAATCGGCGGTGTCCGGTTTCACCGGCGGCAAGTCCGATCATCCGACCTACGAGCAAGTATCGACCGGCGGCACCGGCCATTATGAGTCGGTCAAAGTCACCTACGACCCGAGCCAGGTCACTTACCCCCAGCTCGTCCACTACTACTTCCGCACCGTCGATCCGACCGACGCCGGCGGCCAGTTCTGCGACCGGGGCGACAGCTACCGGACCGCGATCTTCGTCGCCGGCCCTGCGCAGCTCCAGGCGGCCGAGGCCGAGAAGAAGGCCGCCGCGGCGACGCTCCGCCAGCCGATCGCCACCCTTATCGTCCCCGCCGGCGCCTTCTGGCCCGCGGAGGAGTATCACCAGGATTATTACAAGAAGAACGACCTCAAATATCATTTCTACCGGAGCCGCTGCGGGCGGGATGCGCGATTGAAGGAAGTGTGGAACAAGAAGGCCTGACAGGGAGGCGGCAATGGCGAGAGTGACGGGCGTCGGAGGGATTTTCTGGAAGGTGGCGGACCCG
>VBAE01000062.1 GCA_005882415.1 Alphaproteobacteria bacterium | reverse complement strand
ATCGCGGGTGCGCAATGCGGGGCAGGGGGGAGCGCTTGCGCTGGGCGAGCGCGACATTCCGATCGGTTTCGTCGCCGGCGGAATCCTCGCCTCGCTGATCCCGATCGGCTTCCTCCTCCACCAGCAGCTCGGCAATGCCGCGCCGGGGCAGGAGGCTTTGGTCATCGCCGGGAGCCTCGTCTTCGTGCTGCTCGCAGGCGCGTTCATCGCCGCGGTCTGCGGTTATATGGCGGGCCTGATCGGCGCCTCGAACAGCCCCATTTCCGGCGTCGGCATCCTCTCCATCCTCGGCTCCTCGCTGCTGCTCCTCGCGGTGGTCGGCGCCGGGGCGACCGCCGCGCAGAGCCAGGCGCTGGTCGCCTACGCGCTGATCGTCACCGGCGTGGTGTTCGGGGTCGCGACCATCTCCAACGACAATCTCCAGGACCTGAAGACGGGCCAGCTCGTCGGAGCGACGCCCTGGCGGCAGCAGGTCGCCTTGCTGTTCGGAGTCCTGTTCGGCGCCGCGGTGATCCCGCCGGTGCTCGATCTCCTGAACCAGGGCTACGGCTTCGCCGGCGCCGCGGGAGCCGGGACCGAGGCTCTGCCCGCGCCCCAGGCCGCGCTCATCTCCGCGCTCGCGCAAGGGGTGCTCGGCGGCAAGCTCGACTGGGCTTCCCCCGCTCGCCATCGGCATGGGCATCTACCTGCCGATGTCCGCGACCCTGATGGTGCTGATCGGCGCGGTCACCGGCTGGCTCTACGAACGCCACGCGCCGCGCGCGGCGGACCCGGAGCGCTACAAGCGCATGGGCGTCCTCGCCGCCTCCGGCCTGATCGTCGGCGAGAGCCTGTTCGGGGTGCTCCTAGCGGGGATCGTCGTCGCCGCCGGCAACGCCACCCCTCTGGCCGTAGTAGGCGACGAATTCCGCCCCTACGCGCTCTGGGGCGGAACCTTCCTCTTCGCCCTCCTCGCCTACTGGCTCTACCGCCGAAGCGCCCGCGCGGGGGCTTAGCGGTCTAATCGAATTGGGCCGGACCCTGCCTTGAGGCCCCTTTCACCCAAAGCACCAAAGGACCAAAGGGACCAAAGGCGCAGTGCCGCCGAATGCCGGCAATGCGTCCACGCCAGGCCGGATTGAAAGGAGCGACGACGTCGCTCCAATCCAAACTCATCGGTAGGCGCGGGCCAGGAAGCCGCTCAGCCTCTTTGGTTCCTTTGGTCCTTTGGTGCTTTGGGTGAAACAACAGCGGTCACGCCTCCCGGGCATCCGAGAAAACCGCGTCCACATCGTCCACTTCCGCCCTCTTCACCCCCGCCGGGCGTCGAACCAGCGGCTGATATCGGGGAGCCTCGTCTCGCGGACCCGGGCGCGGTCGCGGATCGAGGCGATCGCGACGTCGGCCGGGCGGCGCGATTCCTTCGTCATGAAGCGGGTCGCATAATCCTCGAGCCGCCCGACGATCGCCGGGTCATTTGAACCGGCGGCCAAAGCGGGGATGAAGCGCGAGCGCGACGAGGCGTCGATCAGCCCTTCCACCTTCTCGCGGTTCTTGACCGCGAAGTCGAAGGCGAGGTCGGGATGCTCGGCGGCGACCGCGGCGATGATCGCGGAGCCGGTGGTCGCGCCGGGCTCGCTGGTCAAAGCTAGGTCGAGCGCGCGCTGGGCCAGCGCCGGATCGCGGGCGGTGCCGAGCAGCCGGTAGAGCTGCGCCTTGACCAGCGGGCTCTGCTCGCCCCGGGCCTGGGCGCGAAGCCGCTCCCAGCCCGCGGCGTCGGTGTTGCGCGCCACCACCGCGAGGATGGTCGAGCGAAGCGGACCGGAGGCGGCGACAGGGTCGTTGCTCGACAAGCGGCGGTTGGCCTCGGCCACCACGGCCGAATCGCCCATTCCCCCCAGTGTCGAAATCAGCTCGGAGCGGAGCACCGGGATGGTCGGCGTCTCGCCGGCCTTGGGCGTCCAGCCGATGCGGGCGAGGACCGGCGACAGCTTGGCCGAGGCGTAGCGCGCCACTGCGGGCTGGCGGGCCGCATCGCCCTTGTAGAGGTCGTGGACGCTCTGCAGGATGGTCGCGGTGCGCGACCAGACTTGCGGATTGGCGTTGGCCGGGACGGCGTCGACCAGGTCGAGCGCCTCCGCCGCCGATTGGTAGCCGGCGAGACCGAGACCCCAATTGTCGGCGAGCAGCCCGATCTGGTCGATCGGCTTCAGCTTGGTGAAATTCGCCTGGAGCGCGTCGAGCTGCTGCGCCGTGTAGAGCGTGCGGTAATAGCCGGCCTGGCCCGAGTTCACGACCACCGGCCCGCAGCCCGGAACGGCGAGGCTGCCCGAGCCGCCGCTGACCAAAGTCCGCGCCTCCTTGCCGCCGATGGTTGCGGCGATCACCGGCACCCGCCAGGACGCGGAGGCCTTGTCGGGCCGGTCGCGGGTGAATTCGCTCTGGCGCAGGGTCAGGTTCGTCTTGCCGCCCTGGCAGGCACCACTCTCGACGCGGATCAGCGGAACGCCCGGCTGGAGCGTGAAATCATGCGCGATGGCGGTAACGGGCTTGCCCGCCGCCCGCTCGACCGCGGCCCAGAGGTCGTCGGTCTGGGTGTTGCCGAGCTTGTGGATCCGAACATAATCCTGGACTCCGCGGCGCCAGGCGTCCTCGCCGACATAATCCTCGAGCATGGTGATCACCGCCTCGCCCTTGCGGTAGGTGATCGAATCGAAGGCCTGGCTGATCTGCTCGACGGTGGTGACGTGCTGGACGATCGGATGGGTGGTCGCGACCGAATCGAGCCCGATGGCGGACTCGCGCCCCTCGACGATTCCGAGCGCCGGCTCCCATTCCGGGTGCAGCGCCTGGGTCGACTTAGTCGCCATCCAGGAGGCGAAACCCTCGTTCAGCCAAAGATCGTCCCACCAGGCCATGGTGACGAGATCGCCGAACCATTGGTGCGCCATCTCGTGCGCCGCGACTTCGAAGATGCGCTGGCGGGTCGCCTCGGTGGTGATCGCGGGATCGACGAGGAGGATCGACTCGAACGAGAAGATCGCGCCCCAATTCTCCATCGCTCCGAAGAACTGGCTGCTGCCCGTACCAGGGCAGGATCTGCGACGCGCCTTCCAGCGCCCAGCGGCCCTTCTCGCCGCTCCCGCGCACCGAGACGACTCCGACTTCGGTTCCGGCGGCGGTCTTGGTGATCCGGTCGAACTCGCCCACGCCGAGGAAGAGCAGGTAGGACGACATCGGCGGAGTCGCCTGGAAGGCCACGGTCTTGGTGCCGTTCGGGTGCATCTGCACGCCCGCCTGCGGCATATTGCCGATCACGTCGCGGTCGGCGGGGACGGTGACGCTGAGATTGTAGGGCGTGCGGAATTGCGGCTCGTCCCAGCCGGGGAAGAAGCGGCGGGCGTCGGGGGCCTCGAACTGGGTGAATAGCGCGCGCTTCTTGCCCTGCGCGGTCTCGTAATCGAGCGCGAACAGGCCGGCGGCCTGGGTGTAGATCTTGCCGGTGTAATCGATCGCGAGGCGATAGCGGCCGGGGGCGATCTCCGACGGGAAGGCCATGGTCGCGGTCTGCTTCTCCTCGTCGAGGCTGATCCGGCTCGCTTCGACGGCGGCGCCCCCGGCGATGGGGCTCAGCCCGGCGCGGGTAAGCTGGAGGTCGGCGGCGTTGAGGGTGATCTCGCGGGTCGCTTCCTTGACCTCCACGTCGATCAGCACCGAGCCGGCGAAGCGGAGATTCTCCGCGTCCGGCGCGACCGAGATCGCATATTGCAGCGGGCGGACATTGGTAGGGAGCTGGGTCGGGATGATGCGGGCGGCCGGGGCCTGGGTGCTTGCGGTGGCGGCGGGCGGCGCCTGGGTCGCGGCGCAGGCGGCGAGGCTCAAGGCGAGGGCGAGGGGAGATACGGCGGACGTAAGGCGCATGAGGGGCGGCTCCTGATGATCGCCAAGCTCCCTGCGCGGCCCCTAAGCCCCTGTCAAATCAGTAGCCGAACAGGGGCGCGGCGCGCTTTCCCTCCAGCACGACATCCCTCAGCTCCTTCGCCGGCCACGGGCGTTCCACCCCGGCTTCCGCCTGGCGGACGAGGTCGACGATCGCTCGGTTGACCGGCGCCTTCTTCCCCATCTTCTCCGCCAGCTTGACGATCTCGCCGTTGAGATAATCGATCTCCGTCGGCCGCCCCGCGGCGAGGTCGTCGTACATCGATGATCGGGCGCGGGCGTCGATCTTCTGCAGCTTGAGGAAGCCGTTGTTGAAGATAAGGTCGGGCGATCCGATCACGTGGGGAAGGAGCCGCGGCGGCACCGGCCCGATCTGGGCGGGCTCGATTCCCGCGGCCTTCAAGACGTCCAGGGCCTCGACGATCGAAGCGGCGACCACCCGTCGATAGTCGCGCTGCTTCAGCTGATCGAGCAGCGGCAGCCCCGACAGCGCGTTCACGGCATTGTTGAGGTTGATGAGCAGCTTGCCCCAGGCCACCGCCGGCATGTCCGCGGCGAGCTTGAGCCGCGCCGGCCCGTCCGGCACCGCCTCGGCGAGCGCCCGCGTCACCGGCGTGTCGGTCACAACCAGATCGCCCGCCACGCCCTTATGGAAGCGTCCCTCGCGGAGATAAGCGACATTATAGGGCACCATCCCCTGCACCACCTCGTGCCGCTTCAGGAGCGAACGAAGCAGTTCGACATTGCTGACGCCGTTCTGAAGGCTCAGCACAACGGCGCCCTTCTTCGCCTGCCGCCCGATCTCCTTCGCCGCCGCCTCGGTGCCCGTGCTCTTGACGGTGAGGACGATCAGATCGGCCCCGGTCAGCGCCGCGGTGCGTGTGGAATAGTCCACCTCCGCGGGCGCAAGCTTCTTCCGCCAGCCATTCTGGTCGGTGAGGGTCAGCCCGTTCGCGGCGATCGCATCGGCAAAGCTCTTGCGCCCGACGAAGCGCACCGAGAGGCCCGCAGCCGACCAGGCGCCGCCGACGAAGCAGCCGATCGAGCCGGCACCGAGGATCGCGATCTTCACCGCGCCTATAAACAGGCCCCGGCCCTCACGATCAACCATTTGTCAGCCGCGGCGAAATCGGCGATTATGGCGGGCCAGATGATCCTCGCACTCGCCCTTCTTCTGGCAACGCCCGACGCCTCCGCGGCCGCTCCCGTCGCCCTGCGCCTCGAACAGGCGAAGGCGGCGCGCAAGGCCGGGGAGGGGGAGCGGGCGCTCGAGCTTCTGAAGCCCCTCGCCGACGCCGGCAATCCGGAAGCTTTGGGCCTCCTCGCCGCCCTCTACCGCAACGGCGAAGGCGTGAAGGCGGACCCCGCCGCGGCCATGCGGCTGTTCATCCAGGCGGCCGGCAAGGGCTATGCGCCCGCTCTGACCGGCATCGGCGCGCTCTACGAGAATGGCGAGGGCGTGGCGAAGGACCCGGCCAAGGCCGTCGCTTACTACCGCCAGGCGGCGGCCAAGGGCGTGGCCGACGCCTATCATTATCTCGCTTACGATTATTATGCCGGCACCGGCGTCCCCGTCGATTATCGCGAATCGGTGAAGTGGAGCCGCAAGGGCGCCGCCGCCGGAAGCGCCGGGGCGATGCACATGCTGGGCATCGCCTATGACGAGGGCAAGGGCGTGGCCGAGAACGATGCCGAAGCCGCCCCGCCTGTTCCGCCGCTGCGCCGACCTCGACTATAGCGACTGCCAGCGAAGCCTCGGCATCATGTACGAATATGGCCGGGGCGTTCCCCTGAGCAAGGAAACCGCCTTCAGCTGGTACGAGGCCGCCGCCGAACGGGGCAATGCCGACGCCTATGTCGATGTCGGCTACGATTACCAGACCGGCACCGGGGTCGCGCCCAACCCGGTCGAGGCGGTGCGCTGGTACCGGCTCGCCGCAGACGCCGACAACCTCCGCGGAATCGCCTCCTTGGCCGAGATGCTGCGCTTCGGTTCCGGCACCGACCGCGACTATAAGGAAGCGTTGCGCCTCCACGAGAAGGCGGCCGCGCGCGATCACTGGCCGTCGGTGGTCGATCTCGGCAGGATGTACACGACGGGGCAGGGCGTCGACGGGGACCGAGAAGGACCTCCTCAAGGCGATGGCTTGGCTGAACAAGGCTGCCGACGCCGGGAACGGCTCGGCGATGAACGACCTCGGCTATGCCTTCGAAAGCGGCGAGGGCGTCGGTCAGGATTATGCCCAGGCTTTGCTCTGGTACCGCAAGGCCGCGGCGCTCGGCGAGGCGACGGCGATGACCAATATCGGCGCCTTCTACGATTCGGGCCGCGGCGTCGAGAAGGACGCGCAGGAGGCCTATCGCTGGTACAAGAAGGCCGCGGACCAGGACGACGGGCGCGCGCAGGACCTGATCGGCACCCTCTATCTCAACGGCTCATTGGGCGAGAAGGACGAGGATCGGGCCTTTTCCTGGTTCGCCAAGGGCGCCGAAAATGACGACAGCGACGCGATCGCGGATTTGGGCGTCATGTATGAGGAAGGGGCCGGAACCGCCAAGGACGAGGCGCAGGCGGTAAAGCTCTACCGGCGGGCCGCCGACCTCGGCAACGCCCGGGCGATGCGCTTCCTCGGCATGAATTACGCCGAGGGGATCGGAGTCGCCCGCGACCGGGCGGAGAGCCGGCGCTGGTACGAAAAAGCGGTCGCCGCCGGCGACGACGAGGCCGCCGAGCTGCTCCAGAAATTGAAGGACTCGCCTTCAGCCGCGTCCGCGATAGCCTGACACGTCCTGCGCGGGCACCCAAAGGCCGGCGGGGGGCTCGCCGCTCTGCCAGAACACGTCGATCGGGATCCCGCCGCGCGGATACCAGTATCCGCCGATGCGCAGCCAGAGCGGTTTCATCTCTTCCACCAGCCGCTCGGCGATCCCCACGGTGACATCCTCGTGAAAGCCGCAATGGTTGCGGAACGAGCCGAGGAACAGCTTCAACGACTTCGATTCGACGATCGTCTCCCCTGGCGCGTAATCGATGACGAGATGCGCGAAATCGGGCTGGCCGGTGACCGGGCAGAGCGACGTAAACTCCGGCGCCGCGAACCGCACCATGTAGGTGCGCCCGGAGCGAGGATTGGGCACATAATCGAGCTTCGCCTCCTTGGGAGAAGCGGGAAGGGTGCTGGTTCGGCCGAGATGGGTGACGTCCATGGCCGCTATCTAGTGCGGGGAGCGGGCAGGGGGAAGTCGGCGCCCGTCAGATCGCCTCCGCGCCCAGCGCTTCCACCCAATGTTCGTGCCTCGCCTTGAGCAGGCGGGGGAGGGACATGATCGAGGTGTCGGCGGGGAGGCGCTCCAGCTCCTCGAACAGGAACGCCGCTTCGCCATGCTCGGCCCAGGCCGACGACAGGCTCCGGATCGGGCAGCCGCCGAAGCGCAGGCCCGACCAGTGGCGGTTGCGGATTGTGCCGAGGTCGGGCGCCCGCCCCACCCATTGCTTTCCGGTGGCGGGGCAGAGGATGCGGTAGATGCCGGCCGGCACCTCGCGCTCCTTATAGGCCCTTACCGCTGCTCTTTTGGTCTCGGCGTCCATGCTCTTCGCTCCCTCGCTGGTGCCGATAGGGTAGGCGCCGGAGCAAGTCAATATTACCCGGATATAATAGCGAGCGCGCAGCCGCTTTGTTTCGCCCCACCGCCGTGCAATACCTCCGCCACCACGCCAACACCGGGACCCTCCATGCGCTTCACGAAGACCGCCGCCGCACTCGCCGCCGCCACCATCGCGCTCGCCGCGCCCGCCGCCGCCCAGCAGGGCGCCGCGGCGCCCGCCAAGCAGGACAATCCCGACAAGCCGGTGCCGCCGCCGACCGTCTCCGTCACCCATCACACCGGCACCTTCGGCGGCGCGCGCATCGCCTACACCGCCACGGCGAGCGAGACCTATCTCAAGGCCGAGGATGGCACGCCCAAGGCAAGCATCTTCTCGGTATCCTATGTGAAGGAGGGGCCGCGCGATCCCAACCGGCCGGTCACCTTCCTGTTCAACGGCGGCCCGGGCTCGGGCTCGCTCTGGCTGCACATGGGCGCCTTCGGCCCCAAGCGCGTCGCAATCCCCTCGGACGCCCGCGACGACGGCGCGCCGCCCTACCCGATCGTCGACAATGCGGACTCTTTGCTCGACGTTACCGACATCGTGTTCATCGATCCGGTGGGGACGGGCTTCAGCCATGCGCTGGGGAAGACCGAGGCGAAGGAATATTGGGGTGTCACCTCGGACGCCAAGTCCATTTCGCAGTTCATCCGCACCTGGCTGAGCGAGAATAATCGCTGGAATGCGCCCAAATATCTCGGCGGCGAGAGCTACGGCACCACCCGCTCCGCCGCCGTCGCCCACGAATTGATGGGCGGCTACAACGACGTTGCGCTTAACGGCATCCTGCTGATCTCGACGATCCTCGACTTCAGTCTCCAAGCGGATACGCCCGGCAACGAGATGTCCTACGTCGTAAACCTGCCGTCGATGGCGACGACGGCTTACTACCACCACAAGGTCTCGAACCCGCCCGCCTCGGTCGAGCAGTTCGCCGAGGAAGCGCGCCAGTTCGCGAGCGGCCCCTATCTCACCGCGCTCGCCAAGGGGAACCGCCTCCCCGCCGAGGAGCGCGCCCAGGTCCGCACTCAGCTCTCGCGCTACACGGGCCTCTCCGAAGCCTATCTCGACCAGGCGAACCTCCGCGTCGCCCCGTTCCGCTTCTTCAAGGAGCTGCTCCGCGACCGCGGCATGACCATCGGCCGGCTCGACACACGCTACACCGGCAAGGACTATGACAATGCCGGCGAGAATCCCGACAACGATCCGAGCTTCTACGGCATCGACGGCGGCTACACGGCGGCGCTCAACGCCTACGCCCGCTCCGACCTCGGCTTCACCACCGACCGCCAGTACGTAACCATCGGCGGGGTGCGCGACTGGTCGCTTCGCGAGAATAGCGGCCTCAAGGTGTTCGTCGCCCAGGGCTGGTACGATTTCGCAACGCCCTTCTTCGGCGCCGAATTTGCGCTGAGCCGCGGCGGCATCCCTGCCGACCGGGTCCAGTTCCATTATTACGACGCCGGCCACATGATGTACGTCCGCGACGAGGACCGCGCCAAGCTCAGCCGCGACATACGCGAATTCATTCGCAGCCGCTGAGGAAGGGAACCACGACATAATGTCATGGTTGCTTGACATCGAGGAGATGCTCCTCTAGCTCTTCGGTCATGGCCGCATCGGTCGGGCTTGGGGAGCGCGTGAAGAATCGTTTGAAGGTCTTGAGGGCCGAGCGGGACTGGAGCCAGGCCGAGCTCGGCGGGCGGCTCGGCGTCTCGCGCCAGGCCGTGAACGCGATCGAGACCGGCAAATACGATCCCTCGCTGCCGCTCGCCTTCAAGCTCGCCCGATTGTTCGAACGGCCGATCGAGGAGATTTTCGACGATGGGCACGACACTGGAGCCGAATGAGCCGAGCCACGCCGCCGACGTCGAGAAAGCGGCGCGGCTGGGCCGGACCCGGGCGAGGATGTTCATGGTCCAGGCGTCCCTGTTCCTCGGCTGGCAGGGCTTCTACCTCCAGGGCGGGGTCGACGATTACCGCACCGTGACGACGGTCAAGATCTCGGCCTGGCTGGTCTGGGCGGCGATGCTGCTCTTTCTCCTTGCCAGCGGCGGTATGCTGCTTCGGGGCCGCAAGGTGCGCCATTTGCTGTTCGACGAGCTCACCCGCCAGCACCGCTCCGCCGCATTCACCTCCGGCTTCTGGGCCTCGGCTTTGTGCTGCATCGGCCTCTATTTCCTCACCATGTTCGAGCCGTTGGGCGGGCGCGAGGCGATCCACATTGTCCTGTCTTGCTCGATTGCGGCGGCGCTGATGCGCTTCGCCTTGCTCGAACGGCGCAGCGCGGTGTAGGGCTAAACCACTCACTCATAACAATAATATGTGATCGCGGCATCCCGTGGGGGGCGCCGGACAAGCGAACTTCGTGTTCACGGAAAGGATTGCCACGATGAACAAAGCCATTTTGATCGCCGCTTCGCTCGCCGCACTCGCGGTCGGCAATGCGGTTGCCGCCGCGCCCGACGAGGCTGTCCCCGCGCCGGCGGCGAAGCGGGATTTCGGCAAATGGGGCATCGACCTCAGCGCCGGCGACCGGGCGGTGAAGCCGGGTCAGAGTTTCTTCGATTATGCTAACGGCTCCTGGATGAAGTCGGCGGAGTTTCCGGCGGATCAGATGGGCATCGGGGTCACGATGGACCTGTACAACATGACCCAGGCCCAGCTTCGCTCGTTAATCGACGAAAGTGCGCGTTCCCCTCACAGCGATACCGCCCGCAAGATCGGCGGACTTTATTCCAGCTTCATGGACGAAGCGCGGCTCGAGGCGCTCGACGCCAAGCCGCTGATGGCCAGCCTCGCCCCGGTCAAGGCGGCGGCCAGCCGCGGCGACATGATCCGCATCATGGGCGAGAGCAACCGCAAGTTCGGCTCGTCCATCTTCGGCGTCGGCGTGATCCCGGACTTGAAGGGTCCCAAGGTCTACACCGCCACGCTCGGCATCGGCGGCATGGGCCTCCCCGACCGCGACTTCTACCTGACCGAGCAGTTCAAGCCGAAGCGCGACGCTTATCGCCGAGTCCACCTGGACCCGCACCGAGCGTCGCGACCCGAACAAGGCCTACCACCCGATGAGCGTCAACGAGCTCCAGGCCTATGCCCCCGACATGGATTGGAAGGCGCTGTTCACCGCCGCCGGCCTGCCCAGGCTCGACCGGATCATCGTCGGCCAGGACACCGCGGTGCCCAAGGTCGCCAAAATCTTCGCCGAGACGCCGCTCGAGACCCTGAAGGCGTGGGAGGCGATCCGCATCACCGGCCAGGCCTCGCCCTATCTGTCGAAGCGTTTCGTCGACAACCAGTTCGAATTCTCGAAGGCGATGAGCGGCCAGCCGCAGAATCTGCCCCGCTGGAAGCGCGGCGTGATGCTTGTCGACGGCAGCCTCGGCGAAGCGCTCGGCCAGGAATATGTCGCCCGCTACTTCCCCGCGTCCTCGAAGAAGATGATGGAGGAACTGGTCGCGAACCTGCACAAGGCGATGCGCGTTCGGATCGAGAATGCCACCTGGATGTCGCCGGAAACCCGTGCGGTCGCGTTCAAGAAGCTCGCCACCCAGCGGGTCAAGGTCGGCTATCCGAACAAGTGGCGCGACTATAGCGGCGTCGCGGTCGATCCCGCGGACCTCTACCACAGCGTCGAGCGGGCGTCCGCGTTCGAGAATGCCTATCAGCTCGCCCGCCTCGGCCAGCCGATGGACCGCGAGGAATGGGGGATGACCCCGCAGACTCTGAACGCCTACTTCAACCCGCTCGCCAACGAGATCGTCTTTCCGGCCGCCTTCCTTCAGGCGCCGATGTTCGACCCCAAGGCGGACGCGGCGGTGAATTACGGCGCGATCGGTGCGGTGATCGGCCATGAGATCACCCACAGCTTCGACGATACCGGCCGCAAGTTCGACGATGCCGGCGAGCTTCGCGACTGGTGGCAGGCGGCCGACGCCACCCGCTTCACCGGCGAGGCCGACAGGCTTGCCGCGCAATATAGCGGCTATCAAGGCGTTCCCGGAATGAACGTAAACGGCAAGCTGACTTTGGGCGAGAATATCGGCGACCAGGGCGGCGTGCGGATCGCGCTCGATGCCTATCACGCCTCGCTGAAGGGCAAGAAGCCGCCGGTGATCGGCGGCCTGACGGGGGACCAGCGCTTCTTCCTCGCCTGGGCGCAGGCCTGGCGCGGCAAATACCGTCCGGACATCGAAAAGATGATCCTGGTCTCGGACGTCCACTCTCCCGCCCGCTGGCGCGTCGACGGCACGCTTCGCAACATCGACGAATGGTATGCCGCGTTCGACGTGAAGCCGGGCGACGCGCTGTACCTCAAGCCCGAGGACCGCGTCCGGGTCTGGTAAGCGCGCCCACTCGCCGCAGGGCTTGCGGCCGGCGCTGGGACATGGTGGAACGAGGAGGAGGCGGAGCGCGCAGGCGCTTCGCCTCCTTCGCCGTTTCATGGGGGATCTGCATGCGTCTGCGCCACGGCTTCATCCTCACCGCCGCCCTCGCCGCATCGGTCGCGGCGCAGAAGCCCGGCGATACAGTCCCGCTGCTCAAGGCGGCCGAAGCGCAGGCGATCGCTGCTGAAGTCTCGGGCGCGCAGGCGAAGCGGACCGTTCAGGCGCTGTCGCTCAACCACCGGATGCGCGGCTCCGCGGGCTATCGCGCCGCGGCCGAGCTGATCCGCGACCGGCTCAACCAATATGGCCTCAAGGAGGTGGAGATCATCTCCCTGCCGGCGGACGGCAAGATCTTCTACGGCACCCAGCGCTCCCGCCCCGGCTGGAACGCAAGCTTCGCCGAGCTTTGGGAGCAGCGGCAAGACGGGGCGGCCTGGAAGGATTCGGAGCGGGTCGCCTCCTGGGCCGAGGACCCCATTATTCTCGCGCAGGACAGCGTCAGCGGACGGGCGGAGGCGGAGCTGGTCGACGTTGGCACCGGCGCCGCGGAGAGCGACTATGCCGGCAAGGACGTGCGCGGGAAGCTGGTCCTCGTCTCCGGCCAGCCCGGCGATGCGGCGCCGCTGGCGGTCACCAAATATGGCGCGGCGGGGATCGTCTCCTGGGCGCAGAACCAGAAGAGCGCCTGGTGGGGCGACGACCAGAGCCTGATCCGCTGGGGCCATCTCGATACCTGGGAAGACCCGACCTTCGCCTTCATGGTCTCCCCCGCCCGCGCCCACGCCTGGCAGGCGCGGCTTTCGAAGGGCGAAACTGTGCGGCTCCATGCCGAGGTGAAGGCGGAGCGGAGCCCGAGCGCTTACCTCATCCCCACCGCGGTCATTCCCGGCAAGGACCGGGGGCACGAGATCGTCTTCTCCTGCCACCTCGACCATCCCTCGCCGGGCGCCAACGACAATGCCAGCGGCTGCTCGGGAATCCTCGAGATCGCGCGGACCCTCAACCGCCTCGTCGCCGACGGGAAGCTGCCGCAGCCCCAGCGGACGATCCGCTTCGTCTGGCCGTGCGAGGTCGAATGCACGATCTCGCTGCTCAACGCCCGGCCGGAGTTCCCCAAGCGGGCGCTTGCGACGGTCCACATGGACATGATCGGCGGCAATACGGACATCACCCATGGCTCGCTGACCGTGGAGGGATCGCCGCCGAGCCTGCCGAGCTTCGTCTCGGACGTCGGCTTCGCCATTGCGCGTTGGGTGGACGGCCAGTCGTCGCTCTACGCCGACCGCGGCGTGGCACCCTTCCCGCTGCTGGACGCTGAAGGGACCAAGAACCCGCTCAACGCCAGGATCGGCGGCTTCTCGGAAGGCTCCGACCATCAGGTCTGGGCCGAGGGAAGCTGGCGGGTTCCGGTGATCTACATCGCCGATTGGCCGGACATCTACATCCACACCAACAAGGACGTGCCCGGCAATCTCGATCCCACCAAGATGAAGCGCGCCATGTTCATCGCGGCTGGCTCGGCCTGGTATCTGGCGAACCTGACGAAGGACGATCGGCGTCTTCAGGGCGCCCTCAGGGGCGAGTGGATGCAACGCACTGCCGACCGTCTTCGCCGCCAGTCCGCCATGGCCGACGCCTCTGCCACCGAGGAGGATATGCGTGCCGAGGGCCGTGCGTTCGCAGCGGGCGAAATTGCCGTTGCGACCTCGGTCAGCCGGTTCGGCCTTCCGGCACCGGCACTTCGCACCCAGGCTCCGCTTCAAGGCGGCGGGGTCTATCGTCGAGTCGCGTCGCTCAAGGGCCCGATGGACGGGTTCGGCTACAGCTGGTTCGACGATCATTTAAAGAAAGCCGGCCTGGCGCGGCCGGCTTTGCTCGATCGCGTGCCGTGGTGGGAGGGGCCTAGCTACGGTTACGAGGCGCTGAACCTGGTCGACGGCCACCGCTCCGCCGAGCAGATCCGCGCCGAGCTGGTGGGGTCGGTCGGTCCTGCGCCGCTGCAGGAGGTGGAGCAATATCTGGAAACCCTCGCCCGCATCGGCGTTATCGAGAAGGTGGAGCGCTGAGCCAAAGGGGAGCCATGGAGTCGCTGGTTTCGACGGACTGGCTGGAGCGCGAGCTCGGCGCGCCCGACCTTCGGGTGATCGATGCGACCCTGTTCCTGCCCAATTCCGGGCGGGACGCTCGGGCGGAATATGAGGCGGGGCATATTCCCGGTGCCGTGTTCCTCGACATCGAGGAGGTGTCGGACAGCGCCAATCCGGTGCCGCACATGCTCCCTTCGGAGGCGAAGTTCGCGAGCCGGATGCAGTCGCTTGGGCTTCGCGACGGGATGCGGTTCGTCGTCTATGACAATTCGCCGCTGCACAGCGCCGCGCGGGGCTGGTGGATGCTTCGCACCTTCGGCGCTCATTATGTCGCGATCCTCGACGGCGGCCTCCAGAAATGGAGTGCGGAGGGGCGGCCGCTGGACGGTGGCAGGCCGCCGGTCCGGCACGGGCATTTCACGCCGTCGCTCGACCGCAATGCCGTGGTGGACAAGGCGTGGATGCTCTCCATCCTCGGCGACCCCGCAACCGAGATCGTCGACGCCCGCGGCGCCGGCCGCTTCACCGGCGACGAGGCTGAGCCTCGGCCCGGAATGGCGTCCGGCCATATTCCGGGCTCGAAGAATTTGCCGCAGGGCAGCCTGTTCGAGGCGGACAATCGCTGGAAACGGGGCGAGGCCCTTCGCTCGGCCTTCGAGGCGGCCGGGGTGGACCTTTCGAAGCCCATGGTCACCACCTGCGGGTCCGGAGTCACCGCCGCCGTGCTTCTGTTCGGCGCGCATCTGCTCGGCAAGGAGGATGTGAAGCTCTACGACGGAAGCTGGTCCGAATGGGGCATGGACCCCGACGCGCCCAAAGCCACGGGGCCGGCATGAGCGGCAAGAGGCGCGATACCAGGCTGATCCATGGTGGGCGGCGCCCGGAGTGGACTCAGGGGATCGTCAACCCGCCGGTGTGGCGCGCGTCGACGATCCTGTTCGACAGCGTCGAGGCGATGCATGAGGCCTACCCGCCCGAGGACGGGCGCCTTCACTACGGCCGCAACGGAACGCCGACTCAATGGGCGCTCGCCGAGGCGCTGACCGAGCTCGAGCCGGGGGCGGCAGGGACCAAGCTCTTTCCCTCGGGCAGCGCGGCGGTCGCGGCGGCCTTGCTGTCGGTGCTCTCCGCCGGCGACGAGCTTCTGATGGTCGACAGCGCCTATGCGCCGACCCGCGCCTTTTGCGAGGATGTGCTGAAGCGGATGGGGATCGCCACGCGCTACTACGATCCGCTGGTGGGGGAGGGGATCGCAGAGCTGTTCACCGAGCGGACCAAGGCGGTGTTTCTCGAGAGCCCGGGCTCCCTGACCTTCGAGGTGCAGGACGTCCCCGCCATCTGCGCCGCCGCCAGGGCGCGGGGGGACCTGTCGATTATCGCGTGCACCAAGTACGTGGTCGGCCATGCCGATGCGATGCTCGGCTCGGTCACCGCGGCGCCGGGCGTGTGGCGGCGGCTGGAGCGGACGACCCGCGCGCTCGGCCAGCATGTCGGGCCCGACGACGCCTATCTCGCCACAAGGGGCCTGCGCACCCTCGGCGTGCGCCTGCGCCAGCATCAGGAGAGCGGCCTCAAGGTCGCGGGCTGGCTTCAAGAGCAGCCGCAAGTGGCGCGGGTGCTTCATCCGGCGCTTCCGTCCTGCCCCGGGCACGAGCATTGGCAGCGCGATTTCCGCGGCGCCTCGGGCCTCTTCTCCTTCGTCCTGAACGGGGGCGGGGAGGCGGACCGGGCGAGGCTGGTCGACGGGCTGGAGCTGTTCGGGATCGGCTATAGCTGGGGCGGGTATGAGAGCCTCGCACTGCCCGTCGATCCGGAGCGCAATCGCAGTGCCACGCGTTGGCAGGCGGAGGGGCCGCTGGTGCGGCTCCATATCGGCCTGGAGGATTCGGACGATTTGATCGAGGATCTGGCGCGCGGGCTTGCCGGCTATGGAGCGGCCGGATGAGGGGGATGCTGGAGGGGCTGGGCGTGACCTGGCCGACCGGCTCCGACTGGATCGTCGCCGCCACGGCGCTCGGCATCGCCGCTGCGGCGTGGGCGCTGGCCTGGCTCGCCGGGCGCTTCATCGGGCCGCGCCTCGCCCATTTCTGGGAGCATCGCGCCGGCGCTCGCGGCGAGGCGCTCGGTCCGCGGATGTGCGCGCTCAGCCGCTATTTCGTCGCGGCGATCCTGCTTGGGATCGTTCTGAACGTGGACCAGTGGCGTCCGCTCGGCGCGATGGTGCTCGGGGTGGCGGTGGCGAGCGCGGCGGCTTTGTTCATCTCCGGCATGGTCCGCGGCCTCGGAATGCCGCGCTGGATCGCGGCCCTGCTCGCCGGCTTCGCCTTCTTCGCTTTGCTTGCGCGGGCCGTGGGGGGCCTGAAGCCGATCACCGACACGCTCGGGCGGGTGGGCTTCACCGCCGTCAACCACCGTTATTCGCTGCTCACCCTCATCCAGATCCTGGTCACCGTCGTCGCCCTCTACGCGATCGTGAAGCTCCTGAACCGCGTCGTCGGCCACTCGATCCGCCGCACGCACAGCCTCGACGCCACCCAGCAGCTCCTCGCCCAGAAGCTGGCGGCGGTCGCGATCCTGATCGCCGCCTTCTTCATCGGCATCGACATGCTGGGGATCGATTTGACCGCCTTCGCGGTGTTTTCGGGCGCGTTCGGCCTGGCGGTCGGGTTCGGCCTTCAGAAGACCTTCGGCAATCTGATCGCCGGGATCATCCTGCTGATGGACCGCTCGATCAAGCCGGGCGACGTGATCACCGTGGGGGATACGTTCGGGCACGTGTCGAAGATCGGGGTGCGGGCCGTGTCCATCGTCACGCGGGACGGCAAGGAGCACCTGATCCCGAACGAGAATTTGATGACCCAGGAGGTCGAGAACTGGTCTTACTCGAGCCGCGACGTGCGCGTGCACATCCCGGTCGGCATTTCCTACGATTGCGACCTGGCGGTGGCGCAGAAACTGATGGTCCAGGCGGCGCGGGAATCGAAGCGCGTCCTCGACAGCCCGCCGCCGGGCGTCTGGCTGCGCAATTTCGGCGAGAGCAGCGTCGATCATGAGATTTTGGTGTGGATCGGCGATCCGGAAGCGGGCGTGGGCAGCGTGCGGTCGGAGATTTTGAACCGGCTTTGGGTGTTGTTCAAGGACAATGGGATCGTGCTGCCTAATCCGCAGCGGGATATTCATATCAAGGATTGGCCTGGCGCTCCCGTGGAGGGGGCCACCTCGCTGCCTCCCCGCGAGCGCTAGCTCGGGGGGAGGGGGACCACCGTAGGTGGTGGAGGGGTGACATGGCTCTGATTCCGAGTTGGGTCACCCCTCCACCGCCTTCGGCGGTCCCCCTCCCCATCTGGCGATGGGGAGGCAGCTAGGCGCGGAGAGTCGCCTTCAGCCGATCCACCGCGAATGCCAGCTCGCGCGCCAGACGCGAGGCGGCGGCGGCGGCGGGGAGCTGCTCTTCCTCTAGGTGCAGCAGGGTCTCCACCCCCGACGCGGCCCAGGCGGCGGTTTCGCTCGCGAGCGCGTCGAAGCGGCGGCGGTCGATGGGGAGGGCGTCGGCATAGGCCGCGCTGAGCCGGGCGGCCTCGTCCATCCTGCCGTCGCCATCCGCGGAAGCCGGGAGGCCCGCCATTGTTTCGACCAGGCCCAAGACATGGCGAAGCTGCGCGACCTGGCCGCCTGCGTCTCCGGCAAGCGGGGCGTGGACGGCTCGGGGCGGCTCGTGACTCATCGCGGACCGCAATAACGCGGCCGCTTCTAAGGAAGCGCTAACGCCTTATTGGGGCGTGGAGGTGGTCGCCTCGCGGCCCGGGCCCGGAGGGGCGGCGAGGATCGCCTGGGTGGTCTGGCCCTTGTCGACGACGGTCGTGTTCGGGTCTCCGGCGACCGAGCGGGCGCCGATCGCCGCGTCCGGCGCCCTGCGGCACCGCCTCGCCCGGGCGCGGCGGCGCGAGATTGTAGTCGGGCGGGATGATGAGAGGCTGGCCGCGGGCGACTGCGAACTCGTCCGGCCGGTCGCGTCCGACGACGCCGCCCGAAGTGCAGGCGGAGAGGAGGGTGGCTGCGGCGGCGGCCGCAAGGCCGAACTTAACGATACGCATTCTCAAACTTCCTCCCGAGGAGCCTTCGGCGCGCGCGTCAACAGCGCACGGAGCAGTAGTAGCAGAACCCCGATGGTAATGGCAGCGTCGCCGACATTGAAGACCAAAAAGGGGTGGATGTCGCCGAAATGGAGATCGGCATAGTCGACGACATAGCCGAGCCGGATGCGGTCGACGATGTTGCCGAGCGCGCCTCCGAGCACCAGCGACAGGGCCAGGGCGTCGTCGCGGCGCTTCTCGCGCCACAGCCAGACGAAGACGAAGATCGATATGGCGGCGGTGAGGAGGACGAGGAGCCAGCGGCCGAGCTCGCTGTCGGCGGTGAGGAAGCCCATCGAAACGCCAGGATTCTTGACCCAGCGAAGGTCGAAGAAGGGCGCGACCTCGATGCTGAGGCGCTGCGGGAGCTGGAGGATATAGGTCAGCACCCACTTCACCGCCTGGTCGAGGACGAACACCGCCGCCGCGACCGAGAGGCCGAGCTCGCGATTCCGCCTGATCCGCTCCTTGACCGCGGGGTGCACTTCGGACGCGTCAGCCATTCACCACCTCGTCGCAACGCGCGCACAGCGCCCCATCCTCGACCACTTCCGGCAGGAATCGCCAGCAGCGGCCGCATTTCTCATAGTCCGAGCGGGTGACCTCGACCGTCTCGCCCTCGCCCGGAACCACTTCCGAGACAATGTAGATTTCGGCGAGCTCCGCCAAGTCTTCCTCGGTGAGGTCCGCCTCGAGCCCCGGATAGAGGATCTTCGCCTGCAGGCTGGAGCCGATCACCTTTTCGCGGCGGAGCGGCTCGATGCTCTCTGTCACCCGCTCGCGGGTGGCGCGGATGAGGGCCCAGCGGGCGGCGAGTTCGGCGTCCTTCCACTCGGGGTCGATCTCCGGCCATTCGAGCAGGTGGACCGAGCCGGTGCCCGGGTAACGGGTCTGCCAGACCTCCTCGGTGGTGAAGCAGAGGATCGGGGTCAGCCAGCGCACCAAAGCATGGAAGACGGTGTCGAGCACGGTGCGGCAGGCGCGGCGCTTCGGATCGCCCGGCGCATCGCAATAGAGGCTGTCCTTGCGGATATCGAAGAAGAAGGCGGAGAGGTCGTCGTTCGCGAAGCTCGTGATCAGCCGCGTGTAGCGGTTGAAGTCGAACGCTTCGGCGGCCTCGCGAAGCTCGACGTCGAGCTCGGACAGGCGGTGAAGCACCCAGCGCTCCAGCTCCGGCATCTCGGACGCGGGAAGCGCCTCCTCCTCGGTATATTCGGCAAGGGCGCCCAAGAGGTAGCGGAAGGTGTTGCGGAGCTTGCGGTAGGCGTCCGACGTGCCGGTGAGGATCTCCTTGCCGATCCGAACGTCCTCGAAATAGTCGGTCGAGGCGACCCACAGGCGAAGGATGTCGGCGCCATTGTCGCGGATGATGGCGAGCGGATCGACGGTGTTGCCGATCGATTTCGACATCTTGCGGCCGTTCTGGTCGAGCGTGAAGCCGTGGGTCAGAACCGCCTTGAAGGGCGCCCGGCCGCGGGTGCCGCAGCTCTCCATCAAAGAGGACTGGAACCAGCCGCGATGCTGGTCGGAGCCTTCGCAATAAAGGTCGGCGCGGACGCCCTCGCCATAGCGCGCCTCGACGACGAAGCTGTGGGTGGAGCCGGAATCGAACCAGACGTCGAGGATGTCGCTGACCGGCTCATAGTCGTCGAGGCTGTAGCCGCCCCCCAGCAGGGCCTGGTGGTCCGCCCCGAACCAGGCGTCCGCGCCGCCTTCGTGGAAGGCGTGGAGGATTCGGGTGTTGACGACTGGGTCGCGTAAGTAATCGCCGGTCTGCTTGTGGACGTAGAGGGCGATCGGGACGCCCCAGGCGCGTTGACGGCTGATCACCCAGTCCGGACGCCCTTCGACCATGGCCCGAATGCGGTTTTTCGCCTTCTCGGGGACCCAGCGCGTATCCTCGATCGCCTGAAGCGCGGCCTGGCGGAGACTAAGCCCCTCTCCCTGCAGGGGAGAGGGAGGGGCCCGCCCGGCGGAGCCGGGTGGGAGGGTGAGGGATTGTTCTTCCGAGGCCGCGCCCTCACCCTGGTTCGCTCCGCGAACCTGTCCCTCTCCCCTGGAGGGAGAGGGATGCTGGTCCATCGGGATGAACCATTGCGGGGTGGCGCGGAAGATGACCTTGGCCTTGGACCGCCAGCTGTGCGGATAGCTGTGCTGGAAGTCGGCGGAGGCGGCGAGCAGAGCCCCGGCCTCGCGCAGGTCCGAGCAGATCGGGCCGTCCGGCGCGTTGAACTTCGCGTTGATGACGCTGCCCTGGCCGCCGAGCCACGCCCAATCCTCGCGATACTTCCCGTCGCTGGTGACCGCGAAGACGGGATCGATGCCGTTCGCCTTGCAGAGCAGGAAATCGTCCTCGCCATGGTCCGGCGCCATGTGGACGAGCCCGGTGCCCGCATCGGTGGTGACGAAATCGCCGGGGAGGAACGGCCGCGGCTTGGCGAAGAAGCCGCCGAGATGGTGCATCGGGTGGCGGGCGATGGCGCCGGCGAGGTCGGGGCCTTTGAAGGTGGCGATCACGCCGCTCCCTGGCTCCGCCTGTGTGAGCGGCGCTATTGGATTGAATATCTGTCGTTTCCAGAATTCATCCTGAAGGTCGGATGCGATGACAACGTTACGCTCTTTAGACCTTATCAAAACATATTCGATCTCCGGCCCATAGGCGATCGCCTGGTTGACGGGGATCGTCCACGGCGTGGTCGTCCAGATTACCGCATGTGCGCCGACCAGCTCCGGGATCGGGCTTTCGACGATCTCGAAAGCCACGTCGATCTGGGTGGACGTGATGTCCTCATATTCCACCTCGGCCTCGGCGAGGGCGGTCTTTTCGACCGGCGACCACATCACCGGCTTGGCGCCGCGGTAGAGCTTGCCGGCCATTGCGAAGCGGAGGAGCTCGCCGGCGATCTTGGCTTCGGAGGTGAAGTCCATCGTCCGGTAGGGATCGTCCCAGTCGCCGGTGATCCCGAGCCGCTTGAACTGATCGCGCTGCACGTTCACCCAATGCTCGGCATAGGCGCGGCATTCGGCGCGGAACTCGCGCGGCGGCACCTGGTCCTTGTCGAGCTTCTTCTTGCGATATTGCTCCTCGATCTTCCATTCGATCGGAAGGCCGTGGCAGTCCCAGCCCGGGATGAAGGGCGCGTCCTTGCCCATCAGCGACTGGGATCGGATGATGAAGTCCTTGATCGTCTTCATCATCGCGTGGCCGATATGGATGTCGCCGTTCGCATAAGGCGGGCCGTCGTGGAGGATGAAGCGCTCGCGCCCCTCCCGCGCCTCGCGGATGCGTGCGTACAGCCCCTCGTCCGCCCAGCGGGCGAGGATCGCCGGTTCCTTGGCGGCAAGGCCGGCCTTCATCGGGAAGTCCGTCTTCGGCAGGAAGACGGTATCGCGGTAATCGGGTTTTTCGGACATCGCCGCGGGCCTTAGCGCACCGGGGCGGGATAAGGGAACACCCCGCGGCGCATCAGCGCTGCACCGACCGTCCGACAGTGTAGAAATCGTCGAT
>VBAE01000294.1 GCA_005882415.1 Alphaproteobacteria bacterium | reverse complement strand
GCTACGTACCGCCGGAAGACCCCTATCCGTCGACCTACCATCCCTATCCGAGCGTGCCGACCGCGATCACCGGCGCCACGATCTATGACGGCGAGGGCGGGCGGATCGAGAATGGCACATTGGTGATGGTCGGCGGCCGGATCCAGGCAATCGGCGGTCCCGATACGCCGATCCCGGACGGCGCAACCCGCATCGACGGGCGCGGCCGCTGGGTGACGCCGGGCGTGATCGACGTCCACAGCCACCTCGGCGACTATCCGAGCCCCGCCGTGGACGGCAATTCCGACGGCAATGAGGCGACCAACCCGGTCCGCCCCGAAGTCTGGGCCGAGCACAGCGTCTGGCCGCAAGACCCCGGCTTCAGCCGTGCGCTCGCCAATGGCGGGATCACGACCCTGCAGATCCTGCCGGGCTCGGCGAACCTGTTCGGCGGCCGCGGCGTGACCGTGCGCAACGTGCCCGGCCGCACCGTCCAGTCGATGCGCTTTCCCGGCGCGCCGCGGGGGCTGAAGATCGCCTGTGGCGAGAACCCGAAGCGCGTCTACGGCAGCCGCAACACCATGACTTCCAGCTCGACACGCTCGTCGAGGTGCTCGAAGGGCGGATGCTGGTCCACAACCATTGCTACCGCGCCGACGAGATGGCGATCATGCTCGACATGGCGCGGGAGTTCGGCTTCCACATCGCCAGCTTCCACCACGCCGTGGAGGCCTACAAGATCGCCGACCTGCTGCGCGCCAATAATACCTGCGCGGCGATGTGGGCGGACTGGTGGGGCTTCAAGATGGAAGCCTATGACGCGGTCAACGAGAATATCCCGCTGGTCCACAATGCCGGCGCCTGTGCGATCGTCCATTCGGACGACCCCAACGGCATCCAGCGCCTGAACCAGGAGGCGGCCAAGGCGCTGGCCGACGGCCGACGAATGGGCATCCAGATATCGGACGAGGTCGCCTGGCGATGGCTGGCGATCAATCCCGCGACCGCGCTCGGCGTTGCCGATCAGACCGGCAGCCTGCGCAACGGCAAGCGCGCGGACGTGGTGCTGTGGAACGGCAATCCGTTCAGCGTCTACACCCGCCCGCAGCAGGTCTGGATCGACGGCGCCCTGATGTACGACATGAACAATCCGCGGCTGCGCCCGGTCAGCGATTTCGAGCTCGGCCAACCGGGCGAGGGAGACACGAAGTGAAGCGGCTCTCGCTCCTGCTGGCGGGGATCGCCGCCTTTGCCGCTATGCCCGCCGCCGCCCAGACCCTGGCGATTACTGGCGGCCGCGTGGTCATCGGCGACGGTTCGGAGCCGATCGATGGCGGCACCGTGGTGATCCGCGACGGGCGGGTGGTCGCGGCGGGCGCCAATGTCGCGGTGCCGCCGGGCGCGCAGGTCGTCGACGCACGCGGCAAATGGGTGACGCCGGGCGTCGTCGCCGGCTTTTCCCGCATTGGCCTGGTCGAGGTCGATGCGGTCGATGCGACCAACGATACGCAAGCCAACAATTCGCCTTTCAACGCGGCGCTCGACATCGCCCCGGCGATCAATCCGGAGGCGACCGCGGTGGCGGTGAGCCGGGCGGCGGGGGTGACCCGCGCGGTCGTGTCGCCGTCCACCGGCCGCTCGATCTTCGGCGGGCAAGGGGCGGTGATCGATCTCGGCGGCGACATGCACCCGATCACCCGGGCGCGGCTGTTCCAATATGTCGAGCTTGGCGAGGACGGCGCGGGCGATGCCGGCGGCAGCCGCGCCTCGGCGCATGCGATGCTGCGCAACGCGCTGCGGGAAGCGCGCGAGCTCAGCCGGCCGGGCGGACGTCCGGACGACGTGCTGCTGACGCGGGCCGATGCGACCGCACTGGTCGAGGTGCTGGCCGGGCGGCAATTGCTGCTCGTCCATGCCGAGCGGACGAGCGACATATTGCAGGTGCTGGCGCTCCGGACCGAATTCCCGACGCTCCGCATCGTGTTGGTCGGCGCGACCGAAGGCTGGCGGGTGGCCCGCGAGATCGCTTCGGCGCACGTGCCGGTGATCGCCAACGCGCTGAACGACCTGCCGGCAAGCTTCGAGCAGGTCTCGGCGACCCAGTCCAATGTCGGGCGGATGCGCGCCGCCGGGGTGACCGTGGCGATCGGCATGCTCAATGACGACGAGGCGCGTCAGGTCCGGCTCTCGACCCAATATGCCGGCAATCTGGTGGCGCTCACGCATGTGCCTGGCGCGACCGGGCTGACCTGGAGCCAGGCCTTCCAGGCGATCAGCTCGGCGCCCGCGGGCCGCCGCGGCGACGTGGTGATCTGGGACGGAGACCCGCTGGAGCTTGCGACGGGGGTCGACGCGGTCTGGATCGACGGCGTCCGGCAGAGCCTGGAGAACCGGCAGACCCGCCTCAGGGATCGCTACCGGCAGCCCCAGGAGGGCAACCTCCCGCACAGCTACGACCCGCGCTAGGCGCCGGTGTTCTAGCGGTCCGGCTGCTTCGGCGGCGGCTGGCTGGCGGCGAAAGTCTGGGCGTCGACGACCCGCCAGAACCGCACCGCGACCGTTTCAACAACGTCGGGCATGAAGCTGGCGTGGAGATTGTTGCCGGTCACGTTGGCACGGACGCCGTCGCGCTCGAACCGTGCGCTTGCCGAAGTGTTGATGCTGAGCGGATCGACGTTGGTCATCACGGGCGCGGATGAGATTTCGACGGGCTGGCCATATTGCTCGGTTAACAGCCGCGCCACCTCGCTGAAGTGCGAACGCTCGAACGGAATCCGTCCGCCGAGCGTGCGTTGCGAGTTGATATCGACATAGAAGAGCCCGTCGTGGACGAACCCCATCGCGAGTAGATAGGGCCGGCCCGCCCAGGACGTCTGGCCGGGCGTCTCGACATATTCGCGCCCGTTGGCTGGATCCCTCGCCAATCTCGCACGAATCCGCCGCGCCGTCCCACTCGCGGCGGGGGCGGGCTGGCCGGCGGCCACGGACGAGGTCGCAACGACATTCAGCGCCAATAGGCACCCTGCAAGCCGCATGCGGGTCAAGCGCCCCGCTCGAGCAGGGCGTCCGCCTCGGTCGCCTCGAGGCCCGAACGACTCGCGACGGTCGCGGTGACGGCGACGTCCATCGTGACATTGCCGACGGTCCGAAACAGGTCCGGGATATTCTCGACCGCGATCAGCAGGGCGAGCGGCTCGAGCGGCACGCCCATGGCCAGCGCGATCGGGGCGGTATTGGTGATGAAGCTGACCTGGCCGGGGAGGCTGACGGCGCTGAACGTGGTGATCGCGGCGACCACCACGCCCATGGCGATCACCGCGGGGCTCAGCGTCATCCCGTACCAATGAGCGACGTAGAGGACGACAGCCATATTCATCCCCGGCCCCGTCGCCCGGAACAGAGCGACGGCCAGCGGAAGGCTCACGCCTGAGGCAGCGACCGGCACGTCGAGCCGCTCGGCCGAGCGAAGCATCGCCGGCAGGGTGGCGAGCGAGGACTGGGTGCTGAAGCCCACCGCCTGGGCCGGCGCCACCGCACGGGCGAATCGACCGAATCCGAGACGGGCACCGACGCTGGCAAGCGGATAAGCGAGCGCCAGGATCACGATGCCGACCGACGAGACGATGGCGATATAATGGACGAGCGCGCCGAACGCGCCGCCGCCGGCCCGGACCCCGACGACGTAGGCAAGGGCGAAGACCCCGATCGGACCGAGCCAGAGCAGCCAGTTGACGATGACGATCATCGCCTCCGCAACTGCCTCGAACAGGCCGACGACGCGCTCACGGCCATCCGCAGGGATGCGGGTGAGGGCGAAGGCGAAGATGGTGGCGAAGACGACGAGGGGCAGGATCTGGTCCGAAGCCGCCGCGGCGATCGGGTTCGAGGGGATGATCGAGCGCAGGAAATCGCCGAAGCCGGGGACCGCAGCGACCGGCCCTGTCGTGCTTAACGCGGAGCGGAGTGCGTCGGCGCTCTGGCCCGGTATCGGGAAGAATCCAAGCAGCAGCGGCGTCATCACCGCGCCCAGGATGGCCGAGAACCAGAGGATGACGACCATCAGCACGAAGGAGCGCCCGGCGACGCGGTTCCCGCGCGCGGTCTTGGCCGAGGTGGCGATGCCGGTGATGAGCAGGGCGACCACGAGCGGCACGATCGTCATCTGCAGTGCGCTCAGCCAGAGGCCGCCGATCGGCTCGGCGATAGCCGCCGCCTTGTCAGCCCAGCCGCCGCTCGAGGCGACGCTGGCGATACCGGCGCCGAGGCCGAGGATGAGGGCGAGCAGGATCCGCGCTGGCTGGGAAAGTTTCAAAGGCGTCGCCCTTCGGGAAGAATAGGACTATCTGGCCTATCTTGATGGCCGCCGGTAGGACGGCAAGGAAAAAGTCGGGGCTCAGGCACGGATGAAGCGGAAATTCTTCGGCACGGATGGAATCCGGGGGC
>VBAE01000061.1 GCA_005882415.1 Alphaproteobacteria bacterium | reverse complement strand
GCCCCTTCCTCGGCGCCGCGCTCGGCGCAGCGCTCATCCTTCCGAGCGCCGGAGCCATCGCGGTGTTCGCAGGACTCGGCCTCGGGCTCGCCCTTCCATTCCTCCTGCTCGGCTTCATACCCGCGCTGCGCCGCCGGCTGCCCAAGCCGGGTCCGTGGATGAACCGCTTCCGCCGAATCCTGTCGGTGCCCATGTTCCTCACCGCTCTCGGCCTCGCCTGGATCCTCGACCGCCAGGCGGGGCAGGCGGCCCTGATCGTCGGCCTAGCCGCGACGTTAGTGGTCGGCCTGCTCGCCTGGCAGGCGGCGAGCCGCCGCTGGCTTGCGATAGGGCCCGCGCTTGCCGCAGCAGCCGCGGCGCTCGCCCTTCTCCCCGTCTCGGCGGCGCCGGCGGCGCGGGAACAAGGCGGCAAGCTCCACGCCGAGGCATTCAGCGAAGCCAAGCTCGCCGAGCTCACCGCCTCGGGCCGCCCCGTCTTCGTCTATTTCACCGCCGACTGGTGCCTCACCTGCAAGGTCAACGAAGCCGCCGTGCTCGATCAGGACGAAGTCGCCGCCGCCTTCGATCGCGGCAAAGTCGCGGTGCTGGTCGGCGACTGGACCAAGGGCGACGCAGCCATCGGCCGCTTCCTCGAACGGCAGGGGCGCTCAGGCGTCCCCCTCTACCTCTGGTATGCCCCGGGCAAACCACCCGAAACCTTACCCCAGATCCTCACCGTCGGCCGGGTAGCCAGCCTCGCGGGTCAGTAGGGCCAGACCTTCTTGCCGGCCATCCAGGTCTCCAGCACTTTCACCTTTGCGATTTGCTCCGGCGTCGAATCCGCGAAGATGTCGCGGTCGATCAGGATGAAGTCGGCGAAGCGGCCTTTCTCGAGGCTTCCGATCCGGTCGTCGGCGAAGCCCGCATAGGCGCCGCCGCGGGTGAAGGCGGCGACGGCTTGCTCCAGCGTCAGGCGCTGCTCGGGCATCCATCCGCCGGGCGGCTGGCCGCTGGGGTCCTGGCGGCTGATCGCGGCGGCGATGCCGGGGAAGGGGTTGGGCGATTCGACCGGGAAGTCCGAGCCGAAGGCGAGCGGCGCGCCATTGGCCAGCATCGAGCGCCAGGCATAGGCGCCGCCGAGGCGCTCCACCCCCATTCGAGCCTCCGCCATCCGCCAGTCGGAGGTCTCGTGGACTGGCTGCATCGAGGCGACGATGCCGTGCTTGCCGAAGCGCGGAAGGTCGGCGGGGTCGACGATCTGGGCATGCTCGACCCGCCAGCGCCGGTCGCCCTTGTAAGTGTCCGAAAGCTCCTCGATCGCGCCCAAAAGCTGGGCGTTGGCCGCGTCGCCGATGGCGTGGACGGCGATCTGGAAATTGTCCATCGCCGCCCGGCTCATCAGGTTGCGGATTTCGGTATCGCCGAGGAAATTGAGGCCGCGTTCGCCCGGCTTGTCCTTGTAAGGCTGCTTCAGCCAGGCACCGCGCGAACCCAGAGCGCCGTCGCTGTAGAGCTTGACCCCGATCAGCCGAAGCCGGCTGTCGTAGAGCCAGGGCGTCGGCCCCGTCCCGCCGATGGCAAGCGCCGAGTCGACCCCCGAACCGTAGGAGATGATCCGGACGTTGAGCCGCCCGAGATCCCCCGACCGGCGCATCACCAGCCAATCCTCCGGCAATGTCCCCATGTCGGCCACCGCGGTGACGCCATAGCCGAGCAATATGTCCTGCGCCTTGGCCAGCGCCCGGTCGCGGACCAAAGGCAGCGGCGGCGGAACCACCTTCTGGACGAGGTCGGTGGCGGCGTCGACGAAGATGCCGGTCGGCTGGCCCTTGGCGAGCTCGATCCTTCCACCGGCGGGGGACGGGGTCTTGCCGGTGATCCCCGCTTCCTTGATCGCCATGCTGTTCGCCCAGCCGGCATGGCCGTCGACCCGGCCGAGCCAGACCGGGCGGTCCTTCACCGCCGCGTCGAGCTCGGCCGCGGTCGGGAAGCGGCCCAAACCCCAGCGCTCCTGGTTCCAGCCGCGGCCGACGATCCAGCGCGGGGTGGGATTGGCGGCGGCGTAGGCGGCGATCTTCGCCTGCGCCTCCTGAAGGCTGTTGGTGTCGCTGAGGTCGAGCTGCAGCGCCCCGAGGCCCAATTCCATGACATGGCCGTGGGCGTCGATCAGGCCGGGGAGCAAAGTCTTGCCCTTGCCGTCGAAGCGGAAGCGGGTGCGCTCATTCTTCTTGTCGCCGCGCTGGTAGAGCCGCTGCACACGCCCGTCGTCGCCGACCAGCATCGCCGCGAAGCGGACGACCTTGCCGTCGGCGCCGATCGAATAGCCGTTCACATTGTCGACGAGGACGTCGGCGCTTGCCGCCTGGACGCAGAACAAGGCGGCCATCGCCGCGAGAAGCTTTTTCACCATATGCCGGGGGCATAAGGGCTGTGGCCTCGCCGCGCCAGATGGCATAGACCGCCCGCGATGGCCTCCGCTTCCCCAGTCACGCTCGTCGACATCCAGGCCGCAGCGGCCCGCATCGAGGGGGCGGTGGTCCGAACCCCGACCCTCCACAGCCGCACCCTCTCCGCTGTGACCGGCGCGGAAGTGTGGGTGAAGTTCGAAAATCTCCAGTTCACCGCCGCCTATAAGGAGCGCGGCGCGCTCAACAAATTGCTGCTGATGGACGAGGCGCGGCGGTCGCGCGGGGTGATCGCCGCCTCGGCCGGCAACCATGCCCAGGCGGTCGCCTATCACGGTGCGCGCCTGGGCGTCCCGGTCACCATCGTCATGCCCAAGGGCACCCCCACCATCAAAGTCGCACAGACCGAAGGCCATGGCGCGGAGATCGTCCTCCACGGCGAAATGTTCGACGAAGCCTATCAGGAGGCTCTTCGCCTGGCCGAGGAGCGCCAGCTCACCTTCGTCCATCCCTTCGACGATGCGGAGATCATCGCAGGCCAAGGCACGGTCGCGCTCGAGATGCTCGCCGACGCGCCGGAGATCGACACTCTCGTGGTTCCGATCGGCGGCGGCGGGCTGATCTCGGGCGTCGGCACCGCGGCCAAGGCGCTTCGCCCCGACATTGCCATCGTCGGGGTACAGGCGGAGCTCTATCCGTCCACCTACTGCGCAGTGACCGGCAACGACCTGCCGTCCTCGGGCGACACGATCGCGGAAGGGATCGCGGTCAAGAAGCCGGGGAATCTCACCGCCTCGATCATCCGCACCCTCACCGACGAGATCCTGCTCGCCTCGGAGCGCGACATCGAGGCCGCGGTCAGCCTCTACCTCCAGATCGAGAAGACGGTCGCGGAAGGCGCCGGCGCCGCCGGCCTCGCCGCGCTCACCGCTTATCCGGAGCGCTTCCGGGGTAAGCGTGTCGGCCTCATCCTCAGCGGCGGCAATATCGACACCCACCTCCTCGCCACCGTCCTGCTGCGCGACCTTGCCCGCACGGGCCGGATGGCGCGGCTTCGAATCCTGCTCCAGGACCGGCCGGGCGCGCTCGCCTCGGTGATCAGCGAGTTCGATGCGGCCGGGGTCAACATCGTCGAAATCTATCACCAGCGCATCTTCACCCGAGTGCCGGCGAAAGACGCGTTCATCGACGTCGAATGCGAGGCCCGCGACGCCGCCCATCTCGCCGCCCTCGTCGCCACTTTGGAGGCCAAGGGCTTCGCGCTTCACCCGGTAGAAATCGACTAGGCTTCGTCCCGGGCTGGAACGCGGCCCGCGTTAACCTCGTTTCGCCGCTGCACGGACTTTCCAAGGAGCGTTCGCCGTTCCATAAAGATTCCGGCAACCACGCCTGTTTGCTTTGGAGAGCCGGTGAGCGCACCATTCCGTTTCCCCCGTTTCTTCGTCACCAGCCCCGCCCCTTGCCCCTATCTGCCGGGCAAGATGGAGCGGAAGGTGTTCACGGAGCTGAACGGCCAGCATGCGGGGGAGCTCAATGACGCGCTCGGGCGGATCGGATTCCGCCGAAGCCAGGCCGTCGCCTATCGGCCGAGCTGCATCGATTGCACCGCCTGCATCTCGGTCCGCGTCGTCGCCGGCGAATTCGAGCCGAATGCGACGCAGCGCAAGGTTTTACGCAAACATAGCGACCTGGAAGTCACCGCCTGCAAACCGTGGACGACCGAAGAGCAATACGATCTCCTCCGCCGCTATCTTCGCCAGCGCCACCCCGAAGGTGGAATGGTCGGTATGGACGAGAGCGACTTCGCGGACATGATCGAGCAGAGCCCGGTCAAGACCTACGTCATCGAATATCGCGAGCCTTCCGAGGGCGGGCGGCCGGGCCGGCTGGTCGGCGCCTGCCTCACCGACCAGCAGTCGGACGGCCTGTCGATGATCTACAGCTTCTTCGAGCCCGAGGATCCCAAGCGCGCCGGCCTCGGGACCTTCATCATCCTCGATCATATCGTCCGCGCGGCGAAGGCGGGGCTGCCCTACGTCTATCTCGGCTATTGGGTCGAGACGTCGCGGCGGATGGCCTACAAGGCCCGCTTCCGCCCCTTGGAAAAGCTCGGGCCGCATGGCTGGCACCGCTTCGAACCCGACCAGCGCGAGCTCCCGCTCTGCCGCTGATCGTTACGGCAACCGCCTCTTAATCTGTTCCTGTTAAGTCTCTCGCCATGGGGTGGGGGCCAAAGATGCTGGCGGCGCTGACCGATGTCGGCGAGGCCGAGACGGCGGGCGGACGGGCCCTGCTCGCCGAACGTTACCGCGCTCTCCAGCGCCAGATCCCGCTCCTCTACACCATCTGCCTCGCCAATTTGCTCGGCCTCCATTTGGCGGTGACCAAGGGCTTCGCGTCGCTGGTCCACCCCTCGACCCTGCTCATTCCGCTGATCCTCATCCGCCTCTACCACTGGACCCGCACCCGCAACGCCGACATGCCGCCGGAGCGGATAGTGCGCGAGCTGACCCTGCTGCGCGGCGGCGGCGAGACCGAGCAATATTATGTGATCCTGTTCGGAAGCCTGGCCTCGATCGGCTGCGCTTATGGCCTGAGCTCCTTCCCTGGGGCCGCCCGCCTGCCGCTGCTGTTCCTGGCGCTGCCGCTGGCGACGATGCTGATCCTCTCGCCCATCTCCGGCCATGTCGGGCTCGGGATCAGCATCGCGCTCATCATCGTGCTGATCCTCCGGCTGCTCTCCGTTCACAATGAAAGCTTCGTCAAGCTGGTTGAATCGCGAGTCCAGGTCGAGGCGGAGCGGGAGCGGGCGCGGCGGGCGGAGAAAGCCGCCAAGGCCGAGAAGGCCAAGGCCCGCCGGATCGCCGACACCGATCCGCTGACCGGCCTCGCCAACCGCCGCGCCTTCCTTCGCTCGCTCGGCCGCCAGGCGGGCCTGATCGAACGCGACGGCGGCGCCGCCACCCTCGCCATAGTCGACTTGGACGGCTTCAAGCCGATCAACGACACCTTCGGCCACGCGATGGGCGACGCCGTCCTCGAGGAGGTAGGCCGCCGACTCACCGCTGCCGGCGGTCCCGCCTCGATGATCGCGCGCATGGGCGGCGACGAATTCGCTCTGATCCTCGAATCGTGCGGCGACGAGGCCGAGGCCCAGCGCGCCGGCCGGGCGATCTGCCGGGTGCTCGAGGACGCGGTGTTCATCGACTCGCGCGAGTTCCACATTTCCGGCTGCTGCGGCCTCACCATCCTTCGCGCCGGCGACTGCAACGTCACCGAGGCTTTGATCCGCGCCGACACCGCCCTCTACCGCGCCAAGGAGCAGGGTCGCGCCGGCACCGCCGTCTTCTCGCAGGAGATGGGCCGCCTCCAGCGCCGCCGCACCCGCATCGAGCAGGCGCTTCGCAGGCCCGAGGAGCGGGACCTGATCTCGCTCGTCTACCAGCCGATCTTCGACATTTCGAACAACAGCCTGCGCGCCTTCGAGGCGCTCGCCCGCTGGGAGCATCCGGAGCTCGGCACGCTCTCCCCGGCCGAGTTCATCCCGATCGCCGAGCAGGTCAGCGCGATCGAGACGATCAGCGATCGCCTGCTCGAAGCGGCGGCGGCCGAAGCCCTGCTCTGGCCCGATTCGGTGCGCCTGTCGTTCAACGTCAGCGCGGTCCAGCTCTGCACCGCCGGTTGTGCCGCGCGAATCCTCGCGATCCTCGGCAACCGGGGAATCCACCCGCGCCGCCTGCAGGTCGAAGTGACGGAGACCGCCTTGCTGGTCGATTTCGCCACCGCCCGCACCAATTTGCAGGCTCTGCGCGCCGCCGGCACCCGGATCGTCCTCGACGATTTCGGCGCCGGCCACGCCTCCATCTCTTACTTACGCGAGATGCAGTTCGACGGGATCAAGCTGGACGGGGCGCTGGTCGCCTCGGTCCAGTCCACCGGCAGCCGCCGCTTGCTGAAGGGTGTGGTCGATCTCTGCGCCTCGCTGGGCGTGCCCTGCGTCGCGGAGCATATCGAGCAGGAGAGCGAGCTCGACCTCCTCCGCGGCCTCGGCTGCCGCTACGGCCAGGGCTTCCTCCTCTCGCCGCCGCTCGCGGCCGCCGACGCCGCCGCCCTTGCCGGAGGCACCGTCACCCGCCTCCGCCGCGCGGCGGCCTGAGCCCAAAAAGAAACCGGCGCCCGCATCGCTGCGAGCGCCGGCCTTCTTGCCCCACGCAAGTACGTGATCAGGCGACTTGGGCGGTCTCGACCTCTTCCGGGTCGCGAAGCACATAGCCGCGGCCCCAGACGGTCTCGATATAGTTGTCGCCGCCGCAGGCCAGGGAGAGCTTCTTCCTCAGCTTGCAGATGAAGACGTCGATGATCTTCAGCTCCGGCTCGTCCATCCCGCCGTAAAGGTGGTTGAGGAACATCTCTTTCGTGAGCGTGGTGCCCTTGCGGAGCGAGAGCAGCTCCAGCATCGCATATTCCTTGCCGGTGAGGTGCACCCGGGCGCCGTCGACCTCGACCGTCTTGGCGTCAAGATTGACCGCAAGCTTGCCGGTGCGGATCACGCTCTGGCTGTGGCCCTTGGAGCGGCGCACGACTGCATGGATGCGGGCGACCAGTTCGTCGCGGTGGAAGGGCTTGGTCACGTAATCGTCGGCGCCGAAGCCGAGAGCCCGGACCTTCGAATCCATCTCCGAGATTCCGGAGAGGATGAGGACCGGGGTGCCCACCTTGGCCAGCCGCAATTTCTTGAGCACGTCGTACCCGTGCATGTCCGGCAGATTGAGATCGAGCAGGATGATATCGTAATCGTAGAGCTTGCCGAGGTCCAAGCCCTCTTCGCCCAAATCGGTGGTGTAGACGTTGAAGCCCTCGGTGTTGAGCATAAGCTCGATGCTCTTGGCCGTGGTCGGCTCGTCTTCGATCAGCAGCACGCGCATAGTGACTCGCCCCTCTCGATCAGCGGTGCCCCGGCTCGTTCGCCCCGGCTATCCACCGACGTGTTCATTAACCATGCCAGATGTGAAGGCAAAAGGTTAATTTCGAATTAAGCGCGGATTCTCAACGAGTCGCGCGATCGTTGCGCATCCGCCACAGCCGTGGCAGGGCGGGCGGATGACGGAAGAAGACGATCGCATCCTGTTCATCGACGGCGAGGCGATGGTGATCGACAAGCCCGCGGGCCTCGCCGTCCACCCCGGCTCGCGCACCAAAAGAAGCCTGGAGGATCACTTGAAGGACCTGCGCTTCGGCTTCCAGCGCGAGCCGCTGCCGGTCCACCGGCTCGACCGCGACACGTCCGGCTGCCTGCTCCTCGCCCGCAACCCCAAGGCCCACAAACGCTTCCAGCGCGCCTTCGAGGAGAAGAGGGTCGAGAAGACCTATGTCGCGGTGCTCGACGGCGTGCCCGCGGCTGAGGAAGGCGAAGTCAGCCTCTGCCTCGCCAAAATCTCGTCGGCCGAAGAAGGCTGGCGGATGGTCCCCGACCGCCACGGCAAGAGCGCCTTCAGCCGCTGGCGCCGGGTCGCGGTCAGCGGCGGCCGCGCCCTCGTCGTCTTCAGGCCGGAGACCGGACGAACCCACCAGGTCCGCGTCCATGCCGCCTCGGGCATCGGCATCCCCATCTCGGGCGACCCGGTCTACGGGCGCGGCCAGGGGCCGATGCTGCTCCACGCGCTCTCGCTCCGCCTCGAGCGCGAGGGCAAGGCGCCGATCGAGGCCCGGGCGCCGCTCCCCGAGCATTTCCGAGCCGCCGGCTTCACCGATGACCTCGTCTGAACCCTTCTCCATTCCCGACGATGCGCTGGAGGAAAAGTTCATCGCCTCCACCGGCCCCGGCGGCCAGAACGTCAACAAGGTCGCGACCGCCGTCCAGCTGCGCTGCGACGTCTTCAAGCTCGGCCTCTCCCCGCCCGTCTACGCGCGCCTCAAGGAGCTGGCCGGAAGCCGAATGACCCTGGACGGCGAGATCGTGATCACCGCCCGCTCCTACCGGACCCAGGACGCCAACCGCGAAGACGCCCGCGCCCGCTTGGCCGAACTCATCGCCAAGGCGCATATTCGTAAGGCGAAAAGGGTGAAGACGAAGGTCAGCAAGGCGGCCAAGGCGCGGCGGGTGGACGCGAAGAAGGGGCGCGGCGCGGTGAAGGCGGGGCGTGGGAAGGTGCAGTTGGATTGAGGTTCAGCCTCATTGCTTGCTTTCCGATGCCGCGGGAGCGTCGGGGTTGTAAGGCTCCGAAGGGTGGCCGGGGCCGACTACGTCGCCGAGGAGCCACCACTTCCCGGTCCCTTCAGCACACTTTCCATACGTGCAATCGAGGCTGCTCGACATCAAAGCCCGTAAGCGCCTGACCGTCTCACAATCGACGGTGGGACCGAACTTGATCTGCACCACCGGCACTGGGTTCATGCCGCTGCTCAGCTTCAGATATTCCTGAAGAGTCTGTTCGGAGACCGCCTTTCCGTTCCAGCCGATCTGACCGGCGTCACTGACGGAGACAACGTTCAGTCCGGAGAGGACCCCTCGGCCTTCGCGGGGCGTAATCCACCCCTCGGGCAGATCGCCGCATCCCCCGGCATAGGTGCCATGATTGCCGCAGCTTGCGAGCAGCGAAGACATCCAAGCCAGGACGATTTTGTGCTTCATCGGTGAAGCTTAGGTCGAAAGCCTTGGAGAGCAAGCTTCCGAATGTCCACTTTCCACCCTGGATTGCCGTTCACAGGCGGACTAGTGTTCCCCTGAAACTGCCCCTCGTTCAGGCTGGCAAAATGAAAGAACCTACTCGACCGACCCGCACGCTCGCCGGCCCCTGGTGGCGCTCGCGATCTTCGTCGCGCTCCTGGCATTCGCCGGCTGGGGCGCTTTGATCACGATGGCGGGCGTATAGCGATCCGATCGGGAGCGCCGGGAGGCATCGTGAATGTTCACCCAAGACCCCTTCGAGATCACTGTCAGACATCTCGTTCCGCTCGCCGCCGCCATCCTGTCAGGCCTTCTCCTCGTTCCGGCATGCGGGCTCGCACTGATGTCGCCAATGGCGATGGACGGCGGCGCGTCGCCATACCGTGGCCGGATGCCTCTGCTACCGCCGATTCAGCAAGTCCCGGTTCGTCGTCGCGG
This sequence comes from Alphaproteobacteria bacterium, assembly GCA_005882415.1. Taxonomy (GTDB): domain Bacteria; phylum Pseudomonadota; class Alphaproteobacteria; order Sphingomonadales; family Sphingomonadaceae; genus Allosphingosinicella. Next base: position 7,422 of record VBAE01000061.1, on the reverse strand, counting down.
TTGCACCGCCGGCATTGGCGATCTGTGCGATGAAGTTCCTCACCGGAGGGTGATGGGCATCAACGTCCGCTTTCCACCCGTTGCGGCCATCCCCTCCGGATTCGAAGCGAACCTCGCGCTTGCCTGCAGCCGGCCAGCTCGTAAGGTTGCACAATGCGGTGCCTCGTCCTCCTTGCTGCGGTAGCCTTGCTTTGTGACCCCCCGACTGGAGTGTGCACAGCAGCAACGCTCGCTCACAAAGGCCGGGAGACGAAACAGTCGGCGGATGGGCCGACTCTGAGCTGCAAGACCGGCCCGGCCAGACGGCTTCTTGCCGGGCAACCCTGGACGATCCACAGCTGCTCCGATCATGCCACTCTGTTAGTTACGAGCGCGGAGGGAAACCCGGCCCTGCCCTTCGTCTTCTTCCTCGTTCCGTCAAGGAACGGCTATGAGTTCGCCACCGTCACCACGCGGGTGCCCCCAGCGGCCAACGCGGCGCGCATCGAGCTTCTGAGCTTCACGACAGAGGAGATGGCAGAATTGATCCGCGAGACCGAGGGCGGAATGGGAGCCGCAGCGCCCGCCACCCCGGCCCCACCGCCAGCGTCGGGATGGCCCGATCCGCTCCCCCCGACCTCCTCGACCTCCGCGACCGTTCCCACGACGGCAAGGGGCCCGTACGAGGAGGAGAGGATCGGCGCCTGGACACTCCGGACGGACCGGCGGGCGCGCACCGTTGGAGTGATCTGGATGAACACCGGCGTCATCGAACTCGCCGCGCGCAGCGCCGACGGTGAGGCGCGGATCGTGATCCGAGACAACGGCGCCATCCTGTCGGTCTTGCTCGACGTGCCGCGCTGCTCCTTCATCGCGCCGCAGGTTCAATATGGCGGCGGGCCGCGCGAGACGCACCACCTGAAAGCATTCGCGGCGCTTGCCTCGACCACATGCGCCCCAAGTCGGTACGACGCTGAGATAGGCGCGTGGATGGAGAATTATCCAGCGGCGACGCGAGCCTTGCGCCGGCGGGCGCAGGCTCTCTGGGGACCCGACCTTACGCGCTGTATCCCGCCGCCTTTTCGACCTGACCAGGTTCCTCCGCCTCACCCGCCCTGCGGATTTCCACCGCCCGCCATCGGCGAGAATCATTCCGAGTAGCGAGCCGCCAATGAACTGCTCCTCTGGCTCGTCTCCCCCTTACCGCCGGCCAGCGTCGGAGTGGGAGCGGGAGCACCGGCGTGAGGGGGAGAACTCACGACGCCAGCTCTTCGCCAGGCAGGGGGAAGCTCTTGTGTGCCATCTGGACTGTAACGGCCTGCCGGGAAGGCAGGATCGTCGTCAAATCCTGCTGCGGCACCCAATCCGCGCAACTGAACCTCAACGTCCGCTTTCCACCCATTGCGGACGTTCGGCCGGGTCGGTTAGCCTCCACAGATGCCCGCATGTTATGGCCCTCCCGCCGAGACGATCGCCGACCTGAGAGAGGCTCTGGTCCGGCTGCACGGTCTCCTGCTCCGGCAAGGCATGCACGCGTTGGCGAACAGGCTTCTCCAGGACGAGCAGCGGCTGGGACGTGGTGACTTTTCTGCCATCGAGTCGATAGTGGCGGAGGCTACCGGCGGGATGGGTTCGTTGAACGATCTCGCCGTTTTTCGCGAGCGCATCGATGAGCTGCGCACGCTCGCCCAAACTGCCCGCAGCGCGCCATGGAGCTCCCGAACCTAGCGAAGCTTCACAACGTTCGGTTTGGCATCCATTGCGGACGTTCGCCTGCTTCTAAGAATGGGGCCGAGCGTCTTGGCCAGCCACTGCCCGGCCCGCGTCGCCTTCGTTTCTAATAAATAGAAATATCCCGGCTGGACAGCCCGCACATCCGGCTGCCAATTTGCTGCACCTTCGCATCGGCGGGAGAGCGGGATGAGATTGATTCGATACGGCTTCGCGGCGGCCGCGGCGGCCATGCTCGTCGCGCAGCCATGTGCCGCTGCCGACGATTTTCGCGACTCGGGCGCCACCGACCGCCACATGACCGCCTTTGCCGGCCTCAACGTGCGGCTGCCGTTCGGGACGGCCAGGAGGCCATCGGCGAGACCTCCTTCGGCAAAGGCCTCGAAATCGGCATCGGCCGAAAGGGGATCCCCACTTACTTCGTCGCCGGTCAGAACGCCGCCGAGATCCACAAGAGGCTCGGGATCAAGGGGGGGACGGGCACCACCCTGCTCATCGTGGGGGGCGTCCTCGTCGCCGTCGTCATTGTCGCGGCGGTCGCGGGCGGCGGCGGCTTCGGCGATACCTGCCCAACGATCGGCGGTGATCGGAGCCACTGCATCAACCCGTAGGCGCGGCGCGGTGAAGCAGGGCCGCCGCGTCTATCCCGCCGCAAGCCAGGCGTCGCTGCACACCAGAATGAGTTCCCGCCTGGCCGCCGGCGTCCTCAAATGTTCCTCGACGGCCGCGCGATCCTCTTCGGGCAGGCGGCGGACGATGGCCGCGACGCTGCGGCACTGACCGGAGCGGGCAAGGGCGAAGGCACGTTCGACGGCGGCGGGTCTCGTCATCGGCGATGGCATAGCGCGTGGCTGTCCGGCTGCAACAGGGGCTTCTTTAACGTTTCGGGCGCCAATGGGCCGGCATCATCAACGAGCGAGGTACGTCAAATGACCGACTCAGCGTCGAATCTCCTGGCCATCCTGTTGGGGCTGGGCGTGTTCGCGATCATCGTGGCAGTGGGATGGCGGAGCGTTCAAAACCGCCGAATCGTCCGCCTGCAGGCCGCGGATGGGCGGGAGACGATCATCGTCGCCCGTGAAGACGACGAGATTACCAGCGTCGCAACGGAGACGGCGGCGGCGCCCCGGATCGAATCGTAGAAGGCTAGATCCAGCCGAGATCTACGTTTCTGACCCGGTGGCGCCTTAGCAGGCGAAGCAGGGCGCGGTGCTCTTCCTGCAAGGCGGGGCTGCGTTCGTGGGTCTCGACCGCGATCCGTTCCACCTCGCGATGATGGCCGCTCTCGATGAGGTCCCGAAGGACCGCATATTCCGCGCCTTCGATGTCCATCTTGAGGAAGCGCACTCGGCCGACCCCGGCGATGAAATCCGCCAGCCGCACCGTCTCCACGCCCGCGAAGCTGGCCGCGTCGACATTGTCCTTGGCGGCGATCAGCGACGCGCTGTGCGACCAGGGGAGGCCGCGCCCTTCAGCGTGAAAGTAGAGATCGGCTTTGCCATTGCGATCCCAGACCGCCTTGGCGATGCAGGTGACGTTGGGCAGGTCCCGGGCGGCGAGGCGGAGCTGGGCGAAGGCGTCGGGGTGGGGCTCGAACGCGTACACTTCGGCCCCGCGGCGGGCGAATTCGAGCGTATAAACGCCGACATTGGCGCCGGCGTCGATGACGACGTCTCCGGGCCGGATCCGCCGGAGGTAGCGAGGGAGCTTGACCTTGTAGAACCAATGCCAGCGGAGGCGTTCTCGCAGCGAGACTTTCATGGAGGAGGGCAGGGTACACGCCGCGGCCGGGGAAAGACAGCGGCCGTGGGGCTTGCCTCTGGGGCGCTGAGCAACGACATGGCGGCGATGTACGATTTCAAAATCGAGGCCGCCGACAAGCCGGCGCTGTACCGGGAGCTCAACGCGGCGGCGGAGTCGCTCACCGACGGTGAGCCCGACGCGATCGCCAATATGGCCAATGTCGCGGCTCTCCTTTGGGAGTCGCTGCCTGAGCTCAACTGGGCCGGCTTCTATCGCAATGTCGGGGGGGAGCTGGTGCTTGGGCCGTTCCAGGGGCGGGCGGCTTGTATCCGCATTCCCTTCGGGAAAGGGGTTTGCGGGACGGCGGCTTCGACTCGGGAGGTGCAGTGCATCGAGGATGTGCACGCTTTCCCGGGCCATATCGCCTGCGACAGCGCCTCGGCGTCCGAGCTGGTGGTGCCTTTGGTCCATGACGGGGAGCTGCTCGGGGTGCTCGATCTCGACAGTCCGCGTGGCGCGCGGTTCGATGCGGAGGACGTCGCCGGCTGTGTCGAACTGGCACGCATGCTCGCGCCGCGCCTTGCCTTGGTAGAAAACCCGCACTCCAAGCGTTAAGAAAGCGTTAATGGCCGGGGCACCCCCCGGTCCGCTTTTGCACGAGGGGATCGGCATGAGGACGCTTGCGCTCGCTCTACTGGCCGGGTCGGCCGCTTTCACCGCTTCCGCAGCTTTCGCTCAGACGGTTCCCGATCCGGGCTGGGTCGGGGTTCCCGATATGCGGATTCAGCAGGTCGGCTCTGCGCCGCCGATGCGGGTGCAGGTGCAGGCGGCGCCGCGGGTCCAGGCGATGCCGGGCGTGAGCTGGCGCGAGGGCTCGGCGCAGAGCGTCGCGGTCGCTGCGGCTCCGGTCGCCGCGCGGGGCGCGGTTCCGCCGATGCAGATGCAGCAGATGCAGATGCGGCAGGGGATGCGGCCCGGAATGCAGGGCGGAATGCATGGCGGGATGCACGGGGGCATGGGCATGGGCTCCCATCATGGCGGCGGCAATTTCCAGTTCCGCCGAATCCAGCGCGGCGGCTTCCTTCCGCAATTCTGGTGGGGCCCGCAGTTCGTCGTGCGCAATTGGGGGATGTATGGGTTCCCGCAGCCGTTCAACGGCGGCCGCTGGGTGCGCTATTATGACGATGCGCTGCTGATCGACGGCCGGGGGCGGGTCTATGACAGCCGCACCGGCATGGACTGGGACCGCTATGGCGACCGCTGGGGCCGCAATGGCGACGGCGTGCCGGTCTATGTCGGCGATGGCGGCTACGATGAAGACGATTATGGCGACGATCGCGACGATTATGCGGACGGCGGCGACGGTTATGGCGCCGGCTACGGGCCGCCGCAGGGCGGGTGCAACGACCGCTGCGGGCCGCCTCCCGGCTGGCAGCAGCCGCCCGTGCCGCCGCCTCCGGGCTATCGGGGTTACGGCTATGGCGCCGGCTATTATAGCGGCCCGGTGGTGGTGACCGAGACGATCACGACCACCGCCCCGGTGATGGAGACCCGCACTTATTACGAGACGGTCCGCCAGCCCGCCCGCCGCGCCTATCACCGCCGGGTGATCCACCGCGCCGCCCCGAGCTGCGACTGCGAGGCGCCCGCACCGATGGGGGATGGCGAGCGGGGCTAGCCCCAGCCCCGTCATTGCGAGGAGCGAAGCGACGCGGCAATCCAGCGGGCCTCAGAACCCGCACTGGATTGCTTCGCTTCGCTCGCAATGACGGTTAGGCGAGCTGGTCGAGCGCTTCCTCGGCCAGCCCGCCGGGGACGATGACCAGCGGGCAGGGAAGGGTGCCGGCCACGGCGCCCGAAAAGTGGGCGACGAGTGGGCCCGGTCCGCCGTCCGCCGCTGCGCCCAGCACCAACGCCGCGATGTTGTCGCGTTCCTTCATCACGTCGGTGATCGCCTTCACCGCCTCGCCCTGGCGGACGAGGATCGAGGGCTGGATTCCGGCTTCCTCGACGATTGCGCCCGCGGCCTGGAGCACCATCGCTTCGGCTCGGAGCTTCGCTTCCTCCTCCATCGCCGCCTGGACGCCGGCCCATTGGACGAACTCGGCCGGGGGGATGATGGCGAGGATGTCGACCCCGCCGCCGGTGCGCGCGGCGCGGCGGGCGGCGTAGCGCAGTGCCACCCGCGCTTCCTGCGTCTCGTCGATCACCACCAGGTAGGAACGCATCGAAAAAGCCTCTCTTGCGGGCGCGATGCTGCGACAGATTGCGGGGGCGCGCAAGCCGGGGTGCCGGGCGCAAGGGAGGACAGGCCTTGACCGCGCACCCGGACTTGCTGTTTGGGCGTTCACGATACGCCTTCGCCCAGGAGCCCGGCGCTTATGCCCATCGAACTCAAGATGCCCGCCCTCAGCCCGACGATGGAAGAGGGCACCCTCGCCAAATGGCTGGTGAAGGAGGGCGACACCGTCGCCGCCGGCGATCTCCTCGCCGAGATCGAGACCGACAAGGCAACGATGGAGTTTGAGGCCGTCGACGAGGGGACGATCGCCAAGATCCTCGTTGCCGAAGGGACGGAGCCGGTGGCGAAGGACGGCGGCGAGACTGGGGCAGGGCAGCCTGCGACGCAGGCCCCGGCGCCTGCTCCCGAAGTGAAGGCTCCGGCCCAAGCGAAGCAGGACGGCGGCGACCGGGTGAAGGCGAGCCCGCTCGCGCGTCGCCTGGCCGAGCAGCGCGGTGTCGACCTCGGCTCCTTGCAGGGCTCGGGCCCTGGCGGGCGGATCGTCAAGGCGGACGTGGACGGCGCTGGCAAGGCCGCCCCCGCCGCCGCCTCTCCGGCCGCCGCAGCACCCGCAGCAGCACCCGCGCCCGCTCCCACTCCGCAGGCCGTCACGGTCGCCGACATCCCGCACGAGGCGGCCAAGCTCTCCAACATCCGCAAGACCATCGCGCGGCGGCTCACCGAGTCGAAGCAGCAGGTCCCGCACATCTATCTCACGGTGGACATCCGCCTCGACGCGCTTCTGAAGCTTCGGGGCGAGCTCAACGCCGGCCTCGCGGCCCGCAACGTCAAGCTCAGCGTCAACGACTTCATGATCAAGGCGCTCGCCGTGGCTTTGACCGAGGTGCCGAGCTGCAACGTCATGTTCACGCCGGCCGAGCTCATCACCTTCCACCGCGCCGACATCTCGGTCGCGGTCTCGACACCGACCGGGCTCATCACCCCGATCGTCAAGGACGCGGGGAGCCGCGCCCTCTCCGCCATCTCCACCGAAATGGCCGACCTCGCCGCCCGCGCGCGCGACAACAAGCTGAAGCCCGAGGAATATCAGGGGGGGACGGCTTCGCTTTCGAACATGGGGATGTATGGAATTCGGCAGTTCGAGGCGGTCATCAACCCGCCCCAGGGGATGATCATGGCCATCGGGGCGGGGGAGAAGAGGCCCTGGGTTATCGACGATTCGCTTCAGATCGCGACGGCGCGGCGCTGATGAAGCGCTTCAAGGAACTGGTGGAGAGCCCGCTGGGGATGATTGCGTGAGGAGCCCCTCTCCCCCGGCGTCGCTCGCGTGGGTGGGCCGATGACGGAGGGCGAATCCCCGATCGGTGCCCGTCCGGCCCGCAAGCTGGCCCTGCTGCTGGTGGCGGCGGTGGCCGTGGATCTGGCGGTCGCCGTCTATTGGAATGCCACCACCTTCTGCGCCGACTGCGCGGGCGGTTACCCCGGTCTCGACGACGTCCTTCGGCTGATGGGGGAGGAGGGCGCCCTTGCCGGTTTCCTCTTCTTCTTCGGCGGCCTGCTCGGCCTGTTCCTCCGCCGCTCATGGAAAGATCGCGAAAATGGCTGACACTTACGACCTCATCGTCCTGGGCTCCGGTCCCGGCGGCTATGTCGCCGCGATCCGCGCCAGCCAGCTTGGGCTGAAGGTGGCGATCGTCGAGCGGGAGAAATTGGGCGGGATATGCCTC
>VBAE01000060.1 GCA_005882415.1 Alphaproteobacteria bacterium | reverse complement strand
CGCGCGCCCAGGCGATCGGGCCCACCGTGTCGCAGCTCGAGATCCAGGCCATCGCCACCAAGGCGGCGCAGCAGGTCCAGCGCTGCTACCGCTCCCCCCGCATCGCCCACTCCGCCCGCCAGATCACCACCAAGCTAAGGGTCCGCTTCGGCCGCGACGGGTCGCTGGTCGGGATGCCCTCGGTCGTCTCGCAATCGGGAATCACGCCCGGCAACCAATTCTATGCGGGCCAGATGGCGCAGGCGGCGACCACCGCCGTCATCCGCTGCTCCCCGGTCCATCTCCCCCAGGCCCTGTGGGCGACCGGCTGGAGCGAGCTCGACCTGACCTTCAGCCCGCTCGCCATGGGCTGAACGAGAAAAGGGCCCCCGCGAACGGAGGCCCTTTCCTTGTCGTTTCGAACAACCCGCGCTTACGGATTGTCGATGCCGCCGGGGCGCGAGGCGGTGCCGTCGCGCGGCAGGATGCCGGTGCTTCCGTCCGGGTCGCCGCCGAGGAGCGGTCCGCCGGTGCCGCCGCCGGTCGCTCCGCCGCCGCCATTGCCGGCCGTCGCGCCGAGCTCGCCGCCGCTGGCGCCGAGGACGTCGGCATTGCCGCTGCTGGAGCCGAGCCCGCCGCCGGTGCCGCTTCCGCCACCCATGCCGCTATTGCCGCCGGTCGACCGGTCCGGGCCGCCGAAGTCCGAACCGCTGCTTCCGCTGCTTCCGAAGCTGTCGCTCGCGCCCGAGCTGCCATAGTCGCCCGTGGTCGCGCTGGACGGCGTCGAGCCGCTCAGCCCGTCGATCCCGCCGGTGCTGCCCGAGCCGCCGAACAGCGCGCTTCCGCCGCCGTCCTGCTGGCGGTCTTGGCCGAACTCCTGGTTCTGCTGCTGTTGCTGGCCGAACTCCTGGTTCTGCTGCTGCTGCTGGCCGAACTCCTGGTTCTGCTGCTGCTGGCCGAACTCCTGGTTCCGCTCCTGATCGCGTTCGCTGCTGCTGTCGTCATTGTCGCCGAGGCCGAGGGCGTTGGCGATCTTGTCGATGACGCCTTCGTTCCGGTTGTTGTCGTCCGCCATGTGGTCTCTCCTTCAACTGGTCATGTGGAGAAGAGAACGAGGCGGCGGCTCCCGCCGTTCCGGCCCCCGCAACGGCATCGCCCCGCCCGGAGAACGCTTCGGCGCTAACCTGGATCAGTTAGCCTATAGACTGGCCGGTCTTTCCCCAGTCCGCGAGGAAGCTCTCGATTCCGCGGTCAGTCAGCGGATGCTTGAACAGCTGGCGGATCACCGCCGGCGGGGCCGTCATCACGTCCGCCCCGATCATCGCCGACTGGAGCACATGCACCGGGTGCCGGACGCTCGCCACCAGGATCTGGGTCTCGAAATCATAATTGTCGTAGATCGTGCGGATCTCCGAGATGATCTGCATCCCGTCGAAGCCGATATCGTCATGCCGCCCGACGAAGGGCGAGATGAAGGTCGCCCCCGCCTTGGCGGCGAGCAATGCCTGGTTGGCCGTGAAGCACAGCGTCACGTTGACCATCGTCCCGTCCGAAGTCAGCGCCTTGCAGGTCTTCAAACCATCGACGGTGAGCGGCACCTTCACGGCGACATTGTCGGCGATCCTCCGAACGATCTCCGCCTCCCGCATCATCCCCTCATGGTCGAGCGCGACCACTTCGGCGGAGACCGGCCCGTCGACGATCCCGCAAATCTCCTCGACCACCTCCAGAAAGTTGCGCCCCGCCTTGTGGATCAGCGACGGGTTGGTGGTCACCCCGTCGACCAGCCCGGTTGCGGCAAGGTCGCGGATTTCGGCAGTGTCGGCGGTGTCGACGAAGAATTTCATTTCGGGCTGGCCTTGGGCAGGAGGGATTCGGCACCTTCTACCCAGCAGGCGTCGAACGCGCGAGTCGGGAGAGGATGATGGGCATGAAGTTAGGCTTGGCGATCGCCGCTTCGCTCTGGGCGGGAACGGCCGGCGCTGCGACCACCACCCCCACCCGCTCCTGCCGAGCCGAAATCGGCCGCGAAGCCTCGTCCGCCCTGGTCAGCCGCTGCATCCAGGTCTCCCCCGCCACCCATCCCCCCTGCAACAGCGCCAATCCCTGCAAGCTCATACGCAACGAAATCGTCCGAAGCTGCGCGACTCCGGGCATCCACGCGGCGCGGGTATGCAGGAAGCGTTAAGCTTGGGGGAAGTGGGATCGAGCGTACCTTGGGACAGGGCCGGCCGCTCTGCTAGATTAGGAAACGGTCAGGAGATGGGGAGCGCCACTAAGGAGCGCGCAACGAACGCGCGGAACGAGCAGGCCGACTATGGATCGGCAAAGAACCTAGAAGCTGTACCTAGAATGGCACTTCATCATCATCAAGCTTAAGATTGTCTGAATTTAGCCTTAGCAACATTGTCTCGATTACCTTGTCAGCGCCTAAGGCGGACCGCTCCGCAGCCTGTTTTAAGTCTACAATGAGCTTCCAGTAATCCGGATGGCCTGTATTGGACGGCTTGTGGTCCTTTAGGCCGTAACTACCACCATATATGCTATCTATTACTTGTTTGTTGTAGTTTAGCAGTTTTATAAAACTATAGTAATCTCCCGCATCGTCAGTCTCACCCACGACCTGCACATAACCATCTCCTAGTCGAGACTCACAAGAATCAGAGCTTTCGTCATATGTCCAGTTGATAGACTTCTCGATTGTGCGGAGGTAGAGGCCCTCTAGTAGCTTCCGAAGCTGTTCTGTGTATGTCGTCATTGCTGAAGATTCCTTGCTACTGCAAAGGTTATTTTTGTCATGATGTCCGAGAAATCTCGAAGAGCCTGATCTTGTCCTCGCAATACCACTGACCCGTGCGAATTTGTGCCAGATCTCTTCCGAATACCGTCGCAGATGCTCGCCATGTCCCTAGTCATTTTCTGAAGAAGTAGTCTATCTTCCTGCGATATCGACGAATTCGAATGGCTCAACCGAAGAAAGCTTTCAATCAGCTTCTCATATGCCAGCACAACGTTCTGCCATTCTTGTGCGTGTAAGTGACCATGGATCGACCGTATGAGGGATCGGGCGCTCTGGCACTCTTCGGCTGTGTCAAAAGCCGCAACCCTTACCTGCACAGAGTCAATTGCCGCCTTTGCAGCCTCCGTCTCTGATTTAATGCCCTTCAGCTGGTTCAGGGCAATCTTCAGACCGAGGAGCGCGAGGGCCAGACCGAGCCCGCCAAACACGAAGCTCACCCAGTTAAGAATTGCTGCGTTACGCGGGATCAGTAGCCAGTCAATCACGGCGCATGCATACGCCGGCGTTGAGCGGGGCGGGCGCTCGCAGCCACCCCCTCACCCCACCCGCAAAATCTTCTCCATCTTCTTCCCGCGCGCCAGCTCGTCGACCAGCTTGTCGAGATAGCGGATCTCCCGCATCAGCGGCTCCTCGACCGCTTCGATCCGCACCCCGCAGACCAGGCCCGTGATCGCCGCCCGCGCCGGGTTCATCCGCGGCGCCTTTGCGAAGAAGGTCTCGAAGTCGGTGCCCGCCTCCAGCACAGCCGCCAGCGCCTCCGGGCCGTAGCCGGTCAGCCACTCGACGATCTCGTCGACCTCCGCCTTCGTCCGCCCCTTCCGCTCCGCCTTGGCGACGTAGAGCGGGTACACCTTGGCGAAGCTCATCGTGTAGATGCGGTGCTGGGTCACGGTCCCTCCCTTCAGGCTGTAAGCGCCGGATACTAAGCCGCTTCGAAGGATGCGCCAGCGGACATCGTTTCATCGGGTTAGCGGGGCATACAGAAAACACTTTCCTACACCGTACCACTTATGTTCTAAACTGTCGAATGGAACCTTATCCCTCCCCCGCCCGCCGTCCAGCCCCGCTTCGTGGAAGTCTTGTGCCGCCCCCGGCGAAAAGCGGCGAGACCCTAAACTTCGTGAGCTTCACCCCGCGCCGCTCCCCACCCCGGGCCCTCGGGGACAGGCGCAACGCCGCTCGCTGGAGCGGATACCCCCCCACGATCCATGTGACTCTTGTGCCTTTCGTGCCTCTCGTGCCTTTCGTGCCACTCAGGCAGAGACGCCCGGCTGGGCCCGGATGAGGATCTCATGGTGGAATCACCGACCAGCTCCAAGTCCGCTATGCCAAGCTAAAACCAGCAAAAATTCTGAAAACTACTTAGTAGGAAGATCTGGTTTTATAAGTTTCGGACAAGTAACGTTGTACGTTTGGGCTAATCTGTGTTAAGATTCGACTCGCTCTAAAAACTCTCACGAGCGAGGAATATTACATGGCACAGGTGAATTCTGGCGCCGGCGATGCCGCGCGCAGGCTGTTCGGCGGGTATGACAGTGTCGCCCACGGCATGCTTCCGACGCGGATAGTCGAGGGCGAGACCCTGCCCGACGGTCTTCCGGTCAGCATGAGGATCGAGGTCTGCCAGTCCAGCGAGCAATTGGCGAGGGCGCTGGAGATCGACGCGTCGGTGTCGGTCAGCTTTCTCAAAGGGTTCAGGGCCACCGCCAAGATGAACTTCATGAACAGCCTGCACGTGACGGAGAACAACCTCACCATCGTCGCCCATGTCCGCAACGGCCTCGGCCACTACAAGGTGCTGACCGCGGCGCTGGTGCCGGGCGTCGCGCCGCCCGCCGACGACGCGGAGGCGGCCGAGTTCGTCCGCAACTATGGCGATTCCTACATCAGCGAGACGTTCGAGGGCGGCGAATATTACGCCGTCTACACCTTCCGGACGAGGAGCCGCTCGGAGCGGAGCAACCTCGTCGCCTCGTTGCGGGCGAGCGGAATCTCGGGCGGCCTGACCTTCACCGCCGAAACGCAGCTCAAGCTCTCTCAATTCTCCGAGAGGACCGAAGTGCAGTGGACCTTCAGCCAGGAGATGACTGGCGTCCGCGGCGTCCAGCTGCCGGACCCGCCCGGAATGATCGATTTCGCGCGCAGGTTCTCGGCGATGGAGATGAACGCGCCGGTGATGACGGGCTTCAAGGTCGAAGGCTATGAGAGGATTCCGGGGTTCGGCCGCGGCTTCGCCAAGGTGACGGCCAACCGCCGCTACTTCACCGACACGCCGGGAATCCTGACCAACCTCCCCCATCTCGGCAGCGTCAAGGAGCAGATCGGGCTGCTCGGCGAGGTCTACGAAGTCTATGGCTTCGAGGACCCCAAGCTCGACGAATTCGGCGGGCGGGTCGCGGCGGACGAGAGGACGATCGAGGCCCAGGTCCACGCCTGGGAGGAAAACCCGACCGGCGACTTTAAGGCACCGGAGCTGCCGTCGCTGGCCGAGGGGGAGCCGGTGCTCGCCTTCGACGAACCCCAGCCCGCCTCGTTCGGAAGCGACACCGGCCCGAATTTCGACTTCATGCCGGTCGGCAAGGCGTTCCAAAACCGGGTGCGGATCCAATCGATCCGGCTCGCCCCGGGCAAATGGGACAAGTACGACGTGATCCGCCGGATTGAGGTCGGCTACACCTCCGGCACAGGGGATTGGATGACCACCCATGGGACGGAAGGCAGCGCCGGCGCCAAGTTCGACCTTGGCGACGGCCAATTCCTGTCGAAGTTCCGCATCGGCCATGGCGGCCTGATCGACTCGATCGTGGCCCATTCCGGACGGCGCAGCATCGCCGCCGGCGGCACCGGGGGCACGGTCGAGGATTGGGAGCCCGGGCCGGGCGCGGTGGTGCTCGGCTTCGCCGGCCGGGCGGGGGGCGCGCTCGACCAGATCCGGATCGTCCACGCGGCCCTCCAGCCCGCCCGTTACGTCTAGGAGGTCCGACAAGCCTTCCGCATCGCCACCGAAAGGCCATATGCGGGGGGAATGAACCGGGTCCGCGTCCTCCTGCTCAATGCCGCATTGGGTCCGCTCGACTATCGCGCTCCCGCCGGGCGCGAGGTCGAGCCGGGCTCGATCGTGCTCGCGCCGCTGGGCCCAAGGCAGATGACGGGGGTGGCGTGGGAGCCGGAGCGGCTGGAGACGGAGGAGGTCGGCGACAACCGCCTCCGCCCCCTCCTCGCCGTCTACGACCTGCCGCCCTTGAAGGCCCCGCTCCGCCGCCTGATCGAGTGGACCGCGGACTATTACCTGGCCCCCATCCCCTCGGTCCTCCGAATGGCGCTTGCCTCGGCGAGCGCCCTCGACGGCGCCCGGACGATCACCGAGTACCGCGCCACCGGCTTCGTCCCCGAACGCCTTACCCCGCAACGCGCCCAGGCGCTGGAGCGGATCGAGGACCGCCAGGGCCTGGTCCGCGAGCTCGCCCTCGCCGCCGACGTCTCGGACGGCGTGATCCGCGGCCTGGTCAAGGCCGGGGCGATCGAGGCCGTCGAGGTGTCGATCGACGACCCCTACCCCCGCCCCGACCCGGACCACCACCCGCCCCACCTGGAGGCGGCGCAGAAGGCGGCGGCGCGGGAGTTCGTCCTCGCCGTCCAGCAGGCCGAGTTCGCCCCCTTCCTGCTCGACGGCGTCACCGGCTCCGGCAAGACCGAGGTCTATTTCGAGGCAGTCGCGGAATCGCTCCGGATGGGCCGCCAGACCCTCGTCCTGCTCCCCGAGATCGCGCTCACCGAGCCCTTCCTAAAGCGCTTCCGCGCCCGCTTCGGCTGCGAGCCGGTCGCCTGGCATTCGGGCCTCCGCCAATCGCAGCGCCGCCGCGCCTGGCGCGCGATCGCCAGCGGCGAGGCGAAGGTGGTGGTCGGCGCCCGCTCCTCGCTCTTCCTCCCTTACCCGGATCTCGGCCTGATCGTCGTCGACGAGGCGCACGAGCCGAGCTTCAAGCAGGAAGACGGGGTCCAGTACCACGCCCGCGACGTGGCGGTGATGCGCGGCAAGCTGGAGAAGATCCCGGTGATCCTCGCCTCCGCCACCCCGGCCATCGAGACCCGTCAGATGGCCGAGATCGGCGTGTATCGCGAGGTCAAGCTGCCCAGCCGCTACGCCGGCGCCACCCTCCCCGACATCACAGCGATCGACCTGACGCAGGACCCGCCGCCACGCGGCCATTGGCTCGCCCCCACCCTCGTCCGCGAGATCGAGGCGAACCTCGAGGCCGGGCAGCAGTCCCTCCTCTTCCTCAACCGGCGCGGCTATGCCCCGCTCACCCTCTGCCGCCATTGCGGGCACCGCTTCCAATGCCCGAATTGCACCGCCTGGATGGTCGAGCACCGGCTCGTCCACCGCCTCGCCTGCCACCATTGCGGCCACATGATGCCGCCGCCCCACAAATGCCCCGAATGCGAGGAGGAAGGCAGCCTCGTCCCCGTCGGCCCCGGCGTCGAACGGATCGCGGACGAGGTCCGGGCGCTGTTCCCGGACGCCCGCACCATTATCGTCACCTCGGACACGATCTGGTCGCCGGCCAAGGCGGCCGAGTTCGTCGGTCGAATGGAGGCAGGGGACATCGACATCGTCGTCGGCACCCAGCTCGTCACCAAGGGCTATCACTTTCCCAACCTGACCCTCGTCGGAGTGGTCGACGCGGACCTCGGCCTCCAGGGCGGAGACCTGCGCGCCGCCGAGCGCAGCTTCCAGCAGATCGCCCAGGTCGCCGGCCGCGCCGGGCGCGGCGAGAAGCCGGGCCGGGTCTTCGTCCAGACCCACGACCCGTCCGCCCCGGTGATCGCGGCCCTGGTCAGCGGCGACGCCGAGAGCTTCTACGCCGCCGAGACCGACTCCCGGCGGGAGGCGGCGATGCCCCCCTTCGGCCGCCTCGCCGGGATCATCGTCTCCGCCGAGGACCTCGCCGAGGCCACCGAGACCGCCCGCCTGATCGGCAAGACCGCGCCGCAGGTGGAGAATATGGCCGTCTTCGGCCCCGCCCCAGCCCCGCTGGCAATGCTCCGCGGCCGCCACCGCCAGCGCCTCCTCGTCCACGCCGCGCGAAGCCTCGACGTCCAGGACGTGATCCGCGACTGGCTCGGCAAGCTCGACTGGCCGCGCGGCGTGAGGGTCAGCGTCGACGTCGACCCTTACTCCTTCCTCTAATGGCCCCGCCCCTCCCGCTCGAGCAGCTTCGCCTTGCGCTCCAGGCCATAGGCATAGCCGCCCAGCGCGCCGCCGGTGCGGATCACGCGGTGGCAGGGGATGAGGATCGCGACCTTGTTGGCGCCGTTGGCAGAGCCCGCCGCGCGGATCGCGCCCGGGCGGCCGACCGCGGCGGCGATCTCGGCATAGGTGCGAGTCTCGCCCGGCGGGATCCGGGTGAGCTCGCGCCACACCCGGCCGCTCCGGCGCCTCGACCGCTTCGTCAGTTCGGCGCAGCAGGTCGGCCATCGCCTCCCCGCCGGGCTCGATCGCCGCCTTGGGGAAGCGGGAGCGGAGCGCCGATTCGTCCTCGTCGAAGGACAGCCGGCAGATGCCGCGGGCGGTGGCCGCGACAAGCATCGTCCCCAGCGAAGTCTCGGCCGTAGCCCAGCGGATCGTCTCCCCGCGTCCCCCGTCGCGCCAGGCGGACGGGGTCATCCCCAGCCGGTCCTTGGCGTCGGCATAGAAGCGGCCCGGGCCGGAATAGCCGGAATCGTAGATGGCGTCGGTCACGCGGTCGTTGCTTTCGAGGGTCATGGTCATGCTCCTGGCACGCTTGCCGCGCGCATAGGCCGCCGGGGTGAGCCCGGTGGCGCGCTTGAACAGGCGGTGGAAGTGGAAGGGCGAATAGCCTGCCGCGGCGGCGAGTTCGTCGAGCGCAGGCAGAGTCTCGGCGCCGTCGATCAGCCGAACCGCCTTCTCCACCGCCGCCGCATCGCGCGCGACGTCGTCGGGCTTGCACCTAAGGCACGCCCGCAACCCTGCCGCCGCCGCCTCGGCCCCGCTCCCGAAGAAGCGCACATTCTCCCGCTTCGGATGCCGCGCGGCGCAGGACGGCCGGCAGTATATCCCCGTGCTGAGCACGCCGGTGACGAACCGCCCATCCTGCGCGCGGTCGCGGCGAAGCACCGCGGCCCAGGCGGCTTCGGCGTCGAGTTGAAGCGTCTGTTCCATACGCCCCTTCTACCGGCGATTCGGCTCCCCTGCATCCCGGAGCTTGCTTTCAAAGCCGAACGCCCACCGCACCGGTTGCATCGCAGCAATGCCCCTGCTAGGGCGCCCGCGACCGTAGCGAGGGCGCCCCGGGCGTCTTCTTATCATGAGTCAATTATGGGGCCCGCGCTCTCCATCCGGAGGGCGCCAAGGGGGCCCCATAAACAAATCTGTAGGGAGTCGAGGCGCGCGTGGAGAATTCCGGCGGCATTCAGGCAAGTCTGGCGGGCCGCTATGCGACCGCATTGTTCGAACTGGCACGGGACGAGCGCCAGCTCGAGGCGGTCGGCACCAGCCTCGCCGCGCTCCGCGAGGGGCTGCGCGAGTCGGCGGACCTGCGCGAGCTCACCACCAGCCCGCTGATCGGGCGCGAGGACGCTCTGCGCACCGTCAAGGCGGTCGCGGCATCGATGGGGCTCGATCCCATCACCTCGAACTTCCTCGGCGTGCTCGCCCAGAACCGCCGCCTCGGCCAGCTCGGCAACATCATCCGCTTCTTCAACCTGCTCGCCGCCGACCATCGCGGCGAGACGACTGCCGAAGTGGTCTCGGCCCGTCCCTTGAGCGACGACCAGGTCGAGGCGCTGAAAACCAATTTGAAGAGCCGGGTCGGCCGCGACGTCGCGGTTGATCTCACGGTCGATCCCACCATCTTGGGCGGGCTGGTCGTGAAGATCGGATCCCAACAGATCGACGGCTCCATCCGCACCAAACTCAACACCCTCGCGCATGCGATGAAAGGCTGAACATGGACATCCGCGCCGCAGAAATTTCCAAGGTTATTCGCGACCAGATCGCCAGCTTCGGCGATGAAGCCCAGGTCAGCGAAGTCGGCACCGTCCTCTCGGTCGGCGACGGCATCGCCCGCATCCACGGCCTCGACAACGTCCAGGCCGGCGAGATGATCGCCTTCCCGGGCGGCATCCAGGGCATGGCGCTCAATCTCGAGGCGGACAATGTCGGCGCCGTGATCTTCGGCAACGACAGCGCGATCAAGGAAGGCGACACCGTCAGCCGTACCGGCACCATCGTCGATGTCCCCGTCGGCAAGGGCCTGCTCGGGCGCGTCGTCGACGGCCTCGGCAATCCCATCGACGGCAAGGGCCCGATCGAGGCCGCCGAGCGCCGCCGCGTGGAAGTGAAGGCGCCGGGCATCATCCCGCGCAAGTCCGTGCACGAGCCGGTGCAGACCGGCCTCAAGGCCCTCGACGCGCTCGTGCCCGTCGGCCGCGGCCAGCGCGAGCTGATCATCGGCGATCGCCAGACCGGCAAGTCGGCCGTCGCGCTCGACACCTTCATCAACCAGCGGCAGGCCAATCAGGGCGACGACGAGAGCCAGAAGCTCTATTGCATCTACGTCGCCGTCGGCCAGAAGCGCTCGACCGTCGCCCAGATCGTCCGCGCGCTCGAAGAGAATGGCGCGATGGAATATTCGATCGTCGTCGCCGCGACCGCCTCCGAGCCGGCCCCGCTCCAGTTCCTGGCGCCCTACACCGGCTGCACGATGGGCGAATATTTCCGCGACAACGGCATGCACGCCGTCATCGTCTATGACGACCTCTCCAAGCAGGCCGTCGCCTACCGCCAGATGTCGCTCCTGCTGCGCCGCCCGCCGGGCCGCGAAGCCTATCCGGGCGACGTCTTCTATCTCCACTCGAGGCTTCTCGAGCGCGCGGCGAAGCTCAACGAGGCGAACGGCTCGGGCTCGCTGACCGCTCTGCCGATCATCGAGACCCAGGCGGGCGACGTGTCGGCCTACATCCCGACCAACGTCATCTCGATCACCGACGGCCAGATCTTCCTCGAGACCGAGCTCTTCTACCAGGGCATCCGTCCGGCCATCAACGTCGGCCTCTCGGTCAGCCGCGTCGGCTCGGCCGCGCAGACCAAGGCGATGAAGAAGGTCGCCGGCTCGATCAAATTGGAGCTTGCCCAGTATCGCGAGATGGCGGCCTTCGCCCAGTTCGGCTCCGACCTCGACGCCTCGACCCAGCGCCTGCTCAACCGCGGCGCCCGGCTGACCGAGCTGCTCAAGCAGCCGCAGTACAGCCCGATGCCGGTCGAGGAGCAGGTCGTCTCGATCTTCGCCGGCGTGAACGGCTTTCTCGACACGGTGCCGGTCAACGCCGTCACCCGCTTCGAGAGCGCGCTCTTGAGCCACGTCCGCTCCGACCACGGCGCGGTGCTCGGCAAGATCCGCGACACCAAGGCGCTGGACGACGACACGACGGCCCAGCTGAAAACGATCATCGGCGATTTCGTGAAGACGTTTGCGTAAATAGCCCTCTCCCCTCCGGGGAGAGGGTTGGGAGAGGGGAAGAGCCTCTCTCATCGGTAGGCACAGGGCAGAGCGGGATCATACTCCCCCTCTCCCCGGCCCTCTCCCCGGTGGGGAGAGGGAGAAGGAAAGAACAATGGCCTCTCTCAAGGCGCTCAAAGGGCGGATCGCGTCGGTCAAGTCGACGCAGAAGATCACCAAGGCGATGAAGATGGTCGCCGCCGCGAAGCTGCGCCGTGCGCAGCAGGCGGCGGAGTCCGGGCGCCCCTATGCAAGCCGCATGGAGCAGGTGATGGCGAGCATTGCGGCCAAGGTCACGATCAGCCCGCAGAGCCCGAAGCTTCTCGCCGGCACCGGATCGGACCAGACCCATTTGCTGGTCGTCTGCACCTCCGACCGCGGCCTCGCCGGTGCGTTCAACTCGAACATCGTCCGCGCCGCCCGCAAGGCCGCCGACGATTTGATCCGCCAGGGCAAGACGGTCCATTTCTACCTGGTCGGGCGCAAGGGCAAAGCGGTCATCTCCCGCCTCTACCCGCGCCAGATCGTCCGCGAGTACGACACCAGCGAGACCAAGTTCGCCAATTTCGCCGAAGCTCAGGCGATCGCCAACGACATCGTTCAGCGCTTCGAAGGCGGCGGCTTCGACGTCGCCCACCTGTTCTACGCCCACTTCCAGTCGGCTTTGGTCCAGGAGCCGGTCGCGCAGCAGATCATCCCGGTGCCCATGCCCGAAGCGGGCGCGGCCCCGGCGGGCGGCGCCAATGCGGCGGTGG